>NZ_CAMZMW010000005.1:0-216071 GCF_947311865.1 Paracoccus sp. PARArs4 | reverse complement strand
TGACCCGCGCCATCGCTTGACAGACAGGGCAGGGGGCGGGACGCTTCGGTCCTTGCCCCGCCCGCCAAGGATACCCCGTTGCCCCCCCCCCCCCCCCCCCCCCCGCCCCCGGCCTGCCCGGCAGGGTGCCGACCGACGGTCGGCACCCCCTGGGCGTCTCACGACAGCCCGCGCCCCTTCAGCAGCGGCTCGACCCCCGGCATGCGGCCCCGGAAATCCATCCACAGCTGATCCGCAGGCGCCGATCCACCCTTGGACAGGATCGTCTCCTCCAGCCGTTTCGCCGTGGCGGGGTCGAAGATGTCGCCCGTCTCCTCGAAGGCGGCGAAGGCATCGGCGTCCATCACCTCGGACCACATGTAGCTGTAATACCCCGCGGCATAGCTGTCGCCCGCGAAGACATGCGCGAAATGCGGCGTCGCATGCCGCATCGGGATCGCCTCGGGGGCGCCCAGATCCGCCAGCACCCGCGCCTGCGCGGCCATCGCGTCATCGGGCGGGGTGCCGCGATGGAAGGCCAGGTCCACCAGCGCGCTTTCCAGGTACTCCGTCGTGGAAAATCCCGCATCCGCGTTCCCCGCCGCGATCACGCGGTCGCGCAGATCGGCGGGCAGCGCCTCGCCCGTCTCGTGGTGGCGGGCATGGGCATCCAGCACCTCGGGCTGTTCCAGCCAGTGCTCGTACAGCTGGCTTGGCAACTCGACGAAGTCCTGCGCCACCGACGTCCCCGAGATCGAGGGCCAGTCCACCTCGGACAGGATGTGATGCGTCGCGTGGCCGAATTCGTGGAACAGCGTATGCGCGTCGTCCCAGGACAGGAAACAGGGCGCGCCCGGCGCCTCGGGCGGGGTGAAGTTGCAGACATTGACCACGATGGCGCGCTGCCCCTCGCCGATCCGGTGCTGCGATTGCAGCGACGAACACCAGGCACCCGACCGCTTGCCCGGACGGGCATGGAAATCGCCCAGGAAGATCGCCATCAGCCGCCCATTGCGCGTGACGCGGAAGGCCCGCACGTCGGGCGACCACAGGGGCGCGTCGATCGGCGCGAATTCCAGCCCGAACAGCTTGTGGGCCACGTCGAACACCGCGCCCAGCATCGCGTCCAGCGTCAGATAGGGCGCGACACGGTCCGCATCGACGTCATGTTCCGCCTGCCGCAGCCGTTCGGCATAGAGCCGCCAGTCCCAGCCGCGCAGCCTGTCGTTCACGCCATCGGCGCGCAGCATCTCGGTCAGGCGGGCCTCGTCATCGGCCGTACGGGCGCTGGCCGCCGTCCAGACCTGCCCCAGCAAATCCTGCACGCGGTCGGGCGTGCCCGCCATCTGGGTCTCCAGCTTCCACGAGGCGAAATCGGGATGACCCAGCAGCTGCGCGCGTTCATGGCGCAGGGCAAGGATCTCGTGGATCAGCGGCAGGTTGTCCGTCGCCTGCCCGCCCGCACCCTGCCCCGACCCGCGCGCGGCCCATGCGCGGAAGGCATCCTCGCGCAGGGCGCGGTCGCCTGCATGCTCCAGGAAGGGCACGATCAGCGACCGGTTCAGCGTCACCACCTGCCCCTGCAGCCCGCGTTCGCGCGCCGCGGCCCGCATCGCGCGCAGCAGCCAGTCGGGCAGCCCGTCCAGCCGGTCGTCGGCGACCGGCATCACGAAGTCGCGTTCATCCGCCAGCACGTTCTGCGTGAACTGCGTCGTCAGCGTGGCCAGCCGCCCCCGGATCGCAGCCATCCGGGCCCGGCCCTCGGGTGCCAGCCCCGCGCCCGCGCGCGTCAGGTCGCGCAGGGCCAGCCGGGTGATCCGCGCATCCTGCGGCGGCAGCGCATCGGCGCCCTCGGCCACCGCCTTGACGCGGTCGTAAAGCCGCGGGTCCATGCTGATGCGGCTGCCGTAGTCGGCAAGGCGCGGCGCGAAATCGCGGCTCAGCGCCTCTCGGGCGGGGTTCGAATCAACGCCCGCCAGCGTATAGAAGATCGAGAGCATCCGCCCCAGCCCCTCATCCGCCAATTCCATCGCGGCGATGGTGTTCTCGAAGCTGGGGGGTTGCGGGTTGGCGGCGATCGCCTCGTGCGCGGCCTCGGCGGCGGCCAGTTCGCGGTCGAAGGCGGGGGCGAAATCCGCATCCGCGATCAGGTCGAAGCGCGGCAGCCCCTCGGGGCCGGTCCAGCGGGTCAGTTCGGGGTTCATTCAGTGTTCCTTTTCGGTGCGGGCGGGGCCGCAGACGGTGCAGGCCGGATCGGCCGAGGTGCGGATCACCCGCGTCTCGGAATAGAGCGCGTCGTGGATCATCAGGCGGCCGCGCATCCCCTGCCCCGCGCCGGTCATTTCCTTGACCGCCTCCAGCGCCATCATCGACCCGATCACGCCGGGCAGCGCGCCGACCACGCCGGCCTCGGCGCAGGGGGCATCATGGACGGGGGCCTCGGGGAAGACGCAGTTCATGCAGGGGCCGCCACGGGCCGGATCGAACAGGGTCAGCTGACCCTCCCACCGGCCGATGGCGCCCCAGACCAGCGGAACGCCCGCCGCAACGCAGGCGCGGTTGATCGCGCTGCGGGTGGCGTGGCTGTCGGTTCCGTCGATGACCAGGTCGTGCTGGCGGATCAGGTCGATATCGTCCTCGGTGATGCGGCGCGTCAGGGGCGTCACGTCCAGATGCGGGTTCAGGCGCAGCATCGCCTCGGCGGCGGCATAGGCCTTGGGCTCGCCCTGCAGGTCGTCGCGGAAGATCACCTGCCGCTGCAGGTTCGACAGCGCGACGGTATCGTCATCGGCCAGCGTGATCCGCCCGACCCCCGCCGCCGCAAGATAGAGGCAGACCGGCGCACCGAGGCCCCCCGCGCCCACGATCAGCACGCGCGCACCCTTCAGCCGCATCTGCCCCGGCCCGCCGATCTCGTGCAGGACCAGGTGGCGGGCATAGCGGTCGATCTCGGGGTCCGTAAGGCCCGCATCGGGGCTGCGTTCGGGTTCGGGGGGCGGTGCGGCGCGGGCGCGCAGGCGGCGAAGGCCCGCGCGATAGCCCCAGCCAAGCGCGATCGCCGCGCCCAGCACCAGCCAGCCCGCCGCCGACCCGCCGATCGCATCCGCGACCGCCGATCCGGGGACCGCCAGCTGGATCAGCACCATCGCCGCCAGCAGCGTGCCGATCATGGCCAGCACCACCCGTCCGGGCGCGCGCAGCACCCGGCCCAGGATCAGCAGCGCCACGATCAGCCACAGGCCCAGCATCACTCGCGCCCCGATCCGGTCGAGCCGAAGCCCCCCTGCCCGCGCTGCGTGTCGTCCAGTTCCTCGACCAGATCGAACGCGGCCTGCGGGGCGGGCGCGATCACCAGCTGCGCGATGCGGTCGCCATGCGCCACGTGGAAATCGGCATCGCCCAGGTTGATCAGGATGACGCCCAAGGGGCCGCGATAATCGCTGTCGATGGTGCCGGGGGCATTGGGCAGCGCGATGCCGTGCTTCAGCGCAAGGCCGGAACGGGCGCGGACCTGCGCCTCCCACCCCGCGGGGACGGCGATGGCAAAGCCCGTCGGGATCAGCGCGCGACCGCCGGGCGGCAGCACGATGCCCGCCTCGCGGATCGCAGCGGGCAGGTTGGCGCGCAGGTCGGCACCGGCAGCGCCCGCGCTTTCATAGCGCGGCGCGGGAAGGGCGGGATCGGCATCGGGCAGGGCTTTCAGCCGGATGGCGGGGGGCGGCAGGATTCGCGGATCGTTCATCATGGGCGCATCCTGCAAAAGCAAAGGCCGCGCGGCAATGCCTGCGCGGCCCAAGTTCGGTCCAAGTTCGGTGCGATTTCGCGGCGATCAGCGCGGCGAGATCATCATGACCATCTGGCGGCCTTCGAGCTTCGGCATGGATTCGACCTTGCCGACCTCGTCCACGTCGGACTTGACGCGGTTCAGCAGCTCCAGGCCCAGGTCCTGGTGGGCCATCTCGCGGCCACGGAAGCGAAGGGTGACCTTCACCTTGTCGCCGGCCTCGAGGAACTTCAGCACGTTGCGCATCTTGACGTCATAGTCGTGGATGTCGGTTCCCGGACGGAACTTGATCTCCTTGACCTCGATGACCTTCTGCTTCTTGCGGGCCTCGGCCTCGCGCTTCTGCTGTTCGTACTTGTACTTGCCGAGGTCCATGACCTTGCAGACCGGAGGGGCCGCGTTCGGCGAAATCTCGACCAGGTCCAGCCCCGAGTCCTGCGCCATCTGCAATCCGACCGAGGGCGGCACCACGCCGACATTCTCTCCGTCAGGGCCGATCAGGCGGATTTCGGCCACGCGGATGCGTTCGTTCACGCGGGGGCCGGTGTCACGGGTGGGCGGTGCGTTATGCGGTCGACGAGCTATGGCGATACTCCTTATGCAGCCAAGTCGGAAGTGAAGGGAAATTAAGGCGAGCGGCCCGCGTTTTCAACCGGATTTGATGCGTTTCACGGTGCAAATTGCGCATTTGGGCGCATCTGCGCCCGTATCCGGGGGGCGCGCGGCTTTTCGGTCCCGAAGGGCTGTGCCATAGATGGCCCAAGGACAACTTGATGGCCGGGGGTGCCGGATGAAGAAACTTGGGCTGATCGTCGTGATTCTGCTGCTGGCGGCGGGGGGCGCGTGGTTCTGGAGCCAGTCGCAGGCACCGAAGGACACCCGACTGGCCGAGGCCCCCGCCCAGCCGGAGCCTGCGCCGCAAGCAGTAGCCGACCCCGCCGAGGAAGAGGCGGCCGAAGCCGCCGATGCGGCCGCCGACGCCGCGGCCGATGCTGCCGCCATCGCGGCCGATGCCGCGGCCGAGGCCGTTCGCGCCTCGGAGGATGCGGGCGTTCCCCCCGCCTCGGATGCCGCGGCCGAGGCCGAGGCCGCAGCCGAGGCCGCCATCGCCGCCGCCGGCCGCGCAGCCGAGGCCGCCGCCACCGAACCCGAGGCCGCCACCGTCGAGGAGGCCGCCGACGCCGCCGAGACCGCCGCCGAACATGCCGAGGAAACGGCGAATGCCGCCGCCGTCGCCGCCCGGATCGAGACGCTTCTGACCCCCGAGGGCTTCGACGCCGCCCGGATCGAGGAGATGATCGAGGGCGCCGACATCCCCGACGCGCAGAAGGCCACGCTGAAGCGGCTGGTCCAGTCGGCCAGCGACAACCCGCAACTGCTGCGCGCCGCGCTGGACCAGGTGAAGGCGGTGATGCGCTGATGCCGGTCCTGCCCGTCACCGACCGGCAGGAATTCCTGTCCCGCCCGCGCGCGCAGCTGGCCAAGGGCCCGATCGCCATCCTCTTCGTCGAGGATGGCGTCGCCGTCACCGAAACCGTCGCCCATCACGTCGCGCGCGGCTTCCGCCACATCCTGATCATGTCCGAGCTGCAGATATCCCTGCCGCCCGACCTGGCTGCGCGGGTCACGCAGCTGCGCCACGATTCGCGCCGTCCCGACGCCCATGTAGAGGGGGTGAACGCCGTGATCGCCGCCGTGCCCGCGGGCACCTGGCTGTATTACTGCTTCAACGCCGAATTCCTGTTCCACCCCTTCGGAGAGAGCCGCAGCGTCGGAGAGATGCTGGCCTTCCACACCGAGGAACGCCGCGGCGCAATGCTGACCTATGTGATCGACCTCTATGCGGGCGATCTGGGGCGGTTCCCGGACGCGGTCGATCTGGACAACCCGATGTTCGACCGCACCGGGTATTACGCGCTTGGCCGCAAGGGGCCGGACGGGCATCCGCGCGACAGGCAGCTGGATTTCCACGGCGGCCTGCGCTGGCGATACGAGGAACTGCTGCCGCCCGACCGTCGGCGCATCGACCGCATCGCGCTGTTCCGGGCGGAGGCGGGCCTGCGGATCACCGCGGACCACCGCTTCAACCTCGAGGAATACAACACCTATTCCTGCCCCTGGCACCACAATCTGACTGCGACCATCGCGTCATTCCGCGTGGCCAAGGCGCTGGCGACCAATCCGGGGTCGCGCGACCAGGTGGGCGACATGGTCTGGCGCAATTCGCACCCCTTCGGATGGAACAGCCAGCAGCTGATGGATCTGGGCCTGATGGAACCCGGACAGTGGTTCTGACCGCGCCTTACGTTGCGGCACCGCCTTTCGCTTGCGCCTTTCCGACCCCAGATGATAGACCGTGCGGCAACTTGAAAACGCCCGTCCCCCGTCGGGGCGGGCCGGAATGGAAGGCACCACACGCATGGCGATGACCAAGACCAGCTTCGATCGCGACGACCTGCTTGCCTGCGCGCGCGGAGAGCTGTTCGGCCCCGGCAATGCCCAGCTGCCCGAACCGCCGATGCTGATGATGGACCGCATCACCGACATCTCGGAGGATCGCGGCGAACACGGCAAGGGTCACGTCGTGGCCGAGTTCGACATCGACCCCAACCTGTGGTTCTTCGGCTGCCACTTCCCCGGCAACCCGATCATGCCGGGCTGCCTGGGCCTTGACGGCCTGTGGCAGCTGACCGGCTTCAACCTGGGCTGGCGCGGCTGGGAAGGCCGCGGCTATGCCCTGGGCGTGGGCGAGGTCAAGCTGACCGGCATGGTCCGCCCCGACCGCAAGATGCTGCGCTATCACGTGGACTTCACGAAGGCCGTGCAGACCCGTCGCCTGACCATGGGCGTGGCCGACGGCCGCGTCGAGGCGGATGGCGAACTGATCTACCAGGTCAAGGACATGAAGGTCGCCCTGTCGACCAGCTGATGAAATTTACCCGAGGAGGCACCCCAATGCGGCGCGTCGTCATCACCGGCCTGGGCATCGTTTCGCCCATCGGTAACAATGCAGAAGAAGTCACCGAAAGCCTGCGCAACGGGCGTTCCGGGATCGTCTTCGCCCCCGAATATGCCGAACACGGCTTCCGCAGCCAGGTTCACGGCATGCCCCAGATCAAGCTGGAGGACCATATCGATAAGCGCAACCTGCGCTTCATGGGTCCGGGCGCTGCCTACAACTTCATCGCCATGGAACAGGCGATCAAGGACAGCGGCCTCGAGGATCGCGAGATCTCGAACCCGCGCACCGGCCTGATCATGGGCTCGGGCGGGCCGTCGACGTCGAACTTCTTCGACGCCCACCAGATCGTCATCGAGAAGGGCGCACCCAAGCGCATGGGCCCCTTCATGGTGACGCGCTGCATGTCGTCCACGAACTCGGCCTGCCTTGCGACGCCCTTCAAGATCAAGGGCGTGAACTACTCGATCACCTCGGCCTGCGCGACATCGGCGCATTGCATCGGCAACGGGGTCGAGCAGATCCAGATGGGCAAGCAGGACATCGTCTTCGCCGGCGGCGGAGAGGAACTGGACTGGACGCTGTCCTGCCTGTTCGACGCGATGGGCGCGATGTCGTCGAAATACAACGACACGCCCGAAACCGCCTCGCGCCCCTATGACGCGACGCGTGACGGCTTCGTCATCGCGGGCGGCGGCGGCGTCGTCGTGCTGGAGGAGCTGTCCCATGCCCTGGCGCGCGGTGCCAAGATCTATGCCGAGGTCACCGGTTACGGCGCGACCAGCGACGGCTATGACATGGTCGCCCCCTCGGGTGAGGGCGGCGAGCGTGCGATGCGCGTGGCCATGGACACCCTGCCCGAAGGCCGCAAGGTCAGTTATGTGAACGCGCACGGCACCTCGACCCCGGTCGGCGACCTGGGCGAGATCCAGGCCATCCGCCGCATCTTCGGCGAGGGCAGCACGCCGCCCGTCAGCTCGACCAAGTCCCTGACCGGTCACAGCCTGGGCGCGACCGGCGTCCACGAGGCGATCTACAGCCTGCTGATGTTGCAGAATGACTTCATCGCGGCCTCGGCGAATGTCGAGACTCTGGACCCCGAGATCAAGCCGGGCGAGATTGCGACCGACCGCGTGGACAATGCAGGGCTGGATTCGATCCTGTCGAACAGCTTCGGCTTCGGGGGCACCAACGCCTCTCTGCTGATGTCGCGCTTCCGCGACTGATTACGAAAGAACGAGGACATCATGGGCGATCTTCTGAAGGGCAAGCGCGGGCTTGTGATGGGGGTCGCCAATGACCGCTCCATCGCGTGGGGGATCGCCAAGGCGGCCGCCGCCGAGGGGGCCGAACTGGCCTTCACCTATCAGGGCGAGGCCTTCGGCAAGCGGGTCGAACCGCTTGCCGCCTCGGTCGGCTCGGACACGCTTCTGGACGTGGACGTGACCGACGACGCATCGCTGGACGCGGCCTTCGCCTCGCTCCAGGACAAATGGGGCAAGCTGGACTTCCTGGTCCATGCCATCGCCTATTCCAACAAGGACGAGCTGACGGGCCGGTTCATCAATACCAGCCGCTCGAACTTCAAGCACAGCCTCGAGATCAGTTGCTATTCGCTGATCGAGGTCGCCCGCCGCGCGCATCCGATGATGTCCGAGGGCGGGTCGATCATCACGCTGACCTATGGCGGATCGAACCGCGTCACGCCCTTCTACAACGTCATGGGCGTCGCCAAGGCCGCGCTGGAAAGCAGCGTGCGCTATCTTGCCAACGACCTTGGCCCGGACGGCATCCGCGTGAACGCGGTCAGCCCCGGCCCGATGAAGACGCTGGCCGGTGCCGCGATCGGCGGCGCGCGCAAGACCTTCCGCCATACCGAGGCCAATGCCCCCATGCGCGCGAACGCGACGCTGGAGGCCATCGGCGGTACCGCCGTCTGGCTTCTGTCGGACTGGGGCGCCTGCACCACCGGCGAGATCGTGACCGTCGATGGCGGCTATCACGTGCTGGGCATGCCCCAGAGCGAGAACCTGTAAGCAACCGCAATGGGGGCAGCCATGCAGCATTTCGTTGCGGATGACGGCGCGAAGATTGCGTTTCGCGACGAAGGCCGCGGGTTGCCCCTGCTGTGCCTTGCCGGACTGACGCGCAACATGGCCGATTTCGACCATTTCGCCCCGCATCTGTCCGGCGTGCGGCTGATCCGCATGGATTACCGCGGCCGCGGCGCGTCGGATTTCACCGGCGCCGCGACCTATACCGTTCCGCGCGAAAGCCGCGATGCGCTGAACCTGCTGGATCACCTGGGGCTGGACCGCGCGGCGATCCTCGGGACATCGCGCGGCGGGCTGAACGGGCTGTTCCTGGCCGCGACCGCGCGGGACCGCATGATCGGGCTGTGCCTGAACGATGTCGGGCCGGTGATCGAACGGGACGGGCTGCACAAGATCTTCGACTATGTCGGGCGCAACCCCGCCGCGCGCAGCCATGCCGAACTCGCGGAACGCCTGCCCGCCATGATGGCCGGCTTCTCGGACGTGCCCGAGGGGCGCTGGCTGCAGGATGTGCGCGCCCATTACACGGAAACCGACCGCGGCCTGCGCATCAACTACGACCCGACCCTGCGCGAGGCGTTCCTTGCCGCGTTCGAGGGTGAGGCCCCCGACCTGTGGCCGCTGTGGACCGCGACCCAAGGCATGCCCGTCGCGCTGATCCGGGGCGCGAATTCGGACCTTCTGTCCAGCGCGACCGCGCAGCGGATGGCCCAGATGCGCCCCGACCTGATCATGGCCGACGTACCCGGACGCGCGCATATCCCCTGGCTGGACGAGCCGGAATCCCTGGCCGTCCTGAACGCCTGGATCGAGGCCTGCCGAGCATCATAACGCTTGGTTATCGCCCGGGCGGGAAAACAAAAGTTAGCTTGTGACGCCTGCGACGAAGGCATAGTCTCGGCCCAGACCGCCTGTTCGCCAGGCAGATGGGAGCTTCATGCACCGCGCCAAGTTTCACGACCCGCCCGAGGCCCTGACCGCCCAGTTCAGTCGGTCGCGGATCCCGCTTGCGCTGGCGCATGGCACGGGCGACATGCCGCTGTGCATGGTCAATGACGGGTTCCTGAAGCTGACCGGCTATGGCATCGACGATGTCGTGGGGCACAATTGCCGCTTTCTTCAGGGTCCGGACACGCCGCGCGAACAGGTGACCGCCATGTCCGTGTTCCTGGCGCATCAATCCTCGGAAGATGGGCGCTTTCCCGTGCTGAATTACCGCGCGGATGGATCCAGCTTCGCCAACCTGGTGTTCATGTCCAAGCTGCGCGACGGTGCCGGACAGCTTCGCTTCGTCATCGCCTCGCAGTTCGACATGGGACGACATGGCAGCAAGGACGAATTGCTGACCAACGACGCGGAGTTGAAGACGAGGATGGAGGATGTGCGCAAGGCGGCAAGCCAGTTCGGGCTGATCATGTCCGACAGTTCGGCCATCATCGCGCGGTCCATCTCGACCTTGGCGAGGCTTGCGATCCGCGATGAATGACGCCAGCCCCCAGAAGGACGAGATGTCGCCCGCCGGCGCACGGCGCGATTTCGCGGTCGTGGCGATCGGCGCCTCGGCCGGTGGCCTCGAAGCGCTGCAGGACCTGCTGCGCGATGCCAGCCGCGACGATCCTGCGGCCTATGTCATCATCCAGCACCTGGACCCCACGCATGACAGCGTCCTGGCCGAGCTTCTGGACCGCCGCACCGCGCTGAGCGTCCGGCAGGCCGAACACGGCACCGAACTCAGCCCCGGCCACGTCTATACCATCCCCCCCGGCGCGCGGATGCTGATCGAGGGGCGCAAGCTGGTCCTGACCGAATTCGACCAGCCGCGCGGCCTGCGCCGCCCCATCGACGATTTCTTCGAGAGCCTCGCCCAGCAGCAGGGCTCGGCCGCGGCCTGCGTGATCCTGTCGGGCACCGGCGCGGACGGCACCTTGGGGCTGCGGGCGATCAAGGAACATGGCGGGGTCTGCGTCGTGCAGGAACCCCGCACCGCCCGCTATGACGGGATGCCGCTGTCGGCGGAATCGACGGGGCTCGTGGACTTCGTGCTGCCGCCCGACCGCATCGTCCCCGCGATCCTGCAATTCTTCGAAAGCCGCGACGACGAGGTGGCCGAGGAATCCATGATGGCCGACGCCCGCAGGATCTGCGAGGTGCTGCACGAGCAATGCGGCCACGATTTCGGCGGCTACAAGATGTCCACGCTGGTGCGCCGGATCCGCCGCCGGATGCAGGTCCTGGGCATCCAGACCGCGCGCGCCTACCTGGCGCATCTGGAACGCGACTGCGACGAATGCGACGCGCTGCAGAACGAGTTCCTGATCAACGTCACGCGCTTCTTCCGCGACCCCGAACTGTTCCGCACGCTGCGCGACCGCGCCATCCGCCCCATGGTCCGCGACAGCGACGGAGAGGAGCTGCGCATCTGGGTGCCCGGCTGCTCGTCGGGCGAGGAAGCCTACAGCATCGCCATGCTGATCGACGCCGAGATGCGCGCGGCGGGGATGCGCCCGCGCTTCACCGTCTTCGCCTCGGATATCGACAAGAAGATGATCGAGGTCGCGCGGACCGGCAGCTATCCCATCAGCGCGCTGGCCGACATCCCCGAGGAGCTGCGCGGCGAATACACCACCCATCGCGACGCGCTGATGCAGATCACGCCGCAGCTACGCGACCGGGTGCGCTTCTCGATCCACAGCGTGCTGCGCGATCCGCCCTTCGCGCGGGTGGACCTGATTTCCTGCCGCAACCTGCTGATCTACCTGGACGAGGAACTGCAGTCCCGCGTGCTGCCGCTGTTCCATTACGCGCTGCGGCCCGGCGGTTTCCTGTTCCTCGGGCCGTCCGAGGGGGTGCGCCGGGAATCGGTGCATTTCAACGAACTGGACCGCCCTGCCCGCCTGTTCCAGCGCGACGAGACGACCGCCCGCCTGCCGCTGGACCTGCCCTTCCGCAGGCCCGCCGCGACCGATCGCAGCGATCAGCGATCCGAGGCGACCGGCAGCCGTCACGCCGTCGCTGCCGCGCAGCGCCGCGTGCTGGACCGTTTCGCGCCTGCCTCGTTGCAGGTCTCCCGCGCGGGCGAGGTGCTTTGGTCCGCGGGCCGCCTGTCGCGCTTCCTGTCGGTCGAGCCGACCGCCCGCAAGCCCGTGCTGGCCCAGCAGATCGTGCATCCCGGCCTGAAGGAGGCCGTGACCGCCGCGCTGGACCAGGTCGGCAACAGCGGCCGCGCCGTCATCGTGCGCGATCTCGTCGCGCGGTCCGATATCGGCTCTCAGGCCGTGTCGCTGTTCGCCGAACCCCTGCCCGACCGCAGCATCCTTCTGGTCTTCCAGGAGGCCGCGCAGCAGCAGGCAGACACCGATACCGACACCGACGAGCTGAGCATCACCGAATCCCGCGCCGACCTGCTGGAGGAGGAGCTGCGCCTGACCCAGATCGAGCTGCATGGCGCGGTCGAGGAACTGGAGACGGCGAACGAGGAGCTGAAGAGCTCGAACGAAGAAATGATGTCGATGAACGAGGAGCTTCAGTCCACCAACGAGGAACTGAGCACCGTCAACGACGAGCTGAAATCCAAGATCGACGATCTGACCGCCGCCAACAGCGACCTGCAGAACTTCTTCTCGGCCACCAAGATCCCGTTGCTGGTCGTCGATCGGGACGTGAAGGTCCGCAACTTCACCAATGCCGCGCTGCAGATATTCCCGTTGCGGCGGTCCGATTACGGACGCCCGCTGGCCGACGTGTCGAACGCCTTCAACAGCCCCGCGCTGGAGGAGATGGCCCGAGAGGTCATCCGCCAGGGCGAGGCGCAGGGGACCGAGCTGACCGAGGCCGGTTCGGACCGCGTCTGGCGGATCGACGCCAAGGCCTATCGCGGCCCCGAGGGGAACCTCGAAGGGGCCATGCTGGTCTTCGAGGATGTGACCGCCCTGCGCGACCTGCGCATCCAGATCGAGCGGCAGGAGGATCGCCTGAACTCGGTCCGCCACCTTGCGCGGATCGCGGTCTGGCAGTTCGACGCGGACACGCGCAGCCTGACCATCGACGACAGCTCGGACCTTCTGGGCGTGGGCCAGACCGCGCAGCTGCCGATGCAGGCATTCGCCGCGCTGATCGCGCCCGACGACCGCGAGGATCTGCTGACGGACCTGCGGGCCTGCGCCGATGGCCAGGGCTTCCGCCGGGTGCTGCGCCCGTCAGCCAGGGAACGCGCGGGCACGTGGCTCGAGGCATCGGGCGAACGGGTCGGCACGGGTGCGAATGCCCGCGTGCTGGGCGTCATGGTGGACGTGACCGCCGCGCAATCGGCGGCCGAGCTGCGCGAGGCCGTCATCCGCGAGATGGATCACCGGGTGAAGAACCTCTTCACCCAGATCTCGGCCATGCTGCGGATGGCCGCGCGCGAGACCGACGACGCGCGCGAGGTCGTGGACGAGGTGTCCTCGCGCATCTCGGCGCTGGCCAGTTCGCACAGCCTGACGACGGCCAAGGGCAAGTCCGAGGAACTGCCGCTGCGCCAGCTGATCGAGACCTCGCTGGCCCCCTATCGCGGGGCGCGCATCACGCTGGAGGGCGACGAGACGCAGATCCGCCCCGTGAACGTGGTGCCGCTGTCGCTGATCCTGCACGAACTGGCCACCAACGCCTTCAAATACGGCGTGCTGGGTCCGGTGCAGGGCGCGCTGCGCATCGGCTGGCAGACCGAAGGCCGCGACCTGATCCTGAACTGGACCGAGGATTACGACGTGGCGCGCGCCGACATCCAGCCCGATCGCGGCTTCGGCTCGGTCCTGCTGGAGGGTGCCGCCGCGCAGATCGGCGCCGAGTTGGAGGTCGATCAGTCCGAGACCCGGCGCCACACCCGGCTGGAATGGCAGGGCGGCGCCGGCTGACGGGTCATCGGGCCGAGAGCGTCTCGCAGACCGCCAGAAGCTGTTCGCGCACCATCGCGGGGATGCGGTCCTCGGGCATGTCCTCGGTCGAGGCCCATTGCCGAACCGCGTTGCCAAGCGCATGCATCGTCATGTGCGCCATCATGTCCGCCTGCCATTGCGACCCCGGCCCCAGCCGCGCCTGCAGGGGACCGCTGATCGACATGGCGATGGTGTCCAGCGTGTCGCGGAAGGTGCAGGTGACCTCGGGCAACTGGTCCAGCATCGTCTCGAGCATCAGAAGCGTCGGGCGATCGGGCGGGCTGGTTTCCAGAAGCGCCGTCACGGCGCGGGTCAGATCCTCCAGCACCGGTTCCCGCGAAGTCGCGATGAAGGCGCAATCCTCGGGCTCGAGCACCGGCAGCGGGCCGACCAGCGCGGCCTGCTTGTTCGGGAAATAGTTGAAGAAGGTCCGGGTGCTGATCCCTGCCTTATGCGCGATGGCGTCCGTCGTCACGGCGTGCAGCCCCTGTTCCATCACCAGTTTCAGCGCGGTGGTCTGGATCTCTCGGGCGGTCTGGCGGCGGCGCCGATCACGAAGGCTTGTGTTCATTCTTGCAGCAGTTCCGAATTTGCGTTTCCGGCAAATATTGCATAGTCGGCAATTCCGTGCAATGAGCCGCGCAAGGGCCGACGCAGCGTCCGGCCGCAATCGGAGACACAGATGCGCGACTTCTTGCGAATGACGGGCGCGGCGCTTGGCGCATCGCTCATGCTTGCTTCCAGCGTGGCGGCCCAGGGAATGCCCCCCAAGACCGTCGGCGTGATGCAGATCGAGGAACAGGACGTTCCCCGGATCTTCACCCTGCCCGGCCGCGCCGTGGCCGCCAATGCCGCCGAGATCCGCCCCCGCGTCAGCGGCATCGTGACCGAGGTGCTGTACGAACCCGGCCAGGAGATCGCGCGCGGCACGCCGATGTTCCGCATCGACGACACCACCTATCAGGCCAGCGTCGCCGCAGCCGAAGCCGACCTGGCATCGGCCCGCGCCCAGCTGACCGAGGCCGAATCCTCGTTGCGGCGCAACCAGGCGCTGCTGGGATCGGGGACGACCCAGGCCCAGGTCGAAAGCGCGCAGGCGACCCGCGACCAGGCACAGGCGCAGGTCAGCGCCGCCGAGGCCGCGCTGGTGCAGGCGCAGGCCGAACTGGACTGGACCACCGTCACCAGCCCGCTGGACGGCATCGCCAGCGTGGCCGAGGCCTCGATCGGGGACCTGGTCACGGCGAACCAGTCGGATGCGATGGCCACGATCACCCAGCTGGACCCGATCGAGGTGGACATGTACGAACCCTCGTCGCGCTTCCTGTCGGTGCTGGACGACATCAATGACGGGCGCCTGCGCCTGAACGACGAATTGCGCGCGACCCTGACGCTGGAGAACGGCCGCACCTACCAGGCGGTGGGCGAGCTGATCGCGCCGGGGGTCACGGTCTCGACCTCGACCGGGTCCATCGACACGCGCTTCCGCTTCGACAATCCCGACAAGCTGATCCTGCCCGGCATGTTCCTGCGCGGACAGGTCGAACTGGGCGTGACCCGCGCGATCCTGGTGCCGCAGACCGCCGCCAGCCGCGACAAGATCGGCCAGCTCTCGGCATGGGTGGTCGAGGACGGCAAGACCTCGAAGCGCGACCTGACCGCCGATGGCAGCTATCGCAACCAGTGGATCGTGACCGAGGGGCTGGCGAACGGCGAGACGCTGGTCGTGGACGGCATGTCCGGCCTGTCCGAGGGCGCCGAGGTCCAGACCGCGCCCGTCACCGTCGACGAGGCCGGGGTCGTCCGCGACGCCGCGCAGCCCGAAGCGGAGTAAGGCCAGATGGCACGTTTCTTCATCCACCGCCCCGTCTTCGCATGGGTGCTGGCGCTGGTCACGATGCTGGTGGGGGTCATGGGCCTCAACAGCCTCGCGATCGAGCAGTACCCGCAGATCGCGCCCACCACGGTGCGTGTCAGCGCGACCTATACCGGCGCGTCGGCTGAAATCGTCGAAAGCTCTGTCACCACGGTGATCGAGGACGCGATGACCGGCATCGACGGGCTGACCTACATGACCTCGAACTCGACGCCGGGTTCGACCTCGATCTCGTTGACCTTCGACGACAGCGTGGACCCCGACATCGCGCAGGTGCAGGTCCAGAACAAGCTGCAGCTGGTGACCTCGCAGCTGCCGGACGTGGTGCAGCAGCAGGGCGTGCAGGTCGAACGCTCGACCAGCTCGATCCTGCTGGTGGGCGCGCTGACCGCGCCCGATGGCGGCTACGATTCCGTCGAACTGGGCGATCTGGTCGCCCAGCTTATCGAGGATCCGGTCAAGCGGACCGAGGGCGTGGGCTCGATCAACACCTTCGGTTCGGGCTATGCCATGCGCATCTGGCTGGACCCGATGAAGATGGTCCAGTACCAGGTCACGCCCTCGGACGTGACCGCCGCGGTCGCGGAACAGAACACCAACGTCACGGTGGGCGATCTGGGCGCGCAGCCCAGTGCGCAGGGCCAGCAGATCACGGTGCCGGTCTCGGCGCAGTCGCAGCTGTCCACCGCCGAGGAGTTCGAGCGCATCCTGCTGCGCGTGGCCACCGACGGCTCGACCGTGTTCCTGGGCGATGTCGCCCGTATCGAGATCGGGCAGGAAAGCTATGGCGGGGCATCGCGCCACAACGGCAACCCCGCCGCGGGCTTTGCCGTGAACCTTGCGACCGGCGCGAACGCGGTCGACACCGCCGAACGCGTGCGTGAGGTCATCGACGGCATGGAGGGATCGCTGCCCGAGGGCGTCGAGATCGTCTATCCCTACGACACCTCGCCCTTCGTCGAGAAATCCATCGAGCAGGTCTATCACACCCTGGCCGAGGCCGTGGTGCTGGTCTTCCTGGTCATCCTGGTCTTCCTGCAGAGCTGGCGCGCGACGCTGATCCCGGTCATCGCGATCCCGGTCGTGCTGCTGGGCACCTTCGCGATGCTGGCCTTCGCGGGCTTTTCCATCAACACGCTGACGATGTTCGCCATGGTGCTGGCCATCGGCCTTCTGGTGGACGACGCCATCGTGGTCGTCGAGAACGTCGAACGCGTCATGGAAGAGGACGGCCTGAGCGCCGTCGAGGCCACCGAGAAGAGCATGGACGAGATCACCTCGGCGCTGGTCGGCATCGTGCTGGTGCTGTCGGCGGTGTTCCTGCCGATGGCCTTCATGACGGGGGCCACGGGCGTGATCTATCGCCAGTTCTCGGTCACGATCATCACGGCGATGGTGCTGTCCCTTGGCGTCGCGGTCATCCTGACGCCCGCCATGTGCGCCAGCCTGCTGAAGCCGCGCGACCACAAGGGCGGCATCGCGCCCGCGCGCTGGTTCAACCGCAACATGGACCGCGCCACCGACGGCTATGTCGGGACGGTGACGCGCCTGATCCGGCGCCCGCTGCGGTCGCTGATCGTGCTGGTCATCATCGGCTTCGGGATCGCGGCGCTGTTCGACCGGCTGCCGGGCTCGTTCCTGCCCGACGAGGATCAGGGCGTGGCGATCGTGATGATCCAGGGGCCGGACGGCTCGACCACGGAACAGACCAAGGCGCTGGTCGAGAAGGTCGAGACCTACATGCTGACCCAGGAGACCGAAACGGTCGAATCCGTCTTCGCGGCACTGGGCTTCAGCTTCCAGGGCACCGGGCAGAACAACGCCATCGTCTTCGTCAAGCTGCGCGACTATGACGCGCGCGGCGACGGGGTGGCGGACCTTGTGAACCGCGCCAACGGGTTCTTCTTCACGACGAACCGGCAGGGGCAGATCTTCACGCTGCAGCCGCCCGCGATCCAGGGGCTGGGCACCTCGTCGGGGTTCACCATGTACCTGGTGGACCAGACCGGTCAGGGCCAGGACGCGCTGTCGGCGGCCGCCGACCAGCTGGTCGCCACCGCGCAGGAGGACGGCCGCGTCACCAGCCTCCGCGGCAACGACGCCGCCACCCAGACGGCGCTGCAGCTGGACATCGACCAGCAGAAGGCCGCCGCCTTCGGCCTGTCCATCAGCGAGGTGAACGCCATGCTGTCCGTGATCTTCGCGGGCCGCGAGGTGAACGACTTCGCGCTTGGCAACGACCTGCGTCCCGTGATCGTGCAGGGCGAGGCCGACACCCGCAGCCAGCCCGACGACATCGACCGCTGGTATGCCCGCAACTCGGACGGAGAGATGGTGTCCTTCGGCGCGTTCTCGACCCGGTCCTGGGAACAGGAACCGCAGGCGCTGGCCCGCTTCGGCGGCACCCGCGCGCTGGAACTGAGCGGCGCCGCCGTGCAGGGCCTGTCCTCGGGCGAGGCGATGAGCGCGATGGAGGAACTGGTCACGGACATGGACGGCGGATACGGCGCGGCCTGGACGGGGCTATCCTACCAGGAACGGCTGTCGGGCAACCAGGCGCCGATCCTGTTCGCGCTGTCGGCGCTGGTCGTGTTCCTGGCGCTTGCCGCGCTGTACGAAAGCTGGTCGGTGCCGCTGGCGGTCATGCTGACCGTTCCGGTGGGCATCCTGGGCGCGCTGGCGGCGGCGCTGGTCTTCGGGCAGTCGAACGACGTCTACTTCAAGGTGGGCCTGCTGACGACCATCGGCCTTGCGGCCAGGAACGCCATCCTGATCGTCGAGTTCGCCGAGGCCCAGATCGCCGAGGGCAAGAACATGCTGGAGGCCGCCGCCATCGCGTCGCGCCAGCGCCTTCGCCCGATCCTGATGACCACCTTCGCCTTCATGCTGGGCGTGCTTCCCCTGGCCATCGCATCCGGCGCGGGTGCGGGGGCGCAGAACTCGATCGGTATCGGGGTTCTGGGCGGCATGGCCTCGTCCGCCGTCATCGGGATCTTCCTGGTGCCGGTCTTCTATGTCGCCGTGCTGACCGTGCGGCGGATCTTCACCCGAAAGGAAAAGACGACGTGACTGTTCGGGCAATTCCCAAGCGCGCGGCCCTGTCGCTGACGGCGCTGCTTCTGATCTCGGCCTGCGCGGCGGTCGGCCCCGAGCCGACGGCCATCCCCGACCCCAAGGTCCAGCCCGCCTTCGAAGAGGGCGACAACACCCCCGTCGGGCAGGTGGGCGCGCGGGCCTTCTGGTCGGACTATCGCGATCCGGTCCTGTCCGACCTGATCGCGCAGGGGCTGACGAACAGCCTGGACATCCTGACCGCGAACGAACGCATCCGCGCGGCACAGGCCGATGCGCAGGCGACGCGGCCCTGGGCCTCGCAGGTATCGGGCAGCGATGCGACCGTCACCCGCAGCAAGTCGGGCGGCGATGCGACGGCCACGAGCTACAGCACCGATTCCAGCCTGTCGGCCAGCTTCGTCTTCGACCTGTTCGGGGGCGCGCGCCGTGAACGCGAGGCCGCGCAATCCGCGCTGGACGCCGCCGAGGCCGAGGCCGAGGTCGTGCGCCTCGCCTGGCTGGCCGAGGTGATCGCCGCCTATGCCGATGCGCGGTATCAGCAGCAGGCGCTGGCCCTGACGCGCGAAACGATCAGCGCGCGCGAACGCACGCTGTCGGTCACGCGCGAAATGCAGTCCCTCGGGCTTGCGACCGATTACGACATCGCCCAGACCGAGGCCCTGCTGCAGACCGCCCGCGCGGACCTGCCATCCTACGAGGCGCAGTTCAACGCGCAGGTCTTCCGGCTGTCCACGCTGCTGAACGTGCAGGCGCGGCCGCTGATGGCGCGCATGTCCTCGGGCTCGGGGGCGCTGCGCATCCCGGCGGGCCCCGGCACCGGCGTTCCCGCGGAACTGCTGCAGAACCGTCCCGACATCCGCCAGTCCCGCGCCGAGCTGGGGCAGGCCCTGGCGCAGGTCGGGGTGGCGACGGCGGACATGCTGCCCTCGATCTCGTTGACGGGGTCGGTCTCGGACAGCGACGGCACCGACGGCTGGAGCTTCGGCCCCCGCGTGTCTCTGCCGATCACCAACCAGGGCGTGCTGAACGCGACGCGCAACCGCCGCATCTCCGAGGCCCAGCAGGCCGATCTGGAATGGCGGTCCGATGTCGCCGCCGCGGTCGAGGACGTGCAGACCAGCCAGTCGAACCTGCGCCGCTATCGCCAGCGGGTCTCGACCCTGGAGGGGGCAGCGTCCTCGTATGATCGCGCCTACGACCTGGCACGCCAGAACTTCGAGGCGGGCGCCCTGCCCCTGGTGGACCTGCTGGATGCGGACCGCCAGCGTGCCTCGGCGCGGCTGTCGGCGGCAAGCGCGCGCAACGATGCGGCGCAGGAATGGGCCGTGCTGCAGATCGCGACCGGCGCGGGCGCCGCGGTGACGCGCATCGCCGAATGACGAACAGGGGCCGGGCCGCAAAGGCCCGGTTCCCCGACAGTTCGTTCCGATTTTTCAGGAAGATGTTGGTGCGGTCGAGAAGACTCGAACTTCCACTCCGGTTAAGGAACAGCGACCTCAACGCTGCGCGTCTACCAATTCCGCCACGACCGCATCCGGGCAGTGCGGGCGTCTTAGCCGAGCCTTCGTGCCTTGAAAAGAGGTATAATGCAAAAAAGCGCATCCCGTCATGCAAGCTTGGCGATTGACGAAAGCGCCGCCACGCGCCACATCGCCCCCATGGTGGAATGGATCGAAAGCACCGGCCTGACCGGATACGAGGATGCGGTGGCATTCATGGAGGCGCGCGTCGCCGCCATTCATCGCGGCGAGGCCGACGAGGCCGTCTGGCTGGTCGAGCATCCCCCGCTCTATACGGCGGGAACCAGCGCGCGGGCGCAGGACCTGCTGGATGCGCGATTCCCCGTCCACGAGACCGGGCGCGGCGGGCAGTTCACCTATCACGGGCCGGGACAGCGCATCGTCTATGTCATGCTGGACCTGAACCGGCGCGGGCGCGACGTGCGCGCCTTCGTCGCCAATCTCGAGGCATGGGTCATCGCCGCCCTGGCCGAGTTCGGCATCCGAGGAGAGATCCGCGAGGGCCGCGTCGGCGTCTGGGTGCCGCGCCCCGACCGCCCGCCCCTGTTCGACGGCACCCCGCGAGAGGACAAGATCGCCGCGATCGGCGTGAAGCTGCGCCGTTGGGTCAGCTTCCACGGCATCTCGATCAACCAGGATCCGGACCTGTCGCATTACGGTGGGATCGTGCCCTGCGGCATCAGCGGGCACGGCGTCACCAGCCTTGTCGATCTGGGCCTGCCCGTCGAGATGGGCGACCTGGATGTCGCGCTGCGCAAGGGGTTCGACCAGGTCTTCGGCTGACCTGCGACCAAGGGACCGCTGGACGCCGCCCGCATGGGCGCTAGGCTGCCGCCGAACCATCCGGAGATTTCAGATGCCAAAGGCAGCCGCCGCCATCCTTCTTGCATCCGCAGCCATGGCCCACGCGCAGGCGGGCGACCCCGAGGCCGGCGAATCCGAGTTTCGCAAGTGCCGGTCCTGTCACATGATCCAGGACGATCAGGGCAACGACATCGTGCGCGGCGGGCGCATCGCCCCGAATCTGTGGAACATCATCGGCAGCCCGGCCGCGCACCAGGAGGACTATCGCTATGGCGACGGCCTGCTGGCGGTGCGCGAGGCCAATCCCGACTTCGTCTGGACCGAGGAGGAGATGATCGCCTATGTCACCGATCCGACCGCCTGGGTCCGCGAGAAATCGGGCGACGATCGCGCACGCAGCAAGATGACCTTCAAGCTGAACGCGAACCAGGCCGATCTTGCCGCGTTCCTTGCCCAGAACAGCCCCGACGCCCCCTAGGTTCACGTCGCGCGGTCGTGAGCGAACGTGACCTCGCGCCTTCGTGACGCATTGCCCGAAGCGCGAGGCTGGTCTAAAGAATGCGTGATACGCCGGCTGCCGGGCCGGACTGACGACATCTTGAGGGAGTTCGGGTATGGCAGACGCAGCCTCGCACGGCCACGAAGACCATCATGACACCCGCGGATTCTTCACCCGCTGGTTCATGTCCACCAATCACAAGGATATCGGTATCCTGTACCTGTTCACCGCGGGCCTTGCCGGCCTGATCTCGGTGGCCTTCACCGTGTACATGCGGATGGAGCTTCAGGAACCGGGCGTGCAGTACATGTGCACCGAGGGCGCGCGCTTCTTCGCGGATGCCGCCGCCGAATGCACCCCGAACGGTCACCTGTGGAACGTCATGATCACCTATCACGGTGTGCTGATGATGTTCTTCGTCGTGATCCCGGCCCTGTTCGGCGGCTTCGGCAACTACTTCATGCCGCTGCAGCTGGGCGCGCCGGACATGAGCTTCCCGCGCATGAACAACCTCAGCTACTGGCTGTATGTCGCGGGCCTTCTGCTGGGCATCGCCTCGCTTCTGGCGCCGGGCGGCAGCCAGCAGTCCGGCTCGGGCGTGGGCTGGGTGCTGTATCCGCCGCTGTCGACCAACGAACAGGGCTACTCGATGGACCTGGCGATCTTCGCCGTCCACGTCTCGGGTGCGTCCTCGATCGTCGGCGCGATCAACATCATCACGACCTTCCTGAACATGCGTGCCCCCGGCATGACGCTGTTCAAGGTGCCGCTGTTCGCATGGTCGGTCTTCATCACCGCCTGGCTGATCCTTCTGGCCCTGCCCGTGCTGGCCGGCGCGATCACCATGCTGCTGATGGACCGCAACTTCGGCACCAACTTCTTCAACCCGGCAGGCGGCGGCGACCCGGTGCTGTACCAGCACATCCTGTGGTTCTTCGGCCACCCCGAGGTGTACATCATCATCCTGCCCGGCTTCGGCATCATCAGCCACGTCATCGCGACCTTCGCGCGCAAGCCGATCTTCGGCTACCTGCCGATGGTCCTGGCGATGGCCGCGATCGGGATCCTGGGCTTCGTCGTCTGGGCGCACCACATGTACACCGTCGGCATGTCGCTGACCCAGCAGAGCTACTTCATGCTGGCGACCATGACGATCGCGGTGCCCACGGGCATCAAGGTCTTCAGCTGGATCGCGACGATGTGGGGCGGCAGTGTCGAGTTCAAGACCCCGATGCTGTGGGCCTTCGGCTTCCTGTTCCTGTTCACCGTGGGCGGCGTCACCGGCGTGGTCCTGAGCCAGGCACCGCTGGACCGCGTCTATCACGACACCTATTATGTCGTGGCGCATTTCCACTACGTGATGTCGCTCGGCGCGGTCTTCGCGATCTTCGCGGGCGTGTATTACTGGATCGGCAAGATGTCGGGCCGCCAGTACCCGGAATGGGCGGGCAAACTGCACTTCTGGGCGATGTTCATCGGCGCGAACCTGACCTTCTTCCCGCAGCACTTCCTGGGCCGCCAGGGCATGCCGCGCCGCTATATTGACTATCCGGTCGAATATGCGTTCTGGAACAACATCAGCTCGATCGGTGCATACATCTCGTTCGCGTCGTTCCTGTTCTTCATCGGGGTCGTCTTCTACACCCTGTTCGCGGGCAAGCGCGTGACGCAGAACAACTACTGGAACGAATATGCCGACACGCTGGAGTGGACGCTGACCTGCCCCCCGCCCGAGCACACCTTCGAGCAGCTGCCGAAGCGCGAGGAGTGGGACCGCACCCCGGCCCACTGAGCGGACGGCACATGCCATATCGCTGGACAGAAGAAACGGCCCCGGATGTTTCCGGGGCCGTTTCTCATCGGCTTGTCCTGTGGCCGCACCGGTCGCTGCCGCGTCGCGGCTTCGTCTGGTTCATCGGGGCGACCATGGCGCTGGTCAGCCTGCCCCTGATCGCGGTGATCGGGACGGCGGCGCTGTGGCCGCTGCTGGTCTTCGTGGCGATCGCGGTGGCGGGGGTATGGTTCGCGCTGCACCTGACCTATCGCAGCGGGCATGTCCACGAGGTGCTGCGCTTCGACGCGCGCAGCCTGTCGCTGGTCCGCCGCGACCCGGGCCGTGCCGCGCGCGACTGGACGGCCAACAGCTTCTGGGTGCGCGCGCTGATCCGCCCCGGCCCGGTCGAAAGCTATCTTGTGCTGACGGACGGGCGCCGCGAACTGGAGCTGGGCGCGTTCCTGACCCCCGAGGAACGCCGCGCCCTGTCGGACGAAATCACGCGCCGGCTTGCCGCCCTTCGCTGATCAGTCGTCATCCACCTTGTCGGGAAGGTCGTCATGGTCGGTTGAGGCGAAATCCTCGAGCTCGTCCTCGGACATGCTGTCATACATGTCCTTCGAGGCACCCTGAAGGTCCTTGACCTTCGTCTCGCCTCGTTTCGCCGAAAGCGCCGCTCCGGCGGCGCGTTGCTGGGCCTTGGATCTGGCGGGCATGATGTCACCTCCTGCCCGCCCGAACGCGCAAGGAGGCGCGTCAGTTCATCAGGCGCGCCTTGACCATGCCGCCGGCGGCACCGAAATCCATCTGGCCCGCGTGGCGTTCCTTCAGCACGGCCATGACGCGACCCATGTCGCGCAGCCCCTCGGCGCCGGTCTCGGACACGGCGGCGTCGATGGCGGCGCGCGTCTCCTCCTCGGTCATCTGGCGGGGCAGGAACTCCTGGATGATCGTGATCTCCTGCTCCTCCTTGGCGGCCAGCTCCAGGCGGCCGCCCTCTTCGTAGGCGCGGGCCGATTCCTGGCGTTGCTTGACCATCTTGGACAGGATCTGGATCAGATCGGCCTCGGTCAGGGTGCCGTCGCCGTCGCCGGTGCGGGCCGCGATCTCGCGGTCCTTCACGGCGGCACCGATCAGGCGAAGGGTGGACAGGCGGTCGCTGTCCTTTGCTTTCATGGCATCTTTGGTCGCGGCTTGCAGCTTGGCTCGCAGATCCATCTGGCTCTCCATCGGGGCGGGCGACGGAAGGGTCGCACCGGAAAGCTGACCTTCTAGGGCGTGGTTCGATGAATAACAAGCGCGCCAACCCGCTTGACCTTGCGGCCCATGCCCCGTAATTGTCGGCCGATTTCAGACCAGAGGTGCCAAGATGGCCAAGAAACCGACCGCCTGCCTGGCGCTTGCCGACGGAACGATCTTCTATGGCCAGGGCTTCGGCGCCCCGGGCGAGGTGGTGTCCGAGCTGGTCTTCAACACCGCCATGACCGGCTATCAGGAGATCATGACCGATCCCTCCTATGCCAGCCAGATCGTCACCTTCACCTTCCCCCATATCGGCAATACCGGCGTCACCACCGAGGATGACGAGGCACAGGACCCCGTTGCCAGCGGCATCGTCGTGCGGTGGGATCCGACCGATCCGTCGAACTGGCGCGCCACCGACGAGCTGTCGGACTGGATGGCCCGCCGCGGCCGCATCGGGATCGGCGGCGTCGATACCCGCCGCCTGACCCGCGCCATCCGCCAGCTGGGTGCCCCGCATGTCGTGCTGGCCCATGATCCGGACGGCAACTTCGACATCGAGGCGCTGGTCGCCAAGGCCCGCGAATGGACCGGCCTTGTCGGGCTGGATCTGGCCAAAACCGTCAGCTGCGCCCAAAGCTATCGTTGGGAAGAAGGCGCATGGGAATGGGGCCAAGGCTTCGGCACCACCCCCGAGCCCAAGCCCTTCAAGGTCGTCGCGCTGGATTACGGCGCGAAGCGCAACATCCTGCGTTCGCTGGTGGCCTTCGGCGCGGATGTCACGGTCCTGCCCGCCACCGCCACCGCCGAAGAGGTCATGGCCCACGAACCCGAGGGCGTCTTCCTGTCGAACGGCCCCGGCGATCCGGCGGCGACCGGTGAATATGCCGTGCCGATGATCAAGGAACTGCTGAACCGCGACATGCCGATCTTCGGCATCTGCCTCGGTCACCAGATGCTGGCGCTGGCGCTTGGTGCCAAGACCGTCAAGATGGGCCACGGCCATCACGGCGCGAACCATCCCGTCCGCGACAACGAGACCGGCAAGGTCGAGATCACCTCGATGAACCACGGTTTCGCGGTGGACAGCCAGTCGCTGCCCGAAGGCGTGATGGAAACCCATATCAGCCTGTTCGACGGCAGCAATTGCGGCATCCGCATGAACGACCGTCCGGTCTTCTCGGTGCAGCACCACCCCGAGGCCGCACCGGGTCCGCAGGACAGCCTGTACCTGTTCAAGCGCTTTGCCGATTCGATGCGCGATCGTCGCGCCAAGGGCTGATTCCGGGTCAGGGTTAACCCGCCGTTAACCAGGGCGTGTCAGGAAAGGGCGTTCCAGAAGGGATTCGCCCATGGCCCTGACCGCCCTGCTGCCCAAGCCCGCAAATCTTCCCACCCCCGATATGGGCGTCGTCCTGCGCGGCCCGACCGCCGCGCCGCAGGACCGCCGCACGCTCGGGCAGATCCTGCTCGAGGATGGGGCGCTGGATCCGGCGGACCTTCTGCGCGCCACGGTCCTGCAGAA
Organism: Paracoccus sp. PARArs4; assembly: GCF_947311865.1. Lineage (NCBI taxonomy): Bacteria > Pseudomonadati > Pseudomonadota > Alphaproteobacteria > Rhodobacterales > Paracoccaceae > Paracoccus > Paracoccus sp. PARArs4. The sequence goes on along the minus strand of NZ_CAMZMW010000005.1, from coordinate 190,067 downwards.
GCAGCGCTCGGCCGACCTGCCGCAGGTGCTTCTGTCCGAGAACCTCGTCGCCCCCGAGGCGCTTGCGCGCGCGCTGTCGCGCAGGTGGCGCACGTCATCCATCGACCCGCAGCTGACCCCGCCCGATCCGCGCCTGATCGACGCGGTCGGCGCCGGTTTCTGCCTGACGCATTCGGTGCTGCCCTGGCGGCGCATCGGCGGCGTCACCTGGATCGCCACGGCCCATCCCGAACGCTTCGACGCGATCCTGCCGCTGCTGCCGCAGGGTTTCGGCCATGTCCGCATGCTTCTGTGCAGCGAGGATCAGATCCACCGCAGCGTGCTGGCGCTTCGCGGCACCCGCCTTGTCCGCCAGGCCGAGGCGACGGTCCCCGCCGCCGAAAGCTGCCGGACGCAGGACCAGGCGCGGACCAGCCGCCTTGCGATCGGAGCGATCGCCGTGCTTGCTGCGGGCCTGCTGCTGCAACCCGTCGCCGTCGCGGTGCTGCTGACGATCTGGGCCACGCTGACGCTGGTGACCCAAAGTGCGCTGAAGCTGCTGGCCTTCCTGGCGGCCCGGCGGCACGTTCCGGGCGCGATGTCGCAGGACGCGCCCCTGCCGGTCATCTCGGTCATGGTGCCGCTGTTCAAGGAGAGCGACGTCGCGGGCAAGCTGGTCGCGCGTCTGGCGCGGCTGGACTATCCGCGCCACCTGACCGACCTGCTGCTGGTGATCGAGGCCAGCGACGACGTGACCGAGGCCGCGCTGAAGGGCGCGACCCTGCCCCACTGGATCCGCGTGGTCCGCGTGCCGGACGGCCCGATCAAGACCAAGCCCCGCGCGTTGAACTATGCACTGAACTTCTGTCGTGGCCGGATCGTGGGCATCTGGGATGCCGAGGATCGCCCCGACCCCGACCAGCTGCACAAGGTCGCCCGCCGCTTTCACGAGGCCCCCGCGGACGTCGCCTGCCTTCAGGGCGCGCTGGATTTCTACAACCCGCGCACCAACTGGCTGGCGCGCTGCTTCACCATCGAGTACGCCGCCTGGTTCCGCGTGCTGCTTCCGGGCGTCGCGCGGCTGGGGCTGGTCGTGCCGCTTGGCGGGACCACGCTGTTCTTCCGGCGCGACGTACTGGAGAAGGTGGGCGCCTGGGACGCCTGGAACGTGACCGAGGATGCCGATCTGGGCGTCCGCCTTGCGCGTCGCGGCTACCGGACCGAGATCATCGAGACCACCACCGACGAAGAGGCCAACTGCCGAGCTCTGCCATGGGTCAAGCAGCGGTCGCGCTGGCTCAAGGGGTATGCGATGACATGGGGGGTCCATATGCGCGATCCCGTTGCGCTGTGGCGCGACCTTGGACCGCGCCGCTTCTGGGGGTTCCAGGTGCAGTTCTTCGGCTCGTTGTCGCAATACCTGCTGGCGCCCGTGCTCTGGAGCTTCTGGCTGCTGACGGCGGGGCTGCCCCACCCGATGCGCGGCCCGCTGGAGGGTTTCCTCGGCGGATGGGTCATGCCCGCGCTGTTCGGCCTGTTCGTCGCGTCGGAGCTGCTGTCGATCTTCGTCGGCATGCGCGCCGTTCGCGGCCCCAAGCACCGACACCTGCTGGCATGGGTGCCGACGCTGCACATCTACTTCCCGCTCGGCTGTCTTGCGGGCTGGAAGGCCATCTACGAGGTGGTGACCAAGCCCTTCTACTGGGACAAGACCGCCCATGGCCTGTTCGTCGAGACGCAGGAACCCGAAGCCCCCGCCCTGCCCGAGGGGCTGGTCCAGATCCCCGTCCTGGGCAAGATCGGCGGGCGGTCCCTGTCCGAAGTCGCCGCCGAGATGCAGGATCAGGCCCAACGCGCGAACCGCGACAGGGTCGCAAGCTAGGGCAGCCGGTCCTCGATCAGGGCGGCGATCGCGGCGGCGCGGGTGGCCATGTCGCCTGCCAGTGCCTCCAGCGTCTCGGCGCCGGTCTCTCTCAGCAGGAACTCCTGCCCACCCTTGCCGATCGTGGCGGCGGCAAGCGGCGCATCGGTCAGAAGCCGCCCCGAGGCGTGAAGCCGCCACAGCCTGCGCCAGCCCGAGGACAGCGCCTCGGCGGTGTCGGCGTCGATCAGCCCGGCGCGGCGGCCCGCGCGCAATTGCGCCAGCGTGGCCCGCGCGGGGTCGCCCGCGCGCAACGCGCATGACTGGGCGAACAGGTCGATATCCTGCAACCGCCCCGCACCGCGCTTGGCATCGAAATCGCCGGACGGCGCCTTGGCCGCGAACAGCCGCCTGCGCATGTCGGCCAGATCGCCCATGACGCGCTCGGCCCCGCCGCATTCGCGCAGCACCTGCATTCGCAGCGTTTCCACCTGATCCGCCAGGCCGGGATCGGCACCGCCCTGCGCCACGACGCGCGCGCGGGTCAGGGCCAGGTGCTCCCAGGTCCAGGCCTCGGACAGCTGATAGCTCTCGAAGCTCTGGACCGAGGTCGCGACCGGCCCCTGCCGCCCCGAGGGACGCAGCCGCATGTCGACCTCGTAGAGCCGCCCCTCGGCGGTGGGCGCGGTCAGGGCCGTGATCATCGCCTGCGTCAGCCGCGCGTAATAGGGCCGCGACGATAGCGGGCGCGGCCCGTCAGAGGCTTCGACGCCGTCCGCGTCATAGATCACGATCAGATCCAGGTCCGAGCCCGCGTTCAGCGCCCTCGCGCCAAGCGACCCCATCCCCACCACGACCGCCCCGCGCCCCGGCGGCGGCCCGTGACGCCGCGAGAAGTCCTGCACCGTTACCGGGAACAGCGCCGCGACGCAGGCCCCCGCTAGGTCGGCATACTGGACGGCGGCCTCGTCGGCGTCGATCAGGCCGCGCAGGTGGTGGACACCGATGCGGAATTCCCACTCGTGCGCCCAACGGCGCGCGGCGTCCAGCGCGCGCTCATACCCGCCACCGGGTGCGTCGGCGGCGCGGGCCAGCACGCGCGACAGCTCGTCCCGCAAGGCCCCCTCGCCCGGCCAGGCCGAGAAGAAGCTGCCCCCCAGCACCGCATCCAGAACCGCCGGATGCCGCGCCAGATAGGTCGCAAGCCCCGGCGCGGTCCCGCAGATGTCGACGATCAGGTCGATCAGCTGGGGATTTGCCTCGAACAACGAGAACAGCTGCACCCCCGCCGGCAGCACGGACAGGAAGCTGTCGAAACGCGACAACGCCTCGGTCGGGTGGCCCGAACGCGCCATCCGGTCCAGCAGCGGCGCCTCGATCCGGCGGAAGATCTGCTGGGCGCGGTCAGATCGCAGCGCGGCATAGCCCTGCCATCGGTCGATGATCGTGCGGGCCTCGTCCGACAGTTCGGGCGCGGGGGCGGCTGGTTCCGACGGGGCGAAGAACTCCTCGGTCAGTTCGTGGACGCGGGCCAGCCGGTCGCGCAGCCCGTCGCGGAACGCCTGCGGATCGGATTGCGCCGACAGTGCCGCGATGATGCGCAGCCCCTGGTCGTCCTTGGGCAGCGAATGGGTCTGCGCGTCGTTCACCATCTGGATGCGATGCTCGATGTCGCGATGCTGCCGGTAATGGTCGATCAGCTCCTCGGCCACCTCCGGGGGGACCCAGCCCTTGGCGGCCAGCGCGCGCAACCCGCCCACGGTGTCGCGCTGGCGCAGGTCGCGGTCGCGCCCGCCCGCGATCAGCTGGCGGGTCTGGGTGAAGAACTCGATTTCGCGGATGCCGCCGCGGCCCAACTTCAGGTTGTGGCCGGCGACCTCCAGCTTGCCGCCCAGGCCCTTGTGGTCGCGGATGCGCAGCCGCATGTCGTGGGCGTCCTGGATGGCCGCGAAATCCAGGTGCTTGCGCCAGACGAAGGGGCGCAGCTCGCGCAGGAAACGCTGGCCCGCCGCGATGTCGCCCGCGGCGGCGCGTGCCTTGATGAAGGCCGCGCGTTCCCATGTCCGGCCCTCGGCCTCGTAATAGGCCAGCGCCGCCGCGGTCGAGATGCAGACCGGCGTCACCGAGGCATCGGGCCGCAGCCGCAGGTCCGTGCGGAAGACATAGCCGTGTTCGGTCACGTCCGACAGCGTCGCGGCCATGCGCCGGGTCGCCCGGATCAGCGCGGCGCGCGCCTCCATCTGGTCGGCTTCGGCATAGGCGGTCTCGTCGAACAGGACGATCAGGTCGATATCCGAGCTGTAGTTCAACTCGCGCGCGCCGCCCTTGCCCATCGCCAGCGCGAAGATGCCGCCCGCATCGGCTTCGGTCGCGGGCAGCTTGCCGCGACGCCGCTCGGTTGCGACATGGGCGCGCAGGGCCAGGTCCACCGCGCGATCGGCAAGATCGGACAGGGCGCCGGTGACATCCTCCAGCGGGCAGATGCCACCCAGATCGGCCAGCGCGACCAGCAGCGCGACCCGCCGCTTGGCCCGCCGCAACCCCACCCCGAGCGCGTCGGGGTCCAGGTCCTCGAAGCCCTCGGTCTCGGCGGCGACGATGCCTTCGGGGCGCGGGCCGGCGGCCAGCCAGTCGGCCTCGGACCGGATCAGCCCGGCCAGATAGGGGCTGGACCCCGCCGCGCCCGCGATCAGGTCGCGCAGCGGCGGGTCCGCGTCGGGAAACAGCGCCGCAGCGTCCTGCGCGCGCGTGGTGTCGACGGGGATCGGAATGCGGGTGATGCGGCTGGCCATTGTCATGGGCGGCATGTTCGCGACAGCCGCCGGAACAGTCAACGCGGCCCGTGCGACGACGCGCAAGGGGATAAGTCGACCTATCCCTTTTCGATGCTTGGCCTGTCATCCAAAGGTTGCTAGGCTTTGCCGGACTTTCGACGTCGCTCGTCCGGATCGCACCGCGCTGCCGAACGACCCGACCCCCGTTCAACCGCCCAACAGCCGAGGTGGCAGGATGCGCCACACCGTTCCGCACGCGCCGCAGTTCTATGTCACCGCGCCCCAGCCATGCCCCTATCTGCATGGCCGCGCGGAACGCAAGCTGTTCACCGCGCTTCAGGGCGACAACGCGGCGATGCTGAACAACGCGCTGTCGCGGCAGGGCTTCCGGCGGTCGCAGAACGTGCTCTATCGTCCCAGCTGCGAAAGCTGCGTGGCCTGCATGTCGGCACGCATCCGGGTGGCGGATTTCGCGCCGTCGCGCACGCAGCGCCGGGTCGCGCGCAAGGATGGCGGGCTGCGCCGCGTCGCCACCAGCGCCTGGGCGACCGAGGAGCAGTTCGAGCTGTTCCGCCGCTATCTCGACAGCCGGCACGCCGATGGCGGAATGGCCGACATGGACATCTTCGAATTCGCCGCCATGATCGAGGAAACGCCGATCAAGACCCGCGTGATCGAGTATCGCGGCCACCTGTCGGACCTGTCCACGCCCGGCGACGCCGATGACGACCTGATCGCGGTCTGCCTGACCGACGTGCTGGATGACGGGCTCAGCCTCGTCTACAGCTTCTACGAACCGACGCTGCATCACGCCAGCCTCGGGACCTACATGATCCTCGACCATATCGAGATCGCGCGCGCGGCGGGGCTGCCATATGTCTACCTGGGGTACTGGGTGCCGGGCAGCCGCAAGATGGACTACAAGGCCCGCTTCTCGGCGCTGGAGATCTACAAGGGCGGCGCGTGGCAGGATATCGGCGACCCCGCCGACCACGAGGAAGAGGCCCATCCCCTGTCCGTCGATCCCATCGTCGAACAGGTCGCCCGCATCGCTCTGCCGCAATCGAACCGATAGCGCCCGTCGCATCGCGAAATAAAGTTTCAATCCGCGCGTCTATTGCGTCATTTTAACCGCGCGACCCCATTGACCCCGTTCTGAAGCCCCCCTAGTTTGCGCCGACGCCGTGGCGGAATTATCCAGCCTGCGGCGGGATCTGGACGAAAGTGGAGCAAGAACATGTCCCGAATGATGACGGGTGCAAGAATGGTTGTCGAAGCGCTGCGCGATCAGGGCGTCGATACCGTATTCGGCTATCCGGGCGGGGCTGTGCTACCGATCTATGACGAGATCTTCCAGCAGAACGACATCACCCATGTGCTGGTCCGCCACGAACAGGGCGCGGTCCACATGGCCGAAGGCTACGCCCGGGCGACGGGCAAGCCGGGCGTCGTGCTCGTCACCTCGGGGCCGGGGGCGACGAATGCCGTCACCGGCCTGACCGATGCGCTGCTGGACAGCATTCCGCTGGTGGTCCTGTCGGGCCAGGTCCCGACCTTCATGATCGGCACGGATGGCTTTCAGGAGGCCGATACCGTCGGCATCACCCGCCCCTGCACCAAGCACAACTGGCTGGTCAAGGACACCGACAAGCTGGCCGAGACGATCCACAAGGGCTTCCATGTGGCGACCTCAGGGCGGCCCGGTCCGGTCCTGATCGACATCCCCAAGGACGTGCAGTTCGCCACCGGCAGCTATGCCGGGCCGAAGCAGACCGATACCGGGTCCTATCAGCCGGTGCGCAAGGGCGATCTGGCCCAGATCACCCGCCTGGTCGAGCTGATCGAACAGGCCGAGCGCCCGATCTTCTATACCGGCGGCGGCGTGATCAATTCCGGCCCCGCCGCCAGCCAGCTGCTGCGCGAGCTGGCCGACGCGACCGGCTTCCCCGTCACCTCGACGCTGATGGGCCTCGGCGCCTATCCGGCATCGGGCAAGGGCTGGCTGGGGATGCTGGGGATGCACGGCCTGTACGAGGCGAACCTGGCGATGCACGGTTGCGATCTGATGATCAATGTCGGCGCCCGCTTCGACGACCGCATCACGGGCCGCGTGGCCGATTTCAGCCCCGGCTCGATCAAGGCGCATATCGACATCGACCCCAGCAGCATCAACAAGGTGATCCGCGCCGACGTGCCGATCATCGGCGATGTGGGCCATGTCCTGGAAGACGTGCTGAAGGTCTGGAAATCGCGGGGCCGCAAGGTCAACACCGCGGGGCTGAAGCAGTGGTGGGCGCAGATCGAGGGTTGGAAGGCCAAGAACTGCCTGTTCTATCGCCCGAGCGACACGATCATCAAGCCGCAGCACGCGCTGCAGCGCCTGGAGGCACTGACCAAGGGGCGCGACCGCTATGTCACGACCGAGGTGGGCCAGCACCAGATGTGGGCCGCGCAGTATCTCGATTTCGACGAGCCCAACCGCTGGATGACCTCGGGCGGGCTGGGCACGATGGGCTATGGCCTGCCCGCCAGCATCGGCGTGCAGATGGCACATCCCGACGCGCTGGTCGTGAACGTCGCGGGCGATGCAAGCTGGCTGATGAACATGCAGGAGATGGGCACGGCGGTCCAGTTCCGCTTGCCGGTCAAGCAGTTCATCCTGAACAACGAACGTCTGGGCATGGTCCGCCAGTGGCAGCAGCTGCTGCACGGCGAACGCTACAGCCAATCGTGGTCCGACAGCCTGCCCGATTTCGTCAAGCTGGCCGAGGCCTTCGGCTGCAAGGGCGCGCAGGTCCGCGATCCCGCCGACCTGGACGACGCGATCCAGCAGATGATCGACTATGACGGTCCGTTCATCCTGGACGTGCTGGTCGAGAAGCACGAGAACTGCTTCCCCATGATCCCGTCGGGCAAGCCGCATAACGAGATGCTTCTGGGCGAGGCCGAGACGCAGGGCGTCATCGAAACCGAAGGTGCGGTGCTGGTCTGACCGGCCCCGCCCCCTTTCCAGACATCTGCAACAGGGCAATGATATGAACGCACTGAACATCCAGAAGGGCATGTCGAGCCATTCGGCCTATGACCTGCGCGACCCGCATGCCCAGACCGAGGAAAGCCACACCCTGGCCATCATGGTCGAGAACGAGCCCGGCGTGCTGGCGCGCGTGATCGGCCTGTTCTCGGGGCGCGGCTACAACATCGACAGCCTGACCGTGGCCGAGGTGGACCATGCGGGCCACCGTTCGCGGATCACGGTGGTGACGCGCGGAACTCCTTCGGTCATCGAACAGATCAAGGCGCAGCTGGGCCGTATCGTGGTCGTCCACGACGTTCACGACCTGACGGTCGAGGGGCCTTCGGTCGAACGAGAGCTGGGTCTGTTCAAGGTGCAGGGCCAGGGCGACAAGCGCGTCGAGGCGCTGCGCATCGCCGAGATCTTCCGGGCGAACGTGGTGGATTCGACGCTGGAAAGCTTCGTCTTCGAGCTGTCGGGCGCGCCCAGCAAGCTGGATGCATTCGCCGACCTGATGCGCCCCCTGGGTCTGATCGACATGGCCCGCACGGGCGTGGCCGCATTGGCCCGCGGCGCCTGAACGCCGTTCGGCGCTGCCTTCAGCAGGCGGCGCCGCTACGCGGCCATGCGAAGGCCGGTTTCTGTTTCTTGGCACGATTTTCCGGTGTTTCGCGCGATCCCGGCTGCGACGAGACCACGCGAAGGTGCTGGGGGCGTGACGGTGCTCCGTCGGCGGCGGCCAGCAGCTCGGGCAGTTCCGGGCAGCTTTTCTCGGACAGCATGCGCAGGTCGAAGGCGTGGCGCAGTTCACCCTTGGTGCGCGTCTCCAGCTCGACCAGGTCGCCGGCTTCGGGCCAGCGCATCGCCTGGGCAAGCCCCGCTGTGCCTTCCAGATAGGCGAGGTTGGCCTGATCCTCGCACCAGATGATCGCCTTTTCCCGAGAGGCGCAGCTCCATACGACAACCCCGATCATGGGCGCCCTTTCTTCTTATCGCCTGCCCCGATACCTGATTTCGACCAGCGGGCGGTGATTTTGTGCAAATCTTTGCCGACTAAAGCAGGTTTCCGCCGATTAGCTAGAGTTTTCTCAAATTATCGGGAGATTTTTTCACTCACTGGTTGCGCTGTCACCCTGTAACCACAACCAATTCCAAATCGTGCATCATTTGATCGCTCAGCTCCCTGATGCGGGCCTTTTCGCTGTCCAGCGCGACATGCGCATCGGCCAGAAGAAGCGATTCGGCGGCAAGATCGCGCACGGGACCCGCAAAGACCTCGGGGTTCTGCAGCAGCAGCAGGTGAAGCATCCGCTGGATCGCAAGATGGACCTGCGCCACCCCTGCCCCGTCGCGCATGATCGGGCGCAGGCTGTCGCCCAGCAGCGCTGCAGGGTCCAGACCGGGTGAATAGAGCCGCGGGAAACTGACATCGGGCCTGACCTGTCCGGTCCAGGGCGACAGGATGCGCAGCATCCGCGTCAGCACGACCTCGGCCGTGCCCGGATCGTTGACGGCGGGCGACAGGGCGCGCTGCGCGACCTCGGACAGGACGCGGAAGCCGAAGCCCGGATCCTGGTCGAAGCTGCGCTCGGCAGCCAGCGTGAAGCAGTCGCGCAGATCGCCCGCGACGGCATCGTCGATGCGCCCGACCACGTGGCAGACCGGCTGCGCGGGATGCGCCAGATCGCCCGGTATCGCGGCAAGATAGATGCGGAGATCATGCTCCTCCGCCAGGTCCGACAGCGCCTGCATGTCGCAGTTCTGGACATGCCCCACCCGGTCGGGATGCAGAGCCGCCGCCTCGGGCGGGGGGGCGCCGCGCAGGGGGTTCGCCCCCATCCAGGGCGATTTCAGACGCCGTTCCAGCGCGGTGGCCGTCGCCTCCTCGACCCGGGTGACGGTATCGCCTACCAGGCCCAGTGTCGCCAGGCGGTCGATCCAGCGCAGCAGCGACACGATGACGACCAGGATCACGAACAGCGTCACGAGGAACAGGATGACGCGCCCGCCTTCGCCATACAGCTCGGTCTGCAGCATGATCAGCCCGACAAGGCTAAAGACGAAGGCCCCGATGAAGGTCGCCAGCACCGTCTGGCTGACCCCGTCCTGCGCGATCAGGCGCACGGATCGCGGGGTGGTGCCGCTGCTGGCCGTGGCATAGGCCGCCGTCAGGATCGACAGCGAGAAGGTCGTGACCGTCAGCATGGACGAGGCGATGATCTGAAGGATCGTCCCGATGGCATCCGCGCCGATCCAGCCCGCAAGGTCGTCGGGAATGGCCCCGCGCAGCGCCCAGCCCGCGATCGCCGTCCCGAAGCCGAGTGCGGCAAAGCAGCTGACCCTGACCCACAGCTTGCGCAGCAGCTGCCGCAGCTGGAACCTTATCCTGCCGACGCTGCCATGTTCAGCCATCCGTCAGCGCGCGCGTCCGGCCTGCACGTCCGCGACCGCGCGCTGGACCTGCGTGATGCGCTGCGCCCGCGACGGGTGCGTGCCAAGGACGTGGTTGCCCGGATCGGGGATGCGCGTGAACAGCCCTGCCCCCGTCAGCGGGTTGTAGCCCGCGTTCATCGTGATGATCGCGCCCAGGTAATCGGCCTCCAGCTCCCACTCCTTGCTGTAGTAGCGCGCCCCGACCGAGGCGCCGATGGACTGCGCGCGCTCGATCGCGGCGGTGTCGCCGCCATAGGCCGAGGCGAGCGAGCCCAGAACCACCGCCGCTGCCGTCGCGGCCCCGCTCTTGCGGTCCAGGTGGTCGAGGATGTGGTGCGCGGCCTCGTGACCGACGACGAAGGCGATCTCGTCGGGGTTCTGCGTCTGCGCGATCAGCGACAGGGTAAAGCCCACGACCGGACGGCCCGTGCGGTCGACGGTCTGGTAGGCATTGGGCTCCAGCCCGGCGCGGTCGTCCACGACGAAGGCGAAATCGCAGTTGATCGCGCGGCTGCGACGCTCGACGCATTCGCGTTCGACCGCGGGCTCCATCCGCGACATGACCTGCACGAAGCTGCGGGCCGCGCCCTGCGGGGTGCCGTCATGGCGGCTGCTGGGCGCGGGCAGGACCACCGGCGCGGGCGGCGTCTGCGCGGCGGGCGCCTGGGTGATGGCGGGCGTCACCGGCCCCTGGGCGCAGCCCGCGACCGCCAGCGCGGCCAGCGCCATCGCGGCCCGCATCCATCCCCTTGCCCACGTCTTGCCCATCGCCGCCCTGTCCTTCGCTGTCCGAACGCGCCTGTTGCGCCCAACCTACCTTGCCGCGCCGCAGGTCAGCAAGACCGCGCGCTTGCCGCCGCCACCCCGACGCGCAATTGTCGCAGTCAGGCCAAAGGAGAATCGGATGTTCACCATCGAGCATGACTTCGACGCGACCGTCATCACCCTGATCGACGAGGCCGAGCCGAATACCCGCCCCCTGAACGAGGATGTCGTCATCCTGAATTTCGACGACCGCGTGGTGGTCGAACAGATGAGCCATGACGGCTCGGAGGTGGTGCGCGTCACCTTCACCATGCAGCAACTGTCCGAATTGCGGCTGGCGCTGAACCTGCCCGAGGGGAATTACCGGCTGGAGCGGGAATAGCGCCCTTGCGGCCCAAACCGCGATCGGCGACAGATCCCGCGAAGGAGAATGCCATGCCCGAACGCAACGAGGCCGCGCTGGAATTCCTGGCGACGCGCCGTTCCCACCCCCCCAAGCTGCTGACCGCCCCCGGCCCCGACCGCGCGGCCCTGCGGGACCTGCTGACCCTTGCCGCCCGCGTGCCCGATCACGGCAAGCTGGAACCCTGGCGCTTCGTCGTGATGGGGCGCGAGCGGCTGGACATGCTGGCGCCCCTGCTGCGCGACGCGGTGCTGGCGGATGGCCAGGATCAGGCGCAGGCCGACAAGGCGGCCTCGGCCTTGGCATCGCCCGTCGTGGTCGCGGTCGTCTTCAGCCCCAAGGACAGCCCCAAGGTGCCCGCCTGGGAACAGGAGCTGTCGGCGGGCGCGCTGTGCCTTGGGCTGGTCAACGCGGCGCTGGCCTCGGGTTGGGGGGCGTGCTGGCTGACGGGCTTCGCGGCGCTGAACCACGATTTCGGGCGCACGCATCTGGGCGTCAGGCCGCAGGAACGGATCGCGGGGCTGATCCATATCGGCACGCGCGGCAGCACGCCGCCCGAACGCCCCCGCCCCGAGATCGACGCGATCACCACATGGCTGTGACCCTGCCCGTCCGGGCCATGCTGAGGGGGTGGGCCGACCTGCTGCGCCCCTCGGTCCTGAAGCTCGTGATCCTAGGCATCGCGCTGACCCTGCTGCTGTTCGTCGCGCTGCAGGCCGCGATCTTCTGGGCGATCCGGATCTGGCTGCCGGGCGGGCTGACGCTGCCCTGGATCGGGACGCTGGACCTGGGGCAGGCGCTGTCCTGGACCTCGCTTGCGCTGCTGCCGGTCATGGGGATCTTTCTGATGGCGCCGGTCGCGGCGGGCTTCTCGGGGCTGTTCGCCGAGAACGTCGCCGCCGCGGTCGAGAGGATGCACTATCCCCGCAGGCAGGGCGCATCGCCCGATTTCCTGGACGGGCTGCTGGAATCGCTGGCCGTGATGGCGGCAGTGCTTGGCGTGGCGGTGCTGTCGCTGATCCTGACGCCGTTCCTGGGTCCACTGGCGCCGGTGCTGTTCTTCGGCGCGAATGGCTGGCTTCTGGGACGAGAGTTCTTCCAGATGGCCGCGCGCCGTCACCTGTCCGACCAGGACGCCCACGCGCTGCGCCGCAGCCGGGGGGTCGCGGTCACCGTGACGGGCGTGCTGACGGCGATCGCGCTGTCGATCCCGGTCGTGAACATCGCCGTCCCGCTGCTGGCGGCGGCGTCGTTCACGCATCTGTTCCACATGGTCAGCGGATCAGCGCGTCCAGGTTCGAGATATCCCCGCGGGTGACGAACCCGCCCAGGATCACCCCCGCGATGACGGCCCAGATCGCGCCCGCGATCAGGGTCGTCAGGATCAGCTTGCGCCGCCAGGGGGTGCCCGAGGGGGCGCCTGCATGGGTGCCGGGAACGATCTCTCCGTCATCGGCCTGGCTGCGCTGCCCGATGGGCATGACGACGAACAGGGTCAGGAACCACAGGACGGTGAACAGGACGATGCCGCCGGTCAGGTTCATCAGACCTGCTCCAGTTCGATCAGGCAGCCGTTGAAATCCTTGGGGTGCAGGAACAGCACCGGCTTGCCATGTGCGCCGATCTTCGGCTCTCCGGTGCCGAGGACGCGGGCGCCCTCGGATTTCAGGCGGTCGCGGGCCTCGATGATGTCCTCGACCTCGAAGCACATGTGATGGATCCCCCCCGAGGGGTTCTTGTCCAGAAAGCCCTGGATGGGGCTGTCCTGCCCAAGCGGATGCAGCAGCTCGACCTTGGTGTTGGGCAGTTCGATGAAGATCACGGTGACGCCGTGATCGGGTTCGTCCTGCGGTGCGCCGACCTTGGCACCAAGGGTGTTGCGGTATTGCGCGGCGGCAGCGTCGAGGTCCGGCACCGCGATGGCGACATGGTTCAGGCGACCGATCATCTCATCCTCCGTTTGCACCGATTACTAGGGCGAACGGCGGATGGGTGAAAGGAAAAGCTGCGCGATTAACCGATCCTTAGCGATTCCCTTGCTAGTCCGGACGAAGAAGCCCAAGGGGGATTGCGACATGCTGACGGAACAGAAGGCCGACACCGCCCAGCCCTTGCCGAAATGGCGGCTGATGCAGCCCGACCGCCCGCTGACGGGCCTGACCGTGCTGGTGATCGAGGATTCGAGGTTCGCGAGCGAGGCCGTGCGCCTTCTGTGCCTGCGATCCGGCGCACGGATCAGGCGCGCGGATTGCCTGCGATCGGCCGCGCGCCATCTGCGCAGCTACAGCCCGATGGTCGCCATCGTCGATCTGGGGCTGCCCGACGGGAACGGCGCCGACCTGATCGCCACTCTGACCGCGGCCGAGCCGCGCATTCCGGTCATCCTCGGCATGTCGGGCGATCCCGACGGGCGCGATACCGCCATCGGCGCGGGCGCCGACGGGTTCCTTGCCAAGCCGGTCGAAAGCCTTGCGGTCTTCCAGCAGACGATCCTTCGGGCAATGCCGCCGGAAATGTCGCGCATGGCCCCCCGCGCCCTGCCGACCGAGGTGGTGCAGCCCGATGAATCGGGCCTGCGCGACGACCTGAATCACGTGGCCGAGGTGCTGTCTTCGGCGCGGGACACCGGCTCGATCGACTATATCGCGCGCTTCCTTGCCAGCGTCGCGCGTTCGGCGCGCGACGGCGCGCTGGAACAGGCCGCGTCCGAGCTTGCGCGTGACCACATGGCGGGGAACGCGGTGGCAAGCGACCTCGTGCGGATCAGCGGCATGGTGCAGGACCGGCTGGACCGCGTGGCGGGCTTCTAGGCCAGCAGGCGCGGGTCGCCGCCCATGTCCAGCCCGGGGAAGATCGCGCCCTCCAGCGTGGATCTCGCGATGCCGAACTTCTGGTGCATGGCCCAGGCGGCATAGGCGCGGATGTCGCGGACGGGCATCAGGTCCCGCCCGGCATAGAGATCCCCCTCGGCCAGGCCCGGCCATTCGCCAAGCACGCGACCGCCCCGGACGGCGCCGCCCGCCACCAGCATCGCCCCGCCCGTGCCGTGATCGGTTCCGGCGGACCCGTTCTCGCGCGCCGTGCGACCGAACTCGGTCATCGCCATGACGGTCGTCGTGTCCCAGTTGCGGCCCAGCTCATCTCGCAGGGTCAGGATCGCCTCGGACAGCTGGGTCAGCGCCCGTTTCAGCGTGTTGGCCTGCGCCGCATGCGTGTCCCACCCCGAGATCGAGAAGGTCGCGATCCGCGTCTCGCGGTTCAGGCGGTCGGCGGTGAACCGGGCCAGTTCCAGGTGTTCGGACATGCGCCCCTCGGACAGGATGTCGGGCGACAGCCCTTCGGCGATGGCGATGGCCTGTTCGCTGGAATGTCGCAGCAGCGGATCGTCGTGATAGACATGGGCCAGCAGCCGCTCGGCCTGCGGCGACAGGTTCAGCGTCGAACGCGGCGACCAGCTCATGCTGTCGGCGGCCCCGTCGAGGATACGCATCCGCTCTCCTCCGACGGCATAGGCGGTCTGCGACGACTGGTCGGGCATCTGCTGCAGCAGGCGGTTCAGCCAGCCGTCGGTCTGGTTGCGGATCGGGGCATCGGTGCCCGTCCCCGCCTCGAGCATGTCCTGCCCGTCGAAATGGCTGCGCTTGTCGCGATAGGGCGTCGAGACGGCGGGCGCGAAGGCCAGCTGCCCCGCCTGCCACAGCGGCATCAGCCCCGACAGCGCCGGGTGCAGCGCGAAGAACCCGTCCAGATCGAGGGCACCGTGATCCGGGCCCAAGGAAATCGTCCTGCGCAGCCCCGCAAGGTCGGGATCGCCATAGGGCTGGAACGCATCCAGCCCGTCCATCGCACCGCGAAGCACGATGACGACCAGCCGGTTGTCGCCGGGGGCCGAGGCGAAGGCCATCGGCGTGATCAACGGGCTGGCGGCGGCGGAACAGCCGATCAGCGCGGCATGCCTGAGGAAAAGGCGACGATCCATCGGTCTCATCTCCGGTTGAAATCGGCCGAGGCGAGCACGATGCCCACGCCCTCGACCCGGCTTTCGGCCTTGGGGACCGCCCATGCCAGCGGCTCGGACGCGGTGTCGCCAAGCGCGGTCGCCGCGAAGTCGCGGGGGTCCGGCAGGCGGTCCAGCAGGCGGCGGGGCGTGGCCATCGACCAGTTGATGCGCGCGGCCAATCCCTGAGGCGTGGCCCAGGCGGCAGCGTCCTCGGGCCAGCCGTCCGGCCCGCCCGGCACGCCCCAGGGCTGGCCCATCAGCTTCAGCGGCTCGATCAGGTTCACCCGGGTCTGGCGGTCGTCCAGCGCGCGGATATCGTCGCCCGTCAGCCCCAGTGCCCGCAGACCCGCCACGATATAATCGAAGGGCTGGCGCATCTTCGCGCGGAAGCCGTCCCGCAGTTCCGGCGCACGCACCAGCACGCGGTTCATGGCCGCAAGCGCACCATCGCTTTCCAGATAGGCTGCGGTCAGCCTGTCAGTCAGCCCCGCGGGCGGATCGTCGGATACGAAATGCACCGCCATCTTGCGCGCAAGATGCGCAGCCGTCGCGGGATGAACCGCCAGATCGTCGATCACCGCGCGGATGTCCTGCAGGCGACCGCGACCCTCGGTGCCGTACTCGACGCCCAGGACCGTCTCGGGGCCGGGTTCCGAACGGGCGGGCAGGAACAGCTTTTCCTGCTTCGGGCCATAGAACAGGCCCGCCAGCAACTCGGCCAGCTGCTCGATGTCGCGCTGGCTGTAATCGGCGCCGACGCCCAGGCTGTGCAGCTCCAGCATCTCGCGGGCAAGGTTCTCGTTCAGGCCGAAGCCCTTGGCCGGACGCCTCTGGGCCAGCGCGCTGCCCGGCCCGACCGAGCGCACCTGGTCCAGGTATCGCAGCATCGCGGGATGGGTCTCGGCCTTGAACATCATCTGCGCGAAGCGACCGTTCACATGCGGGCGGATCGCCTCGTCCACGAAGGTCTCGCACAGAAGATCCTGATAGATGTCGGCCCCTTCGACGGTGAAATGGTCGGCCCAGAACCAGACCAGCCGCTCTCCCAGCCCCGAGGGCGCATCGACGGCGCGCGCGACGCGTTCGCGGAATGCGGCATGGAAACGCTGCCGCGCCTGCCTGCGATGGACGCGAAGGGGCTCCTTGGCCGCCGCATCGCCATTGCGGAACGCGCGGCGCAGATCGCGGCCCTCGGCGATGATCGTGCTGACATGGTCGGTGGTCAGTTCGCCCGCGCGGGTCGAGGCCGCAAGCTCGGCCATGAGGGCCTGAGGCGTGTCGGGCAGGGCCTGCCGCGGCGACAGGCCGAAGCCCAGCCGGATCGCGGCAAGCTGATCGAAAGGTATCATGCGGCGGGCCCCGTCGTGAATGCTGCCTTGCGGCAACATCGCACGAAGGGGGCCCGCCTGTCAGATCACTCTTTCGGCAGGGCGCGCAGGCGAAGCTCGCGCATCTGCTCGTTGGTGGGTTCGGACGGGGCACCCATCATCAGGTCCTCGGCGCGCTGGTTCATCGGGAACATGATGACCTCGCGGATGTTCTGTTCATCCGCCAACAGCATCACGATCCGGTCGATGCCGGCCGCGCAGCCACCATGCGGGGGCGCGCCATAGCGGAACGCCTTGACCATGCCGCCAAAGCGCTTCTCGACCTCGTCTGCGCCGTAACCGGCCAGTTCGAACGCCTTGAACATGATTTCCGGCTTGTGGTTCCGGATCGCACCCGAGATCAGCTCGTAGCCGTTGCAGGCCAGGTCGTACTGGAAGCCCTTGACCGCCAGCGGATCGCCGTTCAGCGCGTCCAGACCGCCCTGCGGCATGCTGAACGGGTTGTGGCTGAAGTCGATCTTGCCCTCGTCGTCCTTCTCGTACATCGGGAAATCGACGATCCAGGCGAACTTGAACTGGTTCTCGTCGGTCAGGCCCAGCTCGCGGCCGATCTCGTTGCGGGCGCGGCCCGCGACACCCTCGAACGCCTCGGGCTTGCCGCCAAGGAAGAACGCGGCATCGCCGATGCCCAGACCCAGCTGCTGGCGGATCGCCTCGGTCCGCTCGGGGCCGATATTCTTGGCGACGGGGCCTGCGGCCTCGATCTGGCCGTTATCGTCCTTGCGCCACAGGATATAGCCCATGCCGGGCAGGCCCTGCGATTGCGCGAAGGCGTTCATGCGGTCGGCGAACTTGCGGCTGCCGCCGGTCGGCGCGGGAATGGCGCGGACCTCGGTGCCGTCCTGTTCCAGCAGCTTGGCGAAGATCGCAAAGCCCGAACCGCGGAAATGCTCGCTGACGATCTGCATCTCGATCGGGTTGCGCAGGTCGGGCTTGTCGCTGCCGTATTTCAGCATGGCCTCGGCATAGGGGATGCGCGGCCATTCGGTATCGACCTTGCGGCCCTTGCCGAATTCCTCGAACAGGCCCTGCACGACCGGCTGGATCGAGGCGAAGACGTCCTCCTGGTCCACGAAGGACATTTCCAGGTCCAGCTGGTAGAAATCGGTCGGGCTGCGGTCGGCGCGCGGATCCTCGTCGCGGAAGCAGGGCGCGATCTGGAAATACTTGTCGAAGCCCGCGACCATGATCAGCTGCTTGAACTGCTGGGGGGCCTGCGGCAGGGCATAGAACTTGCCCGGATGCAGACGCGAGGGCACCAGGAAGTCGCGTGCGCCTTCGGGGCTGCTGGCCGTGATGATCGGCGTCTGGAATTCGGTGAAGCCCTGGTCCCACATGCGGTTGCGGATCGACCGGATCACCTGCGAACGCAGCATGATGTTGTTGTGCAGGCTCTCGCGGCGCAGGTCGAGGAAGCGGTACGCGAGGCGCGTTTCTTCCGGGTAATCCTGATCGCCGAAGACCGGCAGCGGAAGCTCGTCCGCGGCGCCCAGCACCTCCAGGTCGGTCGCATAGACCTCGATCTCGCCGGTGGGCAGCTTGGGGTTCACGAGGCTGGCGTCGCGCAGCTTCACGCGGCCGTCGATGCGGATGACGGTTTCGGCGCGCAGCTTCTCCATCGCGGCGAAGGCGGGGCTGTCGCTGTCGGCCAGGACCTGCGTCATGCCGTAATGGTCGCGAAGATCGACGAACAGGACGCCGCCATGGTCCCGCACACGATGCACCCAGCCCGAAAGGCGGATGGTTTCACCGGCGTTGGCGGCAGTCAGATCGCCGCAGGTATGGCTGCGATAGGCGTGCATGGTCGGTCCTTCGGGTTTGTTCAGCCCCCGCATGAACAGCGCCAAAGGCTGGAAGTCAACCGCTCAGAAGGGCCGCACCACGTTGCCGGTATAGAAATAGGCCCCCATCCCAACCGCGAACAGCACGTTCCCCGCCACAGCATGCAGCACCCAGGCCGAGGGGAAGCCGTGGCGCAGATATGCGCGCCCGAAGATCCAGCCCCCGACGAAGGTCATCACGGCCACGATCAGCGACCAGTACATCAGGTGGGCAAAGGCAAAGACGGCCGCGTTCAGCGCGATCGCGGCCTGCCCCTCGGGCAGGATCGCGCCATAGCGATGGAAGAACAGCGGGCGGAAGATCAGCTCCTGCGGCAGGGCCGACAGCAGCGGATAGAAGACCCAGATGAAGGGCAGGAATTCGGGGCGCTGGCGGATCAGCGAAAACAGCGCGTCGGGCTGCAGCGTCGCAAGGATCGCCCAGCCCGCCAGCAGGGTCGCCAGCGATATGCCCCCGATCTCCAGCCAGGGAAGGCGGCGCCAGCCGCGGATCAGGGTCCGCCACTGGAAGCCGCCGGTCACGTACAGAAGGGCGATGCCCGCAAGGCTGAACAGCGCGAGCGCCTGGAACAGGCGCCCGGGCGGCAGGAACACCGCCATGGCCAGCGGCGCCCCGAAATAGAGCGCCGTGAACTCGATCCTCAGCCAGCGATGCGTGACTACCGCACCATTCGTGTCTGCAACCATCTTGCCCAATCCGTTGCGGAACCGGCAAAGGCGTTCAGATCGACATCGCCCTTGATGCCCGGGACGATCCCGGTGCCGGTATATTGCCAGAAGCCCCAACGCTGACCCGGATAGATCCGGCTGGGGTGATTGGCGACAGAGCGCAGCCAGAACTCGGCACGCATGTCGCCCATCCGGTTGTCACGGTAGAAATCCACCGTGGTATAGATGATGGGCCGCTGCCCGTAGTGACGCCCCACGATCTGCAGGAACACCTCGGCCTCGCGCTTGATCTCGGATGCCGAGGGACGGCGCGGGCAGGTCCGCGAATGCGACCATTCCATGTCCAGCACGGGCGGAAGCGAACCGGCCTCGCGCGGGACGTTGCGGATGAACCATGCCGCGTTTTCCGCCCCCGAGCGGCAGAAATAGTAGAAGTGATAGGCCCCGCGCGGGATGCGCGCCTGCCCCGCCTCGCGCCAGTAGCGGTGGAAGTTCGGGTCCAGATGGTCCCCGCCCTCGGTCGCCTTGATGAAGGCGAAGCTGATCCCCGCCCCGCGCACGCGGTTCCAGTCGATATCGCCCTGCCAGCGGGAAATGTCGATCCCGTGGACCTGGTGCCCATAGGGCGCGGCATAGTCCCAATCGTGCGGCGCGCGGTCGCCCAGCTGCGAATTCGCGCCCGGCCCCGGTGCGTTGCGATATCCGCCGCCGCTTGGCGGCGTTCGCGCGCATGACACCGCCAGCGACAGCGCCAGGCATGCGATCAACAGTTTTCCGAAGGTTTTCATCCCTGCCCCGACCTCTTTCCCGATCCAGAGTTTGTCCGGCGCATGACGCACCGGTTCGGTCGGTTATCTCAAATGCGTGAGAACTTGTCATGGCAGGGCGGGGATCACGAACTCGTCAGTTGAGGCAGGCCCGCGGGGGCCCGCCGATGGTCAGTTCGAAGGCTCGGGCGCGGCATCGCCCGCATCGGGATCGCCGTCCTCGGGGACGGCCGTGGGCGTCGGCGCATCGCCGTTCCCCTCGGCATCCTCGACCGGGGTTTCGGCGGGGGGCGCGGTGGTCGCAATGCCGGTATCCTCGGAATCCTCGGTGCCGGGACGCATGACCAGCGTCAGGATCAGGACGACCGCCAGCATCGCCACGATGGCGATGACAGCGGGCTTGTGACGCCGCGCGGCCTGCGGCGGTTCTTCGTTGTTGTAGGACATCGGGAATTCCCTTCGATTACTTGGCAAGCCAACGCCGCCTGAACCGCGCGGTTCCCGCGCCCCGCCTGCGACGGAACGTATCGGGGCTTGGCCGCGGGCGCGCATGCTGTCACATCTTGGCGCGACCCGAACGATGCCCGCAGCGATGCAAGGACAACGGATGACCCCAACGCCCCTGCCCGATGGACTGATCCCCGACGGCCCCGCCCGCAGCGATCGCGCCTATGTCACGCTGGTCAGCAACGAGGCCTATCTGCCGGGGGCGCTGGCGCTGCTGCGGTCCCTGCGGCTGGTCGGATCGCAGGCCGACATGGTGGTGCTGCACCGCGACCTGCCCGAGGACGCGCTGACATCGCTGCGCGCGCTTGGCGCAAGGACGGTCCGGGCGCAGCTGCTGCCCACCTCGCAGGAATTCGACCGGACGCATGCCCGCGACGCGCTGCATGCCCGCGCGGCCTTCACCAAGGGCGGCAAGCCCGATTTCCATACGCCGCTGGACAATTTCATCAAGCTGCGGCTGTGGCAGCTGGACTATCGCCGCGTCGTCTTCGTCGATGCGGACGCGATCGTGCTGCGCAATATCGACAAGCTGTTCGGGATGCCCGAGTTCTGCGCCGCGCCCAATGTCTATGACGGGCTGGACGGGTTCCACCGCATGAACTCGGGCATCTTCACGGCGCGACCCGATCCCGCGACATTCGCCGCGATGATGGCGCATCTGGACCGGCCCGGCATCTTCTGGCGGCGCACGGACCAGACCTTCCTGCAGGACTTCTTTCCCGACTGGCACGGGCTGTCGGTGCATCACAACATGCTGCAATACGCCTGGTTCTCCATGCCCGAGCTGTGGAGCTGGGACCACATCCGCGTCCTGCATTTCCAGTACGAGAAACCGTGGCAGGATCACGACAAGGCCGACCGGCTGCGCCCACTGATCGACCTGTGGCGCCAGATCGCGGATGGCGGCCCGATGCCCGACCTGTCGGGGATGCCCGCGCCGGGGGCCCGATGCGGGTCGCGCTGACGGGGGCCGGCGGCATCGTCGGCAGCTTTGCCCGAAGGGCGCTGCTGGCGGCGGGTCACGCGGTAACGGTTCTGGACCGCGACAGCGGCTGGCGGCTGGGCCTGCCCGCGCCGCTGAGGGGGCAGGACGCGCTGGTCCATTGCGCCTTCGCCCATGCGCCCGGCCGGTATCGCGGCGGCGAGGGCGACGATCCGCAGGGCTTCGTCACGGCCAATCTGGACGGCAGCAGGCGGCTGTTCGACGATGCCGCACGGGCGGGCGTCGGGCGCGTGCTGTTCCTGTCGTCGCGGGCGGTCCATGACGGCCATCCGGCGGGGCTGCTGCCCGACGACCTGCCCGCCCGCCCGACCAGCCTATATGGCGAGGTGAAGGCCCGCGCCGAGGAGCACCTGTCCAACCTTCCGCTGACGGGCTGCGCGATCCGCGCGACGGGCGTCTACGGGCCGGGTCCGGCGATGAAATGGACCGCGCTGTTTCGCGACCATCTTGCGCAGCGCCCCGTCGCGCCCCGCATCGGGACCGAGCTTCACGCCGAGGATCTTGCCGCCGCCCTGATCCTGCTGCTGGATCATCCCCGCCCGCCCGCCACCGTCAATGCCAGCGACATCGCGCTGGACCGCCGCGTCCTGCTGGGCATGGTGAACGACGTGCTGGGCCGCGACCTGCCGCTGCCCGATGCCGCCGATGCGGACACGCTGAGGGTCCTCGACTGCGCATTCCTGCGTCATGCGGGCTGGCGGCCACGCGGACTGGACGGGTTGCGCCGTGAAATCCCGCGCCTTCTGGACGCTGCCACGAATCTGTGATCGGCTTGGGCGACGGAAGGCCCCACCATGCCAGACAGGACACGACCGACCATGCCCGCCCGCCTGCTTCGCCCGCTGCGCCGCAGGATGCGACGCGCCATGCACATCATGCGCGATCGCGGCCCCAGCCAGCTGCAGTTCTGGGTGCTGGCCCTGCTGATCGGGATCGGCGCGGGCGTCGCGGCACTGGGCTTCCGGCTGGGCATCTCGGCGCTGCAACGCGCGATCTATGGGGCGGACGACCTGACGCTGGCCAGCACGGCGGGCAGCCTGCCCTGGTACTGGGTGCTGGTCGTGCCCTGCCTCGGCGGCCTTGCCGTCGGGCTGATCCTCGACCGGTTCACGCCGGACGGGCGCGTCAGGTCGGTCTCGGACGTGATCGAGGGGGCGGCGCTCGATGGCGGCCGCGTCGAGAAGCGCGAGGGGCTGGCCTCGGCGCTGGCATCGCTGATCACGCTTGGCACCGGGGGCAGTTCGGGCCGCGAGGGGCCGGTCGTCCACCTGGCGGGCGTCATCTCGACCAGCGTGGCGGACCGCATCAAGGCCAGCCCGATCACGGGGCGCGAGCTGCTGGGCTGCGCCGTCGCGGGCGCGGTCGCCGCCAGCTTCAACGCGCCCATCGCGGGGGCGCTGTTCGCCCACGAGATCGTGCTGCGCCATTTCGCCGTCCACGCATTCGCGCCCATCGCGATTTCCGCCGTGGCGGGCACCGTCATCAACCGCCTGCAATTCGGCGGCCTGACCGAGTTTCGCCTGAACGAGGCCGTGGACCTCGCCTTCTATGTCGAGCTGCCCGCCTTCATGGCGCTTGGCCTGATCGCGGGGCTGGTGGCGGCGGCGATGATGCGCGGGATCTTCGGGGCGGACCGGCTGGCCGCGCGGGCGATGGCGCGGCTGGGCTGGCCGCGTTGGGCACGCCCGGCCTTGGCGGGGCTGGCGCTCGGGCTGATCGCAATCCCCTTTCCGCATATCATCGGCGTCGGATACGAGACCACCGCCGCCGCCCTGTCGGGCCGCATCGGCCTGACCGAGGCGCTGGTCTTCGCGGTCGTCAAGGCCGTCGCCGTCGCGATCACGCTTGGCGGGCGCATGGGCGGGGGCGTCTTCTCGCCCGCGCTGGTGATGGGGTCGCTGACGGGGCTGGCCTTCGGGATCATCGCCACCTCGATCGCGCCCGAGTATTCGGGCGAGGTGAACATCTATGCCTTCGCGGGCATGGGTGCTGTGGGCGCCGCCGTGCTGGGCGCCCCCATATCGACCGCGCTGATCGTGTTCGAACTGACGGGCGACTGGCAGACGGGGCTGGCGGTGATGACCTCGGTCTCGCTCAGCTCGGCGCTGGCATCGCGGCTGGTCAAGCGGTCGTTCTTCCTGACGCAACTGGAACGACGCGGCATCCGCCTGGCCGAGGGGCCGCAGGACTGGCTGCCGCGTCAGTTGCGGATCACCCCCGTGATGCGGACCCCGGACGGCGCGGGCGCACCTTCGCCCGACCTGCTGCGCAACCTGGCCGAACAGGGCCTGTCACTGCCCGAAGGCAGCCGCCTCGACGTGGCGCTGGCCCGGTTCGAGCGCGAGGGTTCGGCCTTCCTGCCCGTCGTCGCGGACCCCGCGCCGGGTGAGGAAGACGGCCCGCTGCGGATCGTGGGCATCGTCCATCACGTCGATGCGCTGCGGGCCTTCAACCAGGCCCTGTGCGACACCGCCGCCGAGGAACACGGCTGACCCCTCAGCGCCGCTGCGAGGCCATGCCCATCACCCGCGCCCGCTTGCGCGGATCGGCGTCGAACAGCGAGGCCAGCTGTTCCGTGATCGCGCCTGCCAGCTGCTCGGCATCGGTGATCGTGACCGCGCGTTCATAGTACCGCGTCACGTCGTGCCCGATGCCGATGGCCAGCAGCTCGACCGCGCGGCGACGTTCGATCATGGCGATCACGTCGCGCAGGTGGCGTTCGAGGTAATTGGCCGCGTTCACCGACAGCGTGCTGTCATCGACCGGCGCCCCGTCGGAAATGACCATCAGGATCTTGCGCGCCTCGGACCGCTTGGCCATGCGGCGATGCGCCCATTCCAGCGCCTCGCCGTCGATATTCTCCTTCAGCAGACCTTCCTTCATCATCAGGCCCAGATTGGGGCGCACGCGACGCCAGGGGGCGTCGGCGGACTTGTAGATGATGTGGCGCAGGTCGTTCAGGCGACCCGGCGTGGCAGGCCGCCCCGAGGCCAGCCACGCCTCGCGCGATTGGCCGCCCTTCCAGGCGCGGGTGGTGAAGCCCAGGATCTCGACCTTGACGTTGCAGCGTTCCAGCGTCCGCGCCAGCACGTCGGCGCAGATGGCCGCGATGCTGATGGGGCGTCCCCGCATCGACCCCGAATTGTCGATCAGCAGCGTGACGACCGTGTCGCGGAACTCGGTATCCTTCTCGATCTTGAAGGACAGCGGCATGGTCGGGTTCGCGACGACGCGCGCAAGGCGGCCCGCATCCAGCACGCCCTCCTCGCGGTCGAATTCCCAGCTGCGGTTCTGCTGGGCCTGAAGCCTGCGCTGCAGCTTGTTGGCAAGGCGGCTGACGGCACCGCGCAGCGGGTCCAGCTGCTTGTCCAGATAGGCGCGCAGCCGCTCCAACTCGGCGGGATCGGCCAGATCCTCGGCGCGGATCTCCTCGTCCCAGGTCTGGGCAAAGACCTTGTAGCCGGGATCGGCGTCGCTGACGGGGGGCGGCTGGTCGGGCGGGGTGTCGGCATCGGGCATCTCGGCCTCGTCGGACATCTCGTCCTCCGAGGATTCGTCCATGCTGACCTGCGCCTGCCGTTCGTCCTGCTGCTGTTCCTGGCTGCGCTCGGGGCTGGCATCGGCCTCGTCGCTCTCGTCCTCGTCGCGGGACTGGTTGTCGCCGGCCTCCTCGTCCTGCTCGGCGTTCTCCTCGGATTCGTCGTCCTCGGGCTGGTCGGGGTCTTCGCCCAGCTGGTCGCCATAACCCAGATCGTGGATGATCCGGCGCGCCAGCCGCGCGAACTCGGCCTGGTCCGACAGGGCCTCGTCGACATCGGCAAGGGCCGCGCCCGCCTGGCTCTCGATGAAGGGGCGCCACAGGTCGGCCACGTTCTGCGCACCGGGCGGCAGGGGGCGGCGCGTGGCGGCCTGACGCAGCAGGTACCCGGCCGCGACCGACAGCGGCGCATCGGCAGGCTGCGAGATCTGGGAATAGCCCTTCTTGTCGGCCTCGGCACCGATCTTGACGTCGATATTCGACAGCGCGCCCGGCATGTCGCGCGCGCCCAACGCCTCGCATCGGGCGGTTTCCAGCGCCTCGTACAATTCGCGGGCCATGGGGCCGTCGGGGGCGAACCTGGCATGGGTCGCCGCATCGTGATGGCGCATCCGCATGGCCAGCGCGTCGGCCGTGCCGCGGGCGATCAGGATCTCCTCTCGGCTGAGGCGGCGGCTGATCTGCGGCAGGCGCATCGTGTCGCCCGCCACCCCCGAGGGATCGGCGCTGAAGGTGATGTTCAGCTCTCGGTCGTCGGCCAGCGTCCGGGTCGCCTCGGACAGGGCCTTCTTGAACGGATCGGCGGGGTTGTCGGACTTTTTCATGGCTGGGAATAGACCACCGCCGCGCGCGGGTCGCAAGAGGTCTGCGCAAGGATGCGACCCCCTGCCCTGCAACCCCCGACATTCCCCGCGCATTGGTCCCCGAATGGACAGCACCCAAGGAGGAGACCATGCAGAAACCACGCATCGCCGTCATCATCAGCTCGACCCGCGACACCCGCTTTGCCGACAAGCCCGCCGCATGGCTGATGGACAAGGTGAAGGGCCATGCCGATCTGGACTTCGAGCTGCTGGACCTGCGCGATCAGGACCTGCCCTTCTTCAACGAGAAGGCATCGAACCGCTTCGCCCCGTCCGAGGATCCGAGGGTCGTCGCATGGCAGCAGAAGCTGGAAGGCTTCGACGGGTTCGTGTTCCTGGTCGCGGAATACAACCACTCGATCACCGGGGCGCTAAAGAACGCGCTGGACCAGGCCTATGTCGAATGGAACCGCAAGCCGATGGCCGCCGTCGGATATGGCGGCGTGGGCGCCGCGCGCGCGGTCGAGCATCTGCGCCAGATCGCGGTCGAACTGCAGTTGGTGCCGCTGAACAGCGCCGTCCATATCGGCGGCGGCGACTTCATGAAGGTGTCGCCCATGGGCGAAGACGCCCCGATGGGCGCGATCGAGGATCACCTGCAGGGGTCACTGGATGCGCTGCTGGAGGATCTGACCTGGTGGGCGAAGGCCACCAAGACGGCACGGGAGGCCTGATCAGCCCTCGTTCAGCGGCCTGCCGTTCCTTGCATGCCGCCTAACCAGCCCGCGCTGCCTGCCCCCCGGAGGGATCGGGCGCGCGGGACGCATGCCGCCGAAATCGGGAAAGACGGCCTCGAACTCGGCCAGGGCTTCGGGCGACAGAGCCGCAAGGCCCATCGAGCCGGGGTAGAAACTCTCGGTCGGGGCGCCGTTCGCGAAGACCACCTGGTGATCGTCGAAGACGAGGTGGAAATACTCGACCTCGGTCGCGCGCTCGTCGCTGTCGATGCCCGGCAGTTCGGTCAGCTTGCGCGCGGCGACCAGAACCTCGGGCCCGCCGAACATCCGCTCGGCCACGCGCGACCGCACCAGCATCCGGTGCTGGGGCGAGACGTGCAGATCGGCGGCGGGCTGCCCCGGCGCCATCGCATCGGCGGCGATGCGCACGGGCCGCAGATCGTCGTGGCGCGCAAGCTCGACCGGGCTGATCCGGCGCGACAGCATCAGGCGCAGGGGCTGCGGGCCGTCGTCCAGCGTCTCGACCAGATCGCCGGGGCGCAGCGTCTCGACGGCAACCTCGCCCGCAGGGGTGCGCAGCAAGGTGCCGCGCGTCAGGCACGAGACATAGTTGAAATACGTGTTCGTCGGCTGAAGGTACGACGTCCGTTCCACGTCGAAGGTATAGCTTACGCCCGGCTCCAGCGGGACGGTCGAAACCAGACCCTGAACCGGCCCCTGCTGGTAGCCATCGCCCCCGAAATGAACCGACGTGACCTGATGCCCGGTCGTCGTGTTGATCAGATCATAGGCCGAATGGATCGACGTGCCCTGCGCATAGGTGGTTCCGCCAAGGATCAGTTCGCTGTCGATCTGCTGGGTCGTATCGATCTCGTCCAGAAGGCCGTCTTCGTCGTCGATGTTGATGGTGACGCCCTCGGCGCCCGGACGCAGCGTCAACGCGAAGGGAGCGGTGCCCGCAGCAGCCGCGCTGCTTTCATCCGGAAGACCCTCGATGAAATCGGAGGGCGCATAGATCGTGATGAAAGGCATGACATATACTCCCTACCAAAGCGACAACCATCCTGACGCTTCCGGGTGCACAGAAACAGAATAACAGTGGCGCAGCAATCGCTGCCGCGCCATCGATGTTGAAGACGCGACGAAAAATCGCGTTCCGGGGGCTGATTCTTGCTCAGACCGCCTTCGAGGCGACGCTTTCGGGCAGCTCCTCGTCGAACAGGCGCTGGTAGAACTCGGCCACGGTCTGGCGCTCCAGTTCGTCGCATTTGTTCAGGAAGGTCAGCCGGAAGGCATAGCCGATATTGTCGAAGATCCGCGCGTTCTGCGCCCAGGCGATCACGGTGCGCGGCGACATGACGGTCGACAGGTCGCCCTGCATGAAGGCCGTGCGCGTCAGGTCGGCCAGGCTGACCATCTGGCCGATGGTCTTGCGGCCCTTCTCGGTGTTCCAGGTCGGGTTCTTGGACAGCACGATGGCCGTTTCCGCGTCGTGGGACAGGTAGTTCAGCGTCGAGACCAGCGACCAGCGGTCCATCTGGCCCTGGTTGATCTGCTGCGTGCCGTGATAGAGGCCGGTCGTGTCGCCCAGACCCACCGTGTTCGACGTTGCGAACAGGCGGAAATACGGGTTGGGCGAGATGACCTCGTTCTGGTCCAGCAGCGTCAGCTTGCCCTCGGCTTCCAGCACGCGCTGGATGACGAACATCACGTCTGCGCGGCCCGCGTCGTATTCGTCGAAGACGATGGCGGTCGGGTTGCGCAGCGCCCAGGGCAGGATGCCTTCGTGGAACACGGTCACCTGCTTGCCGTCCACCAGCTTGATCGCGTCCTTGCCGATCAGGTCGATCCGGCTGACATGGCTGTCGAGGTTCACGCGCACGCAGGGCCAGTTCAGGCGCGCGGCGACCTGTTCGATATGGGTCGACTTGCCCGTCCCGTGATACCCCTGGATCATCACGCGGCGGTTATAGGCGAAACCCGCAAGGATCGCCATCGTGGTGTCGGGATCGAACTTGTAGGTGCTGTCGATCTCGGGGACGCGGTCGCTGCGCTCGGCAAAGCCCTTGACCTTCATGTCGCTGTCCAGACCGAACGTCTCGCGCAGGTCGATCTCTTCGGTGGGTTTCGCGTTCATGTCCAGCATCGTCAGCCCTTTCCATCGGTCCGCGCATTGATCGCGCAAAGTTCCGCCATGCGCAAGCGGGGCCTCGTTGACGCGGGTTTGCGCCATCCATAAGGTCGCCCCAACGTGCAGGCACGGGAATTCGACGCATTGACTGACACACGCCGGACCGAACTGGAACAGCTGATTTCCCGCACCGCGCTTGGGGATCGCGAGGCTTTCGATGCGCTCTATGCGGCGACATCGGCCAAGCTGCACGCGGTCGTCCTGTCGATCCTGAAGGACCGCCCCGAGGCCGAGGAGGCGCTGCAGGACGTCTATGTCCGCATCTGGAAGGGCGCGTCGCGCTATGCCTCGAACGGGCTGTCGCCGATGACCTGGCTGATCACGATCGCGCGCAACCGCGCCATCGACCGGCTGCGCGCGCGGGCATCGCGCCCCGCCACCGCCCCGGCCGAGGCCGCGTCGACCATCGCCGCGACCGCCCCCACCCCCGAGGCCGCGACCATCCATGCGCAGGAACGCCGCCTGCTGGACGAATGCCTGGCGCAGCTGGCCGACACGCAGGCCGGTGCGGTGCGGGCCGTCTACCTGGAGGGGGCCAGCTATGCCGATCTTGCCCAGCAGGAGGGCAAGCCGATCAATACCGTCCGCAGCTGGCTGCGCCGCAGTCTTCTGCGGCTGAAGGATTGCGTCAGCCAATGACCGACGACACCCCCCTGACCGCCCAGCAGGAAGACGAGGCTCTGGCGGCCGAGCTTGCGCTCGGGCTGCTGGACGGCCCCGAGGCCGAGGCCGCCGTCGCGCGCCTGTCCACCGATCCCGAATTCGCCGCCGCGGTCCGCGAATGGCAGGAACGCCTGGCCGGCCTGGCCGAGGGGCTGACCCCGGTCATGGCCCCCGCCCGTGCGCGGCAATACATCCGCGAACGCCTGGGCCATGCCGACGCGCCCCTGGCGACGGACCCGACCGAAGGCGCGTCCTGGTGGCGCGGCCCGATTGGCGTCATCGCGGGCTTCTTCGCCGCCGCGGCCATCGCCTTCGTGCTGTTCAGCCCGGACGCCCCGCCCCCGCAGCAGGGCTATCGCGCGGAGCTTGCGTCGGATGCGGGCGACATGGCGGTCGAGGCCATCCTGCGCGGCCGCGAGATGCGCATCGCCATGCAGTCCGGCAGCCCCGCCGAGGGTCGCGACTGGGAGGTCTGGTGGCTGGCCGAGGGCAGCGAGCCCGTGTCGCTTGGTGTGCTGCCGCGCGAGGGGGACATGACGATGATGCTGCCCGAGGGGCTGGAGCCTTCGCAAAGCGCGCGCATCGCGCTGTCGGACGAACCCGAAGGCGGGTCCCCGACCGGGCAGGCGACGGGTCCGGTCATCGCGGTCGCAAACCTCACGGATATGTGATCGACCAATCTTCCGGGTCGGGCGCAACTTTTCCGCGCCCCTTCCGTGTTTGGTGGTGATGGCGCGGGGCACCGCGCCGCAACCAACCCGGAGGAACCATCATGAACGGCATCACCAAGTTCGGCGCACCTGTCCTGGCAGCCACCATCGCGATGGGCGCACCCGCGCTTGCGCAGAACACCATGGTCGGCGGCGCCGAGATGCTGCCCAGCAAGACCATCGTCGAGAACGCGTCGGCCTCGGCCGACCACACCACGCTGGTCGCGGCCGTGCAGGCGGCGGGCCTGGTCGAGACGCTGTCCGGCCCCGGCCCCTTCACCGTCTTCGCCCCGACCGACGCGGCCTTCGAGAAGCTGCCCGCCGGCACCGTCGAGGACCTGCTGAAGCCCGAGAACAAGGACAAGCTGGTCCAGATCCTCAGCTGCCATGTCGTGTCCGCCGACGCGATGTCGCCCGCGATCGGCAAGATGATCGCCGATGACGGTGGCGCGCACCCCGTCGAGACGCTTGGCGGCTGCATGCTGACCGCAACGATCCGCGACAGCGACAACGCGCTGCAGCTGACCGACGAGAACGGCTCGGTCGCGACGGTGAACATTCCCGACGTGGACCAGTCGAACGGCGTCGTGCACGTGATCGACACCGTGATGCTGCCCGCGATGTGATCCCCCATTCACGTCGCAAGGCGGACGCCCGCGCAGGATCTGCGCGGGCGTTTTTTCATGCGCGGATGGCTGTTTGTCGCGAACCCGCCTTGCCTTGCGCGCGTTGCCACGCTTTGCTGAACTGCGACCCGATGTCGCCACTGGTTTACGAAGGATGGTAAGAACATGAGCGGTCTGATCGCGTTGCTGGACGATGTCGCGTCGATTTCCAAGGTGGCCGCGGCCTCTATCGACGACGTGGCGGGACAGGCGGCCAAGGCGGGTGCCAAGGCCGCGGGTGCGGTGATCGACGATGCGGCGGTGACGCCGAAATACGTCCACGGCTTCAAGGCGGATCGCGAACTGCCCATCGTCTGGAAGATTGCCAAGGGCTCGATCTTCAACAAGCTGGTGATCCTGCTGCCCGTCGCGCTGCTGCTGTCGGTCTTCGCCCCCTGGGCCATTCCGCCCCTGCTGATGCTGGGCGGCGCCTATCTGTGCTATGAAGGCGCGCACAAGGTCGCCAGCCTGTTCCACGCCAGCGACGCGCATGACAGCAAGACCCATACCCACCCCGAAACCGAAGGTGCCGCGCTGGAGGAGCAGCGCGTCGCGGGCGCGATCAAGACCGACTTCATCCTCTCGGCCGAGATCATGACCATCGCGCTGTCCACGATCCCCGCCGCCGACAGCGTGCTGACCAAGGCGCTGATCCTGGCCATCGTCGCCATCGGCATCACCGTCGCGGTCTATGGCTTCGTGGCGATCATCGTGAAGGCCGACGACGTGGGCGTGCACCTGGCGACCGAGCGCGGCGGCGTTCTGGCGGCCATCGGGCGCGGGATCGTCAAGATCATGCCGGGCTTCATGACCACGCTGACGGTCGTCGGCACCGCCGCCATGATCTGGGTCGGCGGGCAGATCATCGTCCACGGCCTGCACGAGATGGGCTGGCACGCGCCCTATGACATGGTCCACCACCTGGCCGAAGGCGCGGCCCAGGCCCTGCCCCAGGCGCCGGGCCTGGCCGCGTGGTTCGTCACCGCCTTCTGCGACGGCGTGCTTGGCCTCATCTTGGGGTTGATCCTGCTGCCGGTGGTGCACCACGTGGTCAATCCCGTGATTTCGAACGTCGTCAAACCGGCGATCGCAAAGTTCCGCCCCGATACGAACTGAAACGAAATTTATTGACCGAAAGGTCACATCGTCACATTACTGTCACCCAAGGTTTGCCTGCCTGTCGCACACGCCCGCTAGGCGGAGCGCAGTCCAAGGCAACCCCAATGGGAGGGTAGACAGATGATCCGTTACAGCACCGTATCCGCGGTCGCGCTGGCCGCGTCCGCTTGCGCCGCTTCGGCCGAGACCACCATCAACTGGTGGCACGCCATGGGTGGCGAACTTGGCGCCAAGCTCGAGGAAATCGTCCAGGGCTTCAACGACAGCCAGGACGACTACACCGTGGTCCCGTCCTACAAGGGCACCTATCCGGAAACGATGACCGCTGCCATCGCCGCCTTCCGCGCGGGCGAACAGCCGACCATCGTGCAGGTCTTCGAGGTCGGCACCGGCACCATGATGGCCGCCGAAGGCGCCATCGTCCCCGTGTACCAGCTGATGGAAGAGCACGGCCAGGACTTCGATCCGGCAGCCTTCCTGCCGCAGGTCGTGGGCTATTACACCGATACCGACGGCAACATGCTGTCGATGCCGTTCAACAGCTCGACCCCGATCCTGTACTACAACAAGAACGTGTTCGAGGCGGCCGGCCTCGACCCGAACACCCCGCCCAAGACCTGGGCCGAGATGGAAGAGTTCTCGAAGAAGATCATCGACAGCGGCGCGGCCACCTGCGGCTTCACCACCGGCTGGATCAGCTGGATCCAGACCGAGAACTTCAGCGCCTGGCACAACCAGCCCATCGGCTCGATGGAGAACGGCTTCGGGGGCCTGGACGCCGAACTGACCGTGAACGGTCCCGCGCAGGTCAAGCACTGGGGCAACCTCAAGCGTCTCGCGGACGAGGGCGTGTTCAAGTATGGCGGCCCGGTCGGTGGCGACAACGCACCGCCCATGTTCTATGGCCAGGAATGCGCCATGATCATGAACAGCTCGGCCAGCCGCGCGGGCGTGATCGCCAACGCCACCGATTTCGAGGTCGGCTACGGCATGCTGCCCTATTACGACGATGTCGAGGGTGCGCCGCAGAACTCGATCA
This sequence comes from Paracoccus sp. PARArs4, assembly GCF_947311865.1. Lineage (NCBI taxonomy): Bacteria > Pseudomonadati > Pseudomonadota > Alphaproteobacteria > Rhodobacterales > Paracoccaceae > Paracoccus > Paracoccus sp. PARArs4. The sequence goes on along the minus strand of NZ_CAMZMW010000005.1, from coordinate 157,196 downwards.
TCGGGGGCGCCACCCTGTGGACGCTGTCGGGCAAGTCGGATGACGAATACGCCGCCGCCGCCGCCTTCTACAGCTATCTCTCCTCGGCCGAGGTGCAGGCCGACTGGCACCAGTTCTCGGGCTACCTGCCGATCACGCAGGCCGCCTACGACCTGACCCGCGAACAGGGCTACTATGACGAGAACCCGGGCGCCGAGACCGGCCTGCAGCAGATCACGCTGAACGAGCCGACCGAGAACTCGAAGGGTCTGCGCTTCGGCAACTATGTCCAGATCCGCGGCGTCATCGACGAGGAGTTCGAGCAGCTTCTGTCGGGCGACAAGGATGCCCAGGGCGCGCTGGACAACGTCGTCGAACGCGGCAACGCCCTGCTGCAAGAGTTCCGCGAGCAGAACCAGTAATCCAACGACATCACCGGACGGGGCCGCGCGGGACAACGCGCGGCCCCTGACCGTTTCCAACGGGGACCGCGATGAAGCGCACCATTTTCCGCAACCAGCTGCTGCCATGGCTTCTTCTGGCCCCGCAGCTTGCCATCACATTCGTCTTCTTCCTGTGGCCGGCCGCGCAGGCTGTCAGACAGAGCTTTCTCAGGGAAGACGCCTTCGGCACCCGCACCAGTTTCGTCGGCCTCGCGAATTTCGAGAAGCTGTGGGGGAATGCGGAATACCTGAATTCGCTGCAGGTGACGGCGGTCTTCGCCATCTCGGTGACGATCCTGTCGATGGGGCTGTCGCTGATCCTGGCGGTGGCCGTGGATCGGATGATCCGGTCCTCGCGCATCTATACCACGCTGCTGGTCTGGCCCTATGCGGTCGCGCCCGCCGTCGCGGGGATCCTGTGGTGGTTCATCTTCAACCCGACCATCGGGATCATGCCCTATGTGCTGGCGCAGGTGGGCTATGACTGGAACCACATCAGTTCGAAATCCGACGCGATGACGCTGGTGGTGATCGCCAGCGCATGGAAGCAGATCAGCTACAACTTCCTGTTCTTCGTGGCGGGCCTGCAGGCGATCCCCGCATCCCTGCGCGAGGCCGCGGCCATCGACGGGGCGGGCCCCGTGCGCCGCTTCTTCGACATCACCTTCCCCCTGCTGTCGCCCACGACCTTCTTCCTGCTGGTCGTGAACATCGTCTATGCCATGTTCGACACCTTCGGCGTCATCGACGCCACGACCGAGGGCGGCCCCGCCCAGGCCACGAACATCATGGTCTACAAGGTCTATTTCGACGGTTTCGTGGGGCAGAACATGGGCAGCTCGGCCGCGCAGTCGGTGGTGCTGATGATGCTGGTCCTGGTGCTGACCGTGGTCCAGTTCCGCTATGTCGAGAAGAAGGTCGAATACTGATGATCGAGAACCGTCCCGGCCTGAACCTGCTGGCGCATCTGACGCTGATCTTCGGCGTCTGCGTCGTGGCCCTGCCCGTCTGGGTGGCCTTCGTCGCATCGACCCATGGCGCGACCGACTTCATGTCGGGCACCATCCCGATGTGGCCCGGCCCCCACCTGGTCGAGAATTACAGCCAGATGCTGGGCGCGGGCGTGTCCACCAGCGGCACGCCGCCCGTCGCCACGATGATGATGAACAGCCTGATCATGGCGCTGTGCATCGCCATCGGCAAGATCGCCATCTCGATCCTGTCGGCCTTCGCCATCGTGTATTTCCGCTTTCCGTTCCGGGGGCTGGCCTTCTGGTGCATCTTCATCACGCTGATGCTGCCGGTCGAGGTGCGGATCGTGCCAACCTTCCAGGTCGTGGCGGATCTGGGCATGCTGAACAGCTATGCGGGCCTGTCGATCCCGCTGATCGCCTCGGCCACGGCGACCTTCCTCTTCCGGCAGGTCTTCCTGACCATCCCGGACGAGCTGACCGAGGCCGCGCGCATCGACGGCGCAGGCCCCATGAAGTTCTTCCGCGACATCCTGCTGCCCTTGTCGCGGACCAATATCGCGGCGCTGTTCGTGATCCTCTTCATCTATGGCTGGAACCAGTATCTCTGGCCTTTGCTGGTCACCACCAGCAGCGATTATTACACCATCGTCGCCGGCATCAAGCGGATGGCCGACGCGGTCGATGGACTTCCCCAATGGCACCTTGTCATGGCGACGGCGATGCTGGCCATGATCCCCCCCGTCGCGGTGGTGATCGGCATGCAGCGGCTGTTCGTGAAGGGCCTTGTCGAGACGGAGAAATAAGATGGCATCCATCACCCTGGACAACCTCGGCAAGATCTATGCCGGTGGCACCCGCGCCGTGGGCGACGTGAATATCGACATCGCGGATGGCGAATTCATCGTGCTGGTCGGCCCTTCGGGTTGCGGCAAATCCACCCTGCTGCGCATGGTCGCGGGCCTCGAATCCATCTCCGAGGGCGAGGTCCGCATCGGCGACCGCGTCGTCAACGAGGTCGAGCCCGCGGATCGCGACATCGCGATGGTCTTCCAGAACTACGCGCTCTATCCGCACATGTCGGTGCGCGAGAACCTGGCCTATGGCCTGAAGAACCGCCGCACCCCCAAGGCCGAGATCGACCGCCGCGTCAACGAGGCCGCCGAGATCCTGCAGATCGGCAAGTTCCTCGACCGCAAGCCCAAAGCCCTGTCCGGCGGCCAGCGACAGCGCGTGGCGATGGGCCGCGCCATCGTGCGCGAACCCGCGGCCTTCCTGTTCGACGAACCGCTGTCGAACCTGGACGCCAAGCTGCGCGTCGCCATGCGGCTGGAGATCAAGGAACTGCAGAAGCGCCTGCGGACGACCTCGCTCTATGTCACGCATGACCAGCTCGAGGCGATGACCCTGGCCGACCGGCTGGTCGTGCTGAACGGCGGGCGCGTCGAACAGATCGGCACCCCGCTCGAGGTGTATCGCCGTCCGGCCTCGGCCTTCGTGGCGGGCTTCATCGGCAGCCCCGCGATGAACCTGATCGACGCGGGCGCGGTGCCCTTCCTGCCGGGCAGCGCCCATGCGGGCCAGGTCGGCATCCGCCCCGAGGACCTGGACGTCACCGCCGACGGCCCGATCGAACTGCAGGTCACCGCGGTCGAGGAACTGGGCGCGCAGCGGCTGGTCCACGGCCACACGGCGGGCGAGCGCATGACCATCACCCTGCCCTCGGACGCGGCGCTGTCGGACGTGCTGCGCCTGACGCCCCGCCCCGGGGCGCTGCACCTGTTCGACCGCCAGACCGGCGCGCGCATGGACTGATCTTGCCGGATGGCGGGCGGGGGCATAGGCTGGACCGGTAACATTACCTAGGGTCAAGTTTCATGTGCCTCTCGCTGTCCTGCGACCACGGGGATCGGCATCCCCTTCATTGCATCGTGCCACCCTACATGCTGCGCGTGCTGGCGATGCGGGGGGATGCCGAAACCGCCCGGATGGCGCGCAGCCTTCTGGACCACGACCAGGCGCTGCGCGACATCCGCGCCGCGCAATCCAGCCCGCCCCTGCCGCACGAGGGGCTGCTGCCCATTCCCGATCCCGACCTGTGCTGCCCCGACCGCCGCATCCATGACGGCGACTTCCGCGCGGCCCTTCCCGGCAGGCTGATCCGCGCCGAGGGCGACGCCCCCTCGGGGGTGACCGATGCCGATTTCGCCTATGACGCGGCGGGGCAGGTCTTCTCTCTCTTTGCCGAGGAATATGGCCGCAATTCGCTGGACGGGCGGGGGATGCCGCTGATCGCCACGGTCCGGCACCGCCGCGACTACAACAACGCCTTCTGGAACGGCGAGCAGATGGCCTATGGCACGGGCGATGGAAAGATTTTCCAGACCTTCCTGGAACTGTCTGTCGTCGCCCACGAGATGACGCATGGCGTGATCCAGCATTCCGGCGGCCTGATCTATGAGAACCAGTCCGGCGCGCTGAACGAAAGCATCGCGGACGTGTTCGGCACCCTTGCCCTGCAGCGTGCGCGCGGGCAGATGGCCCATGATGCCGACTGGCTGATCGGGCGGGGCATCCTCGGCCCCGACATCGCGGGTGCGGCGCTGCGCAGCATGAAGGCGCCGGGCACGGCCTATGCCGACGATCTGCTGGGGCAGGATCCGCAGCCCTGGCACATGGACGGCTTCATCAGCACCACCGACGACAATGGCGGCGTGCACGTGAATTCCGGCATCCCGAACCACGCCTTCTACCTTTTCGCGTCCTATATGGGCGGCGCGGCATGGGAGCTGCCGGGCCGGATCTGGTATCACGCGCTGCAGAACCTCAACAATCCGATGGCCAGCTTCGCGCAATGGGCCGAACGCACCCTGCGCAGCGCGGACGAGCTGACGGGTACGGGATCCTACCAGGGGCAGATGCTGCGCCGCGCGTGGAAGCTGGTGGGGATACAGGTCTGATGATCATCCGGATCGAGACCTCGGGCGGTTTCGCGGGCATCGCCGCCGCCCGCCCCAGGCAGGTCGAGACCCCCGAGGGGTCGAAGCTGGCCCATGCCTTCGACCCCGACGCGCTGGCGCGGATCGCGGATGCGCCCTGCCGCGACTGCCCCGACGGGCTGCGCTATCGCATCACCATCGTCGCGGGCGGTGCGCAGCGCTGCTTCGAGATGCCGGAATCACAGATCCCTCCCGAGCTTCTGGACCTGATCGACCGGATCTAGAGCCAGTTCTTCCAGCGCATGAACAGATAGGTCCCGCCCGTCGTCAGCGCCATCAGCAGCAGCGCCCAGGCATAGCCCCAGGGCTGGTTCAGTTCGGGCATGTTGGCAAAGTTCATCCCGTAGATGCTGGCGATCAGCGTGGGCGGCAGGAACAGCGCCGCGATTACCGACAGGATGCGCGCGGTATTGTTCTGTTGCAGGTTGATCATCCCCAGGGTCGTGTCCACCGCCAGGCTGACGCGATTGCCCAGGAAATCGGCATGCACCTCCAGCGCCTGCACGTCGCGCATCTGCGCCCGGATCACGGGGCGCAGGCGCTTGGATTCGGGGCGATCCTCGATCACGGCGGTGTGGAAGGCCAGGATGCGCTCGACCGTCAGCAGGCTCAGGCGGACGCGGGCCATGGTCTCGGCCTCTCGGCCGACATCGCGCAGGGCGGTCTGCAGCATGTCCGACGCGGCCCCCGTCGTCCGCCGTTCGAAGACCGAGGCCGTCGTCTTGTCCAGCACCCTGCCCGCGCCTTCCAGGATGTCGGCAAGCCGGGCGATGATCTCCTCGAGCAGGCCCGAGAACAGCCGCTCGGGGGTGCCGCAGCCAAGGGTCGAGCGTTCGGCCCGGGTCGGAAATGTCAGGAAGGGGCGCGGCGAATGGTGGCGCACGGTGACAAGCCGCCGGTCCGACAGGATGAAGGTCACGGGCATCGCGCCATGTTCGCCGCTGCCGCGTTCGCCGGGCAGCACGGCGGTCATGTAATCCATCCCGTTCTCGCGATAGAGGCGGTTCGACAGCTCGATCTCCTCCATCTCGGACAGGGTGGGGACGGCGACGCCCATGTCGCGCAGCAGCGCCATCTCGGCATCGGTGGGCTGCACGAGGTCGATCCAGTCGGCCTGCGCCAGGTCGGCATCGCGATCCAGCCGCGCCAGGCGATCGTTGCGGGTGACATAGGCATAGTGCATCGCGGCTCTCCTGTCCGGCCTGCCCCGTAACTGGCCGATGCGGACTCTGCGGGCAACGAAAAAGGGGACGCCTGAAGCGCCCCCTTGCCGTCACCCCCTGACGGATTCACTTGTCCTGGAAATAGTCGTCGATCTCGCGATCGGCCTCGGCCTTGGTCCAGCCGTACTTTTCCTGCAGCTTGCCCGAAAGCTGATCCTTGTTTCCGTCGAGACGGTCCAGATCGTCATTCGTCAGTTCGCCCCATTTTTCTTGGATCGAACCCTTCAGCTGCGTCCACTTGCCTTGGATGATATCCCAGTTCATCTGTCGAACCTTTCCATCGCTGCGTTCAGGGGTGAAACACCTCACCCCCGTTGCAGGTTCCGCAAATTTCAGGCGACGCGATCCGGCGGTGTCTGCCCCTCGGCCACGGCCAGGAGGTTGTCGAGCGCGCGCAGCCCCATGCGGCTGCGCGTATCCTCGGTCGCGGTGCCCAGATGCGGCAGCAGGGTCGCGTTCGGCGCATCCAGCAGTCGCTGCGGGACATGCGGTTCGCGGGCATAGACGTCCAGCCCCGCGCCCGCGATGGTTCCGCCATGCAGCGCCTCGATCAGCGCGTCCTCGTCCACCACGTCGCCGCGGGCGATGTTGACCAGGAAGCCTTCGGGGCCGATTGCGGCCAGCTCGTCCGGGCCGATCAGGTGGCGCGTCGCGGCACCGCCGGGCACGGCCAGCACAACGATGTCGCACATGCGCAGCATCTCGTGCAGGTCGGGAACCTGGCGCGCGGGGATGTCCAGCGACGACACGGTCGAGCGGTTGAAGAACTGCACCTGCATCCCGAAGCCCAGGTGGCAGCGGCGGGCGATGGCCTTGCCGATGCGGCCCATGCCGACGATGCCGACGCGGCGGCCCGACATCTCGTGGCCCAGAAGCTGGGTCGGACGCCAGCCGACCCATTCGCCGTCGCGCAGGATGCGTTCGCCTTCGGAGGCGCGGCGCAGCGTCATCAGCATCAGCATCAGCGCGATGTCGGCGGTGGCATCCGTCACCACGTCGGGGGTGTTGGTGACCACGATCCCGGCCGCGCGCGCGGCCTGAAGGTCGATATGGTTCGTGCCCGCGCCGAAATTCGCGATGACCCGGCAGCGCAGGTCGCCCTGGAACGCATCCGTGCCCAGATCGTCCCCCAGCGTCGGCAGGATCGCGTCATAGCGTTGCAGCGCGCTGCGGGCCTCGGCCAGGTCCATCGGCGTGTCGTCGCGGAAATCGACATCGAAGCGCGCCTTCAGCGATGCGGTCGCGCGGTCGGTCATGGGGCGTGTGACAAGCAGCTTCAAAACAGTCTTCCTCCGTTCGGGACCGGCAGGTCGGGGCGGATCAGCACGACCTCGCCCTCGTCATCGGGCAGGCCCAGCACCAGCACCTCGGACCGGAAGGGACCGATCTGGCGGGGCGCGAAGTTCACGACGCACAGCGCCTGCCGTCCCACCAGCGTCTCGGGGTCGTAATGCCGCGTGATCTGCGCCGAGGACTTGCGCTCGCCCAGCTCGCCCAGGTCCAGCCACAGCTTGATCGCGGGCTTGCGGGCCTCGGGGAAGGGTTCGGCGCGGATGATCGTCCCGACGCGGATGTCGATCTTCTGGAAATCCTCGAAACTGGCGGTCACTTGGCGCCCTTTCCCAGTTCCCGCCCGCGATCCGCGGCGGCGGCGACGGTGCGCACCATCAGGGGCGGCAGGCCGTGATCGGCATCCATCAGCACGCCCAGACCGGCGGCAGTCGTCCCCCCGGGCGAGGTGACGTTCTGGCGCAGCACGGCCGGATCCTCGTCGGCGTCGATGGCAAGGGCGCCCGCGCCCGCAACGGTCATGCGGGCCAGCTCCATCGCCAGATCGTCGGGCAGGCCCTGTGCGCGGCCCGCGGCGGCCATCGCCTCGATCATGTGGAAGACATAGGCGGGGCCGCTGCCCGACAGCGCCGTGACGGCGTCCATCTGATCCTCGTGGGTCAGGCGCACGACGCGACCCACGGCGCGCATCAGCGTCTCGGCCAGGGCAAGGTCCGCCTCGGTCGCGCGGGCATTGCCGACCAGCGCCGAGATCCCCTGCCCGATGGCGGCGGGCGTGTTGGGCATGACGCGCACGATGGGCGCATCGGCAAAGGTTTCCTCGAAGGTGGCGATGGTGGTGCCCGCCGCGACCGAGATGACCAGCGTGCGGGGCAGATGCGGGACATGGCCAAGCGCCTCGGCCATCATCTGCGGCTTGACGGCCAGCACCATGACGGCGGGATCCTCGGGCAGGGTCTCGTTGACGCGCAGGCCGCGATCCTGCCATTCCGGCGCCAGCTTGGGATCGATGACGGTCACGGCGCCCGGTTCCAGGCCGCGCGCCAGCCACCCCTTCAGCATGGCACCGCCCATGCGCCCGCAGCCGACCAGAACCAGCCCGCGTTCGTTGATGTCGTCGAAATCGCTCATCCGTTCCCCTCCGTGGCGGTCGGGGGTCGGTGCCCCCTCAGGCTCGTCCGTAGGTTTCCCCAAGCGCAATGTCCAGCGCCTGACGCGGTTCGGCATTGGCCCAGCCCACCAGCTGGAAGCTGGGATAGAACCGCTCGCACGCCTTCACGGCATTGGCGACCATCTGGTCCACCTGGTCGGGCATCGGCATCTGGTCCGGCCCCAGCACCAGGCCATAGCGCCAGACCATCTGCCGCTGCCCGGCCCAATAGCTGAAGCTGCCTTCCCAGACCGCGTCGTTGACCAGGTTCAGCACCTCGAACAGGGCGGGCCTGCGGTCTCGCGGCGGCTCCAGGTCGAAGCTGCAGACAAGGCGCAGCACCTCGTCGCGGGCCGACCATGCCAGCGTCAGCGAGTAGCTGCGCCACTGCCCCTCGATCGCCATGACCATCTGGTCCTCGGCCAGGCGGTCGAAATCCCAGTCGCGCAGATGGGCCACCTCTTCGGCGATGTCGATCGGGTGGATCCCGTCGCTGTCGATGTAAAGCTCGGTCTGCGCCATGGCGTGGTTCCTTGCGGGTGGAGGGCGGCCCCCTGTGACTGGGATGAAACACAAGAAAGGGCGTAGCCGCCCCTTCGTTCATACCAGATATCGTGTTCGTCGGGCGACCCCGTGTAAAGCTGAAAGCTGTGGATGGATTGCGCAGCCCGTCCGCCCGCCCTAGGACATGATGCGGGACAAGTTGGGGACAGGTGCGGAATGCAGCGCGATCACGGGGGGAATCTGGACTGGGCGCGGGCGCATTGGGGCGGGGATGACTGGATCGACCTGTCCACGGGGATCAACCGTCATCCATGGGTTCCCGGCCCCTTATCCACAGAGGCCCTGCGCGCATTGCCCCAGAAATCGGCCGAATCGCGCCTGATCGCGGTGGCCGCGCGGCACTTCGGATGCCCCCCCGAATCCGTTCTGCCGATGGCCGGCGCGACCGCCCCGATCCAGGCGCTGCCGCGCATCCTGCCCCCCGGACGCGCGGCGGTGCTGACGCCCAGCTACAACGAACATGCGGCCAGCCTGCGGGCGGCGGGCTGGCAGGTCGCGGACGCCCCGGACCTGACGGCCATGGCAGGGGCCGACCTGGCGGTGGTGGTGAACCCCAACAACCCCGACGGGCGCGAATTCGCCCCCGCCGATCTGCGGCTGTTGGCCGCGCACGTGGGGCTGCTGGTCGTCGACGAAAGCTTTGCCGATCCGCGCCCCGACCTGTCGATCGCGCCCGACCTTCCGGCGAACGCGGTCGTGCTGCGCAGCTTCGGCAAGTTCTGGGGCCTTGCGGGCCTGCGGCTGGGCTTCGCGGTCGCGCAGCCCCGGATGCTGGCGCGGCTGCGCGACTTCTCGGGGCCGTGGTCGGTCAGCGGACCCGCGCTGGAGATCGCATCCGAGGCCATGGCCGATTGCCACTGGGCCGAGGATACCATCACCTATCACGCCGAGGGGGCCATGCGGCTGGACATGCTGGCCCTGCGCGCGGGCTGGGAGGTCGCGGGGGGCACGCATCTGTTCCGGCTGTTCGACACGCCCGATGCGGGTGCCGCCCAGGCGCATCTGGCGCGGCACCGGATCTGGTCGCGGCGCTTTCCCTATTCCGATCGCTGGCTGCGGCTGGGCATTCCGGGCAATCGCGCGGAATGGGACCGTGTCGGCGCGGCCCTTGCAGCCGCAGCGCCCCCCGCCCCATGATGGGCCGTAACACGAAGGAGCGCCCATGCGCCTGATCCTTGCCCTGACCTGCCTGATGGCCGCGCCCGCGCTGGCCGATGCGCCGCTGATCGTGCTGGACCGCACGCAGCTGCCCTTCGATCTGGGCCCGGGGCACCCGGCGAACCGCCCCTCGAACCCGGCCAATTCGCCCAACGCGCCCTGGAACTCGGCCGGGAACACGGCAAATTCGGCATCGGCCTGGCAGAACCGCCCCGCGAACCCCGAGAACGAGAAGCGCCTGATCTTCACCCAGGACGGCAGCGTGCTGGGATATTACGCGCAGAACGCGGGCGGCGTGCTGAACATCTTCGACACGCGCGGGCGCAGGCTGGCCTATCGCCCGGCGCGGGGGACACGCAGCATCTTCTCGGTCGCGGGGGAATGGTGCGGCACTGTCGACAGCCCGCGCGGCGGGGGGATGGTGCTGGCCGTGACGCCCGAATGCGCGCGCCGCTTCGGGCGCTGACGCGGAACTGTCATAGAAAGCGCCTAGACCGCGCGAGGAAACACCTTCGGAGAAGACCCATGGACGAGACCGCCCGCGACTGGCTGGAAGCCGAACTGCAAGAAACGCTGGACGAGGACATGGAGATCGAGCTGGAGGACGCGATCCTTTCCGAGGAGATCCGCCGCATCTATCGCAGCCACCATCCCGACCAGATGGACCGCAAGCTGTATTTCAAGGAGCTGCTGCGCCTGCAATCCGAACTGATCCGGCTGCAGGATTGGGTCAGCTATCACAAGGAACGCGTCGTCGTCATCTTCGAGGGGCGCGACAGCGCGGGCAAGGGCGGCGCGATCAAGCGCATCACGCAGCGCCTGAACCCGCGCGTGGCCCGCGTCGTGGCCCTGCCCGCGCCGTCCGACCGCGAGAAGACGCAGTGGTATTTCCAGCGCTTCGTCCCCCACCTGCCCGCCGGAGGCGAGATCGTGCTGTTCGACCGCAGCTGGTACAACCGCGCCGGCGTCGAACGCGTCATGGGCTTTGCCGACGAGGACCAGGTCGAGCAGTTCTTCCAGGACGTCCCCGAATTCGAACGCATGCTGGTCCGTTCGGGGATCCGCGTCATCAAGTACTGGTTCTCGATCACGGACGAGGAACAGCAGATGCGCTTCCTCATCCGTATCCACGACCCGCTGAAGCAGTGGAAGCTGTCGCCCATGGACCTGCAGTCGCGCATCCGGTGGGAGGCATATACCAAGGCCAAGGAGGACATGTTCGAGCGCACGAACATCCCCGAGGCCCCCTGGTACATCGTGCCCGGCAACGACAAGAAGCGCGCGCGCCTGAACTGCATGAGCCACCTTCTCAGCATGATCCCCTACGAGGATGTCCCCCACGAAGAGGTCCGCCTGCCCGAGCGGGTCTTCAACCCCGATTACGAACGCGAGGTCCTGCCCCGCGACCTGTACGTCCCGCAAAGATACTGAGGGCTGTCCGCATGCTGAGCTATCACGTCCGCGACGTCTTCACCGACCGCGCCTTTGCCGGAAACCCGCTGGCCATCGTGCTGGATCCCGACGGGCTGAGCGATGCGCAGATGCAGACCATCGCGGCCGAGTTCAACCTGTCCGAGACGATCTTCGTCATGGCCCCCGCAAACCCCGATCACGACGCCGCCGTGCGGATCTTCCTGCCGCGGGCCGAGGTCCCCTTCGCGGGCCATCCCGTCATCGGCTGCGCGCTGCACCTGTCGGGCGGGCGCGACGGACGGATCGCGCTGGAATGCCAGGCGGGCCTGGTCGAGGTGCGGATCGCGGATGGTGTCGCCGAACTGACCGCTCCCGTCCTGCCGCGCATGGTTGCGGGCGATGTGACGACGGATGATGCGGCGGCGGCGCTCGGGCTTGGCGCATCCGATATCGGATTCGGCGACCACGCCCCCTGCCGGGCCGAGGCCGGGCCGGGCTTCGTCTTCGTGCCGCTGCGCGACATCGCGGCCCTGGAACGCGCGCGGCCTTCGGGCGACGCGTTCGCGCGGCTTACGGCGGGCCTGGGCAAGCTCTATGCCTTCGCGCCCGATGGCGGCGGTTTCCGCGCCCGCATGTTCGCCCCGGAAATGGGCATCCCCGAGGATCCGGCCACCGGTTCCGCGACCGTCACACTGGCCGCGCCCCTGCTGGCCGCAGGCGCCCTGCACGAGGGCGAGAACGCCTTCGCCCTGCGCCAGGGGGTCGAGATGGGCCGCCCGTCCGATCTGGGCCTGCGCATCGACGTGGCGGATGGCGCGCTGACCCGCGTGCGCGTGTCGGGACGCAGCGCACCGGTCGCCTCGGGCCGCATCGCGATCCCGTCGATGTGACGCGCAACCGCCTTGCCCGCATCGCGCGGGCGGGGCATCCTGCGACGATGTTCAAAGATATCCTCAACCGCCTTCTGGGCGAAGAGCCGCATCCCCAGCCGCTGGCCTCGTCCGAGGCCGAGCTGGCGATCGCCGCGCTGCTGGTCCGGGTCGCCCGGTCCGACGACAGCTATGACGAGACCGAGCGCCAGCGCATCGACCGCGTGCTGGCCCGCCGCCGCGGCCTGTCCCCCGACGAGGCCGCGCATCTGCGCCATGAGGCCGAGGCGATGGAGGCCGAGGCCAGCGACACCGTCCGCTTCACCCGCCAGATCAAGGACATGATCGCGCTGGACGACCGCGCGGGCGTGATCGAGGCGATGTGGGAGGTGGCCTATGCCGACGAGGACCGCGCCGCCGACGAGGAATCGCTGATCCGCCTGGTCGCGGGGCTGCTGGGCATCCCCGACCGCGAAAGCGGCCAGATCCGCCAGCGCGTGCTGGACCGCATGGGCCTGCCGCGCAGCTAGAACCCCAGCCGGTCGCGCAGCCCGTACCAGGCCATGCCCGCGACCAGCAGCGGCCCCCGCAGCAGCGCACCGCCGGGAAACGCGCGCGTGGGCACCGCGGCCATCGCGTCGAAGCGCCCCGCCTGCCCCGCGACGGCCTCGGCCATCAGCCGCCCCGCCAGCGTCGCCATCGCCACCCCGTGCCCCGAGAACCCGCTGGCCGACAGGCAGTTCGCCGCCGGTCGCGCGAAACAAGGCATCCGGTTCATGGTGATCGCCAGCGTGCCGCCCCAGGCGTGGGTCAGCTCGACCCCCTCAAGCTGCGGATAGACCGACAGCAGATGCGGGCGCACGGTGGCGAAGATGTCCTTGGGGAAACGGTAGGTCACCGTCTCTCCCCCGCCGAAGACGAGGCGGCGCTCATGGTCCAGCCGCCAGTAGTTCACGACGAACTTGGTATCGGCCACCGCGAAACGGTCGGGCAGGATCTCGGGGAAATCGTCGCCAAGCGGGCGGGTCGCGACGATATAATTGTTGATCGGCATGACCCGCGCCGCGACATGCCCGTCCAGCCCGCCCAGATAGCCGTTGGCCGCAAGGATCACATGCCGCGCGCGCAGGCTGCCTTGCGCGGTGCGGACCGTGCTGTCCTGCCCGGCATGGGCCGCATGGTCGATGCCCGTCACCTCGGAGCGTTCATGGACCACCGCGCCCGCGTCCCGCGCCAGCCGCGACATGCCCAGGACCAGCGCCAGCGGCTGCACATGCCCCGCGCCCATATCCACGTCGCCGCCGGCATAGGCGCGGCTGCCGATGGCCTGCGCCAGCCCCTCGCGGTCCAGCGGGCGCACCTTGTCGTAACCGTAATTGCGCGCAAGGTGATCGGCCATGTGGCGGGCATGGGCGATCTCGGGGTCCGTCCGGCAGGCATGGGCGATGCCGAAGCGCACGGGGACGCCGGATTCGGCGGCCAGCGCGCGGGTCAGGGACTTCGCCTCCTCGGCCAGGTCCCACAGCCTGCGCGCCATGTCGCGGCCCAGCTGCGCCTCGAGCCAGTCGACCTCTTGCCGCTGGCCCGACCCGATCTGGCCGCCATTGCGCCCCGATGCCCCGAAGCCCACGCGCTGCGCCTCGAGCACGGTGACCGACAGGCCCTGCCGCGCCAGGTGCAGCGCCGCCGACAGGCCGGTATACCCCGCCCCGATCACCGCGACATCCGTGCGGTGATCCCCCTGCAGCGGCGGCAGGTCGGGCTGCGGCCCCGCCTGCGCCGCATAGAGGCTGGGCGGATAGGCCCCCGGCGCGTCGTTCAGATGCAGCAGGTTCATACGTTCAGCAGCAGGTGTTCGCGTTCCCACGGGCTGATGACCTGCAGGAACTCCTTGTATTCATTCCGCTTCACGGCCTCGTAGACGGCGCAGAAATCCTCGCCCAGGACGCTGCGCATGGGCGCGCTGTCGGCCATGATGTCCAGCGCGTCGCCCAGGTTGTAGGGCAGCTCGTCCCGCGACATGTAGGCGTCGCCCAGGCATTCGGCACGCGGGTTCTCGGCCTCGATCAGGCCCAGGTAACCGCAGGCCAGGCTGGCCGCGATCCCCAGATAGGGGTTGCAGTCCATCCCGGCCAGCCGGTTCTCGATCCGCCGCGCATCCGGCCCCGAGATCGGCACCCGAAGCCCCGTCGTGCGGTTGTCGCGACCCCATTCCAGGTTGATCGGCGCCGCGAAGTCCGGGACATAGCGGCGATAGCTGTTCACATAGGGCGCCAGCAGCGCGACCGCCGCCGGCAGGTGCCGCTGCATGCCGCCGATGAAATGCAGGAAGGCCGCGGTTTCCTGCCCCCGGTCGTCCGAGAAGATGTTGCGCCCCGTCTCCATGTCGGTGACGGAATGGTGGATATGCATGGCGCTGCCCGGCTCTCCCTCGATGGGCTTGGCCATGAAGGTCGCGAAGCAGTCGTGGCGCAGCGCCGCCTCGCGGATGAGGCGCTTGAAGTAGAAGATCTCGTCAGCCAGCGCCACCGGATCGCCGTGGTTGAGGTTGATCTCGACCTGGCCCGCGCCGCCTTCCTGCAGGATGCCGTCGATCTCGAAGCCCTGCGCCTCGGCGAAATCGTAGATGTCGTCGATGACCTTGCCGTATTCGTCCACCGCCGACATGGAATAGGCCTGCTTCGCCGCAGCCCGCCTGCCGGTCCGGCCCATGGGCGGGATGATCGGCTGGTTCGGGTCGATGTTGCGCGCGACCAGGAAGAACTCCATCTCGGGGGCGACGACCGGGTTCCACCCCTTGTCGCGATAGAGCTGGACCACGCGTTTCAGCACGTTGCGCGGCGCGGTCGGGACCGGGTTGCCCTGCTGGTCCACGGCGTCGTGGATCACCTGCAGCGTCCAGTCCGCCGTCCAGGGCGCGGCGGTCGCGGTGCTGAAATCGGGGGTCATCACCATGTCGGGTTCCGTGAAGGCCCCCGCGGGGTTGTCCGCCCATTCGCCGGTGATCGATTGCAGGAAGATCGAGTTCGGAAGATAGAACTTCTCCTGCCGGGCGAATTTCGACGCGGGCATCGCCTTGCCGCGCGCGACGCCCGCGATGTCGGCCACGATGCACTCGACCTCGTCCAGGCGACGGCCGGCCATGTAGTCCCGTGCCGCCTGGGGCACCTTGTCGGTCCACTGGGTCATGCGGCCCCCTTTCCCGTCATTGCGGCCCTCGGGGCCTTGAAGAACGCCTCGATCCGGTCCGCCAGAAGACCGGTATCCTTCGCCTCGCCCATGCGGGCCGAGGCGCGGTCAAGCAGGTCCTGCGGCACGACGCCCTTGGCGCGCGTATCCATCAGCCCCTGCACGAAGGCGTCCTCGAATTCGGGATGCGCCTGCACGGTGAAGGCACGGTCGTCATAGATCAGGGCCGCATTCTCGCAGAAGGCGTTGCGACCGGCGGGCACGGCCCCTTCGGGCCGGGTCACGACCTGATCCTGATGCCACGCGTTCAGCCGGACGTTCCGGCCGTCGAAATCGTAATCCTGCGCGCCGACGGCCCAGCCGCCCGCGAATTTCTCGACCTTGCCGCCAAGGGCCTGCGCGATGATCTGGTGGCCGAAGCAGATCCCCACCATCGGCACCGCACCGTCATAGGCGCGGCGGATGAAATCCTCGAGCGGGGGGATGAAGGCGTGATCCTCGTAGGCGCCGTGGCGCGATCCGGTCAGCAGCCAGCCGTCCGCCTCGTGGATGTCGGCGGGAAACTCCATCGCCTCGACATGCCAGATGCGGAACTCGAAGCCGCGCCCGTCCAGAAGGCGCAGGAACATGTCGGGATAATCGCCCAAGCCGTCCTTCAACTGGGCAGGCGACTGGCCGCATTGAAGTATGCCGATACGCATGAAAAACCTTGATGTTGCTGACATCGGAAAGGTAGCCATCCGAGAGGGTCAGCCGCAAGGGTCAAAGGAAGCCGAATGAACATCGCCATCGCACCCGAGGATCCGCGCAGCCCCGATCTGGACCTGCTGTTCGAACGCCACACGCAGGCCATGCATGCCGATACGCCACCCGAATCGATCCACATGATGCCGCGCACGACGCTGGTGTCGGACAGCATCGGCTTCTTCGTGCTGCGCATCGACGGGGCAGCCTGCGCGATGGGCGCGCTGAAGCAGATCGGCGGCTCCGAGGGAGAGCTGAAATCCATGCACGTCCTGTCCGAGCATCGCGGCGCGGGCCTGTCGCGGCTGATGCTGGCGCATCTGGTGGACGAGGCGCGGGCCCGCGGCCTGACGCGGCTGTCGCTGGAAACCGGGGCGCAGGCCAGTTTCGCGGCGGCGCGCGGTCTCTATGCCAAGGCGGGCTTTGCCGAATGCCCGCCCTTCGGCAGCTATGCCCCCGATCCGAACTCGGTCTTCATGACCATCGCGATCTGAGGCAAAATCGCTTTGATTGCGCCGCGCCATGCGGCTAAGAGAAGCGCGTGGCCCCGTAGCTCAACTGGATAGAGCACGGACCTTCTAAGTCTGGGGTTGTGGGTTCAAGTCCTACCGGGGTCGCCAAATTCCATCATCGCATCAATGCGCCGCACGGCGCTGGTCGGCCTGCGATCCGGTCGCCGCGCGCGCGGATGACAGCACCTCCTCGAAGCTGACGCGGTTCCGCCCCGCACCCTTGCTGCGATAGAGCATCCGGTCCGCCGCGGTCAGCCAGTATTCCGCGTCCAGCCCCGGCTCGGAGATGCCCCAGGCGACGCCCACGCTGATGGTCACATGGCCGGCCACATCGGATGCGCCATGCGCGATGCCCAACCCCTCGACCCGCTTGCGGATCTGTTCGGCCATATGCGCCGCGCCGGCCTGGTCGGCATCGGGCAGGATGCAGGCGAACTCCTCTCCTCCGTGGCGGGCGGCGAAATCCGCGCCGCGCTTCATGCAGGCCCCGATGGCCTGGCCGACCTCGCGCAGGCAGCGATCGCCCTCGGGATGGCCATGCGTGTCGTTGAAGCGCTTGAAGTGGTCGATATCGATCAGGATCACCGCCAGCGTGCCCTCTTCGCGGGCGAGGCGCCGCAATTCGGATTGCAGGCGCCGTTCCAGCATCCGGCGGTTCCCCAGGCCCGTCAGCGCATCGGTCAGCGCCTGATCGGCCAGGCTGTCGCGCATCCGCTTCATGCGGACATGGTTCGCGACCCTCTGGCGCAGGGAAGCGGGGCGGATTGGCTTCATCACGAAATCGATGGCCCCCGCCGCAAGGCCGCGCAGCTCGGCCTCGTCATCGCCCAGGCCCGTGGCGAAGATCACCGGAATATCGGCCAGAACGTTATCCGCCTTCATGCGGCGGCACAGTTCATAGCCGTCCATCTCGGGCATGACGACATCCAGAAGGATCAGGTCCGGGCGAACCTCGTGGGCAAGATCGACGGCCTGCGATGCCGACAGCGCGAAGCAGACCTCGTATTCGTCGTCCAGCGCGGCGCAGCATATCTCGATATTGGCGGGATCATCGTCGATGATCAGGATGACGGGGCGATCGGTCATGTCAGTTTCCGGGTTCCGAGGGGAAGGGCCCGACCAGTGCGGCGGCAGCGGCATAATCGAGACGTTGGAGGGCGAGGGAGAGGGGATGCGACGCGCGGGCCGGTCCGGCCACCTGGAGCGCGTCGGCCAGTTCGTCGAAGCAATGCCGTGCCGTAAGGCTGCGGCGGCGGATGAGGTCGCTCAGCTTCTGCCTCAGCGCCTCGGCCTGGGCGGGATCGCCCGTGCTGGCGGCTTCTGCCGCGACGGGGGCCAGCGAGTTGGCGGCGGCCAGCGCCGCTTCCAGGTTGGTGACCAGTTCGGGCATCAGCGGATCGACCGGCTCGCCCTTTGCGATGGCGGTCTCGATCCGACCGGCGGCGATTGCCAGGTCCGGCAGGCCCAGCGAGGCCGACACCCCCTTCAGGCTGTGGGCCAGCCGGTGGGCCGATTCGCGGTCGGCCTCCAGCTCCAGGATCAGCCGCCGGGCGGTATCGGCATGGTCGCGGGCGAAATCGCCGATCAGCTTGCGCAGCAGCGCCTGCCTGCCGCCCAGCCGGCGCAGCGCGTCATCCAGATCGAAGGGCGGCAGCGCGGGGGGCAATCCCGCAGCCGCCTGCGCAACGGCCACGGCTGCAGGCGCATCGCCCCCGACATGGCGCATCAGCACGCGGATCAGGCGATCCGGATCGACGGGCTTCGAGACGTGATCGTTCATCCCGGCCTCGAGGCAGCGCTGCCCCTCCTCGTCGAAGGTATGCGAGGTCATGGCGATGATCGGCAGTTCATTGCGGTCGTGCCGCAGCCGGATGCGCCGCGTTGCCGTCAGCCCGTCCAGGCGCGGCATCTGCAGATCCATCAGCACCGCGGCATAGCTTTGGGCCCAGACCTTCTCGATGGCCTCCTGCCCATCCTCGGCGCAGTCCACCTCCAGCCCGGCCTCGGTCAGAAGGGCCAGCGCGATCTCGCGGTTGATGGGATTGTCCTCGACCAGCAGCACGCGGCGGCCCTCCAGCCCGCCCTCCGGGCGGGGCTGCACGACACGCGGCGGCGCGGCCTCGAGCATGACCGAGAAGGTGAAGGCGCTGCCCTCTCCGGGTCTGCTGTCGGCGCGGATCCAGCCCTGCATCTGCGTCACGATCTGGCGGCAGATGGTCAGCCCCAGCCCCGTTCCGCCGAAACGGCGCGTGGTGGTCGCGTCCGCCTGGGTGAAGGGTGCGAACAGGCGCCCGATCTGATCCTCGGTCATGCCGATGCCGCAATCGCGGACCGAAACCTCCAGCCGCAGCAGGTCGCCGTCGCGTTCCGCAAGCCTTGCGTGGATGGCGATCGTCCCGTCCTCGCTGAACTTGATCGCGTTGCTCAGCAGGTTCAGCATCACCTGGTTCAGGCGCAGCTCGTCGCCCAGCATCAGGGCGGGCACGTCGTCGTCGATGGCGATGCACAGGTCCAGCCCGCGATTGCGCATATCCTCGGCCATCAGCTGGGCCTGGCCGGAAATGGCGGCGCGCAGGTCGAATTCGTGTCGTTCGAGCAGCAGCTTGCCGGCCTCGTTCTTCGAGAAGTCCAGCAGGTCGTTCACCAGCCGCAGCAGGGCCGTGCCCGCAGATGCGATCTTGCCCAGCTGGTCGCGCTGCCGGTCGTCTAGTGGGCTGCGCTGCAACAGGTGGCAGAAGCCCAGCACCGCGTTGATGGGGGTGCGGATCTCGTGGCTCATATTCGCAAGGAACATGCTCTTCGTGCGGGTCGCGGCCTCGGCCTCGGTGGTGCGTTCCTGCAGGGCGCGGCCCTTGGCGGCCAGTTCATCACGCACCCGCGACAGGTCGACGAAGGAATCGACCGTCCGGTCCCGCACCCACAGCAGGACCACTGTCTGGAAGGCCACGATGCCACCGTGCAGCATGACGCGGCCGAACTCTCCTCCGTTCGAGAAGACGGCGCTTGGCAGGACATAGGACAGGACAAGATGGTGCAGCGTCGTCGCGATGGCCGCCGCAAGCAGCGCGCCGCGGTCGAACCATCCCAGGTTCAACGCCAGCAGCGCGAAGAAATACATGTGCATGTCCATCTGCCAGGGATGGCCGCGAAGGATCAGCAGCAGCATCGCGGGCTGCGCGACCAGCGCGACGGCGGCAAGGTATCGCGTGCGGGGGGCGATGCCCCAGGCCCGCCACGCCAGCTGATAGGTCACGGCAAGCGCCACGGACACGCCACCTGCGATCCAGACCGGCATCCGGTCCGTCATCGTGGCAGCCAGCGCCATCACCGGGACATGCGCCCAGAACAGCAGGACCAGCATCGCCCCGAAGCGCGTGCGCAGCTTGTCGAGTTCGGATCTCATGCCGTGTTCCCGCCCGATGCGCAGCCCAGATCCGCCGCATTGGGCAGCACCAGCCATGCACCTTCGGCCCGCAGGCGCGCGGCAAAGCCCGGATCGTCCGACAGCGCGATTCCCGTGCCCGGAATGGTCCCACTGCGCAGCAGCCCGCCGCCCGCACGCCAGGCGATATCCATCAGCCCTAGATCGCCCGCGCGGGGATCGGTGACGATCAGGAACTGGCCATCAACCCCAGGTCGTGTCACCTGGACCGTCACCAGAACGGCCAGAAGCACGAAACCAAGGCAAAGCGCCGGAAACCAATCGGGCATGGGGCTGCCGCCAGATACAATCCTCATCCTGCACTTCTTTCGCATAGGTTGCAGGAACTGCATAGGCCAAGCGTAGGCGCCGCGTCCCGTGCTGGATAGAATTCGAAAGAATCGCTTTTTACGAAAAGGTTTATCGTCCGCGACATTCTGCGCGCTTGCGATCGTCCCATGGCGGTTTCAGCATCGTGCGATGGACAATGTCACCATGGCCGACTGGCCCGATACGCGACAGCGCGCGCGCGACATGCTGGATGCCTTCATCCCGCATGCGGGCGCCGAATATGCCCGCAATCGCGGTCTGGACCTGGGGCCGGGATCGCATCGGCACGTGTCGCGCCTGTCGCCCGCGCTGCGACACAGGCTGGTCACGGAACGCGAATGCATCGCCGCCGCGCTGGATGCCCACGGACAACAGGCCGCCAAGTTCATCGACGAGGTCTTCTGGCGCAGCTATTTCAAGGGCTGGCTGGAACAGCGCCCGCAAGTCTGGACCGATGCCCGACCGACCGCCCTGCCCGACGACCGGACGCTGGATGCGATGCGGGGGCGGACCGGCATCGACTGCTTCGACGCATGGGTGCGCGAACTGGTCGCGACGGGATATCTGCACAACCATGCGCGGATGTGGTTCGCCTCGATCTGGATCTTCACGCTGCGGCTGGACTGGCGGCGGGGCGCGGATTTCTTCCTGCGCCACCTGCTGGACGGGGACGCGGCATCGAACACGCTGTCCTGGAGGTGGGTCGCGGGCCTGCACAGCCAGGGCAAGTCCTATCGCGCGGATCCCGACAACATCGCGCGCTTCACCGATGGCCACTTCCGCCCGACGGGCCTTGCGTCCGAGGCCCCGCCCCTGTCCGAGGGTCCGCCCCCGCCGCGCATCCCCCTGCCCCGCCCCGCGCCGCTCCTGCCCGAAATGCCCGCGGGCCTGCTGATCACGGCTGAGGATTGCCGCCCCGAGGATCACGCATGGCCCTGCCCCATCAGTGGCGCGGCGACGCTTGCCGGCAGCCATCTGCGGTCCTGCGAACCCGTCGCGCCGATGGTCCGCGCGTTCGAGGAGGCCGCCCTTGCCGATGCCGCCCGTCGCCATGACGGCCCGGTCAGGACACTGCACGCGGGCGATCCGCAAGTGCTGGTCGATTGGGCGGCGGATATCGGCGTGCGCCAGATCGTGACGCCTTACGTGCCCGCAGGCCCCATGCGCGACTGGCTGGACGACGCCGCCCCGACGCTGGACCGTGCGGGCATCGTGCTGCGGCAGATGCGGCGCGACTGGGACGACCTTGTCTGGCCCCATGCGACCGCGGGCTATTTCAAGCTGAAGAAGAACATCCCCCGCATCCTTCAGGCGGCGGACCTGGCCTGAGCCTGTCACCGTTCTGCCACGTCGCAAACGCCCGTTGCGCAAGGCCCGTCCCCGGCGCATGGTCGCCCCGTTCGACACGAGAGGAAGCCATGACCCGACCCGGCACCCCATCGGAAGTCTTTCGCGTGTTCCTGCGGCTGGGTCTGACCTCGTTCGGGGGGCCCATCGCGCATCTGGGCTATTTCCGGGACGAGCTGGTGACCCGCAGGCAATGGCTGGACGACCGCGCCTATGCCGACCTTGTTGCCCTGTGCCAGTTCCTGCCGGGTCCGGCCTCGAGCCAGGTCGGCTTCGCGCTTGGGCTGATGCGCGCGGGGTGGAGGGGCGCGGCGGCGGCGTTTCTGGCCTTCACCCTGCCCTCGGCCCTGATCCTTGCGATCTTCGCCATGGGCTGGGGCGCGGGGGGTGGCGCGCTGACGGGCCTGAAGATCGTCGCCGTCGCCATCGTCGCGCAGGCGGTGCTGGGCATGTCGCGCAGCCTTTGCCCGGATCGCGAACGGGCGGCCATCGCGGTGGCTGCCGTCGTGCTGCTGGCGCTGCTGCCGACGGCGGTGGGCATGATCGCGGCGATCCTCATGGGCGCGCTTGCCGGGCTTGCGCTGAACCGCGGCGAACCGAGCCCGGGGGGACATTCGCCCGCCATGCCGGTCACGCGCGGCCAGGCAAGGGCGGCGGCCATCGGCTTCGCACTGCTGCTGGCGCTGCCGCTGCTGATCGGATCGGGACTGTTCACGGGCTTCTTCCGCGCAGGCGCGCTGGTCTTCGGCGGCGGGCATGTCGTGCTGCCGCTGCTGGAACAGGCGACCGTCGGCAATGGCTGGCTGGGGCGGGACAGCTTCCTTGCGGGCTATGGCGCGGCGCAGGCGGTGCCGGGGCCGCTGTTCACCTTCGCGGCCTATCTGGGCGCGGCGATCGACGGGATCCCCGGCGCGGCCATCGCGCTGAGCGCGATCTTCTTGCCGGGCTTCCTGATCCTGGTGGCCGCGCTGCCGCATTGGGACCGGCTGCGTCGCGCACCCCACGCGCAATCGGCGATGCAGGGCGCGAATGCGGCGGTCGTCGGCATCCTGGGGGCCGCGCTCTATGATCCGGTCTTCACGGGGGCCATCGGCGGGATGGGCGATTTCGCGCTGGCCCTTGCGGGCTTCCTCGCGCTGGTCGCGTGGCGGCTGCCGCCCTGGGCGGTCGTCGCCGCCAGCGCGCTGCTGGGCGCGGTGATCGCCTAGGGCTGCGCAGGCGTCGGCAGGCGGAAGTTCCAGGCGATCAGCAGGTTCAGGATCACCGCGCCGACCAGCGACCACATGAACTGGTCCAGCGGCAGCACGAAGGCCGCCATGCCGAAGATCACGGCATCGAAGCCCATCTGCACCCAACCCGCCTTGATGCCGCGCGTCTCCTGCAGCCACAACGCCAGGATGCCGATCCCGCCTGCGCTGGCCTTGTGGCGGAACAGCGCGATCAACCCGATGGCGATGCAGCAGCCGGCAAGGATCGCGCCGAGGGGGACGGGCAGCGTCTGGAAGGTGATCAGCCGCCCCAGCAGCGGCGACAGCGTGGATATGCCCGCGACCGCGATCAGCGTGCGGATCGTGAAGGCCGGGCCGCGCTTGCGCCAGGCCAGCACGTAGAAGGGCAGGTTCAGCGCGAAGAAGGCCAGCCCGAAGGACAGCGGCGTGGCGAATGACGCCAGCACCGACAGCCCCGCAAGCTGGCCCGTGACCAGTCCGCAGGATTCGAGGAACAGCACGCCGAGGCTTGTCATCACGATCCCGAAGGCGATGCCCTGGACATCGTGAAACTGTTCCATCCTGCGGCTCATGCGGCATCCCCCTGCATCGGTTCTGCCGCCTTCTATCGGCCCTGCCCGCGTCCTTGCAAGACGCAGCCGTCAGTCGTAGGCGCCGGCCGAATAGGTCAGCTCGTAGCTGTGGCTGTAGAGCTCGAAGACGATGCCGAACGGATCCTCGACATAGACCATGCGATAGGGTTTCTCGCCGGGGAAGTATTCGCGGATGGGCATGCGCTGACGGCCGCCCGCCGCGACGATCTTCGCGGTCAGCCCCTCGACGTCGGGGTCCTGGATGGCGAAGTGGAAGGTGCCGTGGCGGCGGAAGTCCAGGTTCTCCTCGGGGGGACGGTTGCCGTCGAACTCGAACAGTTCTAGGCCGATCCGGTCCGAGGTCGCCAGGTGCGCGATGCGCAGGCGGTTCCAGCCGGGGCCGAAGACATCGGTGCACATCGTGCCGATGTCGCTGTCATCCTCGGTCACCTCGGTCGGACCCATGATGACATAGAGACCCAGAACGTCGCGGTAGAATTCGACGGCCTTGTCGAGGTCGGGAACCGAGAGGCCGATATGGCTGAAGCTGCGAGGATACATGATCGCTCCTTTCGTGTGATTGGTCCGGATCGCGATGCGACACGGCGCCTGATAAGTTCTGGGATGAAAATGGACTTGAACTGCGCGAACATCAAATTATCATTCATCGCATTATTCATAACGATACGTTTGCCATGCTGAACGCGACCTGGCTCGAGACCTTCCGCATCCTGTGCCGGACCGGCAGCGCGACCCGCGCCGCGCGGGCGCTGAACATGACGCAGCCCGGCGTCTCGCAGCACCTGCGCAAGCTGGAAGGTCAGGTCGGGGCCGAGCTGGTCCTGCGACAGGGCAAGGGGTTCGTCCCGACCGAGGCGGGCCGCGCCCTGCGCGACCTTGCCGAGGCCCGCCACGACGAGGAACGCGCCCTGCGCGACAGGCTGCGCGGCGACGACCCCGACCGGGGCGGCATGGCGATCGGCTGTTCGGGCAGCTTCGCGCTGATGCTGGGACCGCGCCTGATCGCCCATGCGGCCCCCCGCCCCGACCTGTCCGTCACGCTCGAGGCCGCCCCGCAGCGCAGCATCGTCGAGGGCGTGCTGTCCGCGCGCTTCGATCTGGGGGTGCTGCATGCCGATCCGGCCCATCCCCGGATCGAGGCGCAGCCCATCGGCCAGGAGGAGCTGTGCCTGATCCTGCCGCGCGACGCGTCGATCCCGGGGGGCATCGACGATCTGCAGGAACGCGGGCTTGTCGGGCATCCGGATGCCGCGATGCTGGCGGACCTGCTGCTGGGGCCGAACTTCGCCGATCATCCGGGCGGCGACAGGCTGCGCCAGCGGATGCATGTGAACCAGATCGGCCAGATTCCCCTGCCGGTGGCGCAGGGGATCGGCTGGACCATCCTGCCCCGCAGCGGCATCGACGGCAGCTCCAGCCGCGACCGGCTGGCGATCTGTCCCCTGCCCGTCCCCGTGCACCAGCCGCTATGGCTGATCGGGCTGGCGGGGCGTCAGCGGCCCAGTCGTCTGGCGGTGGCGGAAGGGATCATCCGCGACACCGCCGCGCTGCTGGATCAGACCGTGTCCAGATACAGCTCGACCGTCTCCTCGTCCGACAGCTCGGACATGTAGAACAGTTCCTGCCGCTTGGTCATGAGATAGTTGTCGATCAGGTGCTGCGGGAAGATGCGCCGCATCTCGGGGCATTCGGCAAAGGCCTCGATCGCGGAACCCCAATCGGTCGGAAGCTGCTCGAGGTTCTTGTCATAGGCGTTGCCGGTAAAGGGCGCGGGCGCCTCCAGCCGGTCTTCCAGGCCGTTCAACGCCGCCCCCAGGATCGCCGCGATGGTCAGATAGGGGTTCACGTCGCCCCCCGCCACGCGATGCTCGATCCGGCGGGCCTTCGGCCCCGAGGACGGGATGCGGATCGCCGCGGTCCGGTTCTCGTAGGCCCAGCCGATGCCGGTGGGCGCGTGCGCGTTCGGCACCAGGCGGTCATAGCTGTTCTCGTGCGGGGCGAACAGCAGCGTCGATCCGGGCATGGCGCGCAGGCAGCCCGCGACGGCGTGGCGCAGCTGGTCGGTGCCACGCTCGGTCCCGTCGTCGAAGATGTTGCGCCCGTCCTTGTCCAGGACCGAGAAATGCATGTGCATCCCGTTGCCGGTGAACGCCTCGTAGGGCTTGGCCATGAAGCTGGCGGCAAAGCCGTAGCTGCGGGCGATCCCCTTGACCAGCATCTTGAACAGCCAGGTGTCGTCGGCGGCCTTCAGCGGATCGGCCTGGTGCATCAGGTTGATCTCGAACTGGCCCAGCCCGGCCTCGGAGATGGCGGTATCGGCGGGGATGTCCATCGATTCGCAGGCTTCGTAGAGCTGCGTGAAGAACTGGTCGAAGGCATCCAGCGCGCGCAGGCTCAGGACCTCGCCCCCCGTGCGGCGCTTGCCGGAACGGGGGCTGGGGGGCACGCGCAGCTGGCGGCCGCTGTCGTCGATCAGGAAGAATTCAAGCTCGGTCGCGACGACGGGCACAAGGCCCGCAGCCTCGTAGCGTTCGACCACGCGGGCAAGCGCCTGGCGGGGATCGCCCTCGTAGGCGCGCCCGTCGGGATGGAACATCCACAAGGGCAGCAGCGCGGTCGGCGCGTCCAGCCACGGCATCGGCAGGAAGCCGCGTTCCGTCGGCATCAGCAGCCCGTCGGGATCGCCGGATTCGAAGACCAGCGGGCTGTCCTCGACATCCTCGCCCCAGATGTCCAGGTTCAGCACCGAGAAGGGAAACTTGGTCCCCTCCTCC
The DNA here is from genome assembly GCF_947311865.1 of Paracoccus sp. PARArs4. Classification (NCBI taxonomy): domain Bacteria; kingdom Pseudomonadati; phylum Pseudomonadota; class Alphaproteobacteria; order Rhodobacterales; family Paracoccaceae; genus Paracoccus; species Paracoccus sp. PARArs4. Next base: position 130,998 of record NZ_CAMZMW010000005.1, on the reverse strand, counting down.
ATCAGCTTGCCGGCATAACGCGCGGCGAGGCGCTTGCCGCGCGCCACCCCGTTCAGATCTGCAGCCGCGACGCGGATCGTCTTGACTTCGGGGTGTTCACGCAACCATTCCATGGATCATCTCACCAGCTGGGGCCTGTACCTGACGCGCCCGCCCTGCCCCGGAAGATGTCGGTTCAGGCGCTTGTTCACACTGCCGAAAAGCCAGATCAGCAGCAAGGTGGCGACGATGAAATACCCGGCCGCCACCGGATAGGCCACGAAGGGGTTGAAGGTGCGGTCCGCGAAATAATTCGCATAGTACAGCGCGTCGCCCCGTTGCTGGAATGCCGGGAAGCCCGAGAAGTAGACCAGCGTCGTGGCGTGAAACAGGAAGATCGCCTCGTTGGTGTAGGCGGGCCAGGCCAGGCGCAGCATGGTGGGCCAGGTGATGCGGCGGAACCGCGACCAGCCCGCAAGGCCGTAGGCGTCGGCAGCCTCGATATCGCCCTTGGGGACCGACATCAGCGCGCCGTGGAAGATCTGCGCGGAATAGGCCGAGGTATTCAGGATCAGCACGATCAGCGCGCCTGCCCAGGCCTTGGTCAGCCAGCTGGTCGCGACGGTGAACCCGAATATCTCGATCCCCGCGCGGGGCAGCATCACCAGCGCCTCGTAGGCCAGGAAGAACTGGATGAACAGCGGGCTGCCGCGGAAGACGAAGATGAAGCCGTCGGCCAGCTTGCGCAGCAGGGTGTTGCGACCGGCCCGCGCGACCGCCAGCCCCGTCGCGATGAAGAAGCCGACGAACAGCGCCAGCACCGCGAAATACAGGTTCCAGATCAGCCCCGAGCCGATCAGCACGACTTGCTGGCACAGGTCGAAATCCGATCGCGGCAGCAGGCGTTCGCCCATGCCGATGGATCGCAGGGCATAGTTCGAGAAGGTTTCGGCGCAGGTCATGCGGCCCCCTTGCGCAGGGCTTCGCCCGCAAGCGTCGCCTGACCCGACGACAGGCGGCGCGTCAGCCGCCCGATGATACGCTCGGACCCCCAGGTCATCAGAAGATAGAAGACCAGGATCGCGAGGAAGTAGTACAGCCGCCAGTCGGGATGCGGATAGGTGAAGGCGCTGGTCTTGGCACCGCCCAGTTCGCGCGCCCAGTAGACGATATCCTCGACCCCCAGCAGGAACAGCAGCGGCGTGGCCTTGATCAGGATCATCCACAGGTTCGACAGGCCGGGAATGGCATAGGTCCACATCTGCGGGATCAGGATGCGGCGGCTGACCTGGCGCTGCGTCAGCCCGTAGGCCTCGGCGGTTTCAAGCTGCGCGCGGGGGACGGCACGCATCGCGCCCGCCAGCACGTTCGCCGCGAAGGCGCCGAAGACCACCGCGAAGGCCATCACCGCCAGCGCGAAGCCATAGACCTCGTGCACCCATTGCGGATCGGTCGAGAGCGGCAGCTTGGCCGCGGCGCAGACGACGAAATCGTTGCCCTGCCGGATCGGCGCGTCGCTGTCGCACAGCGCCTTGTGGCGCAGCCATTCCAGACCCTGATCGACCGCGATCGGCACGAACAGAAAGAACAGGATGTCGGGCACGCCCCGCACCATCGAGGTATAGAGCCAGCCGAACCAGCGCAGCGGCGCGATCCGCGACCGCGAGGCCAGCGCGCCCCCGAAGCCGAAGGCCAGCGCCAGCGGCGCGGTGATCGCCAGCAGCAGCAGCACGGTGCCGAAGCTGGCATAGAACATCATGTGCTTGCCCGATGTGAGGTAACACATCAGCCAAGGCAGCCCCTCGAGCAGGGCGGGATCGGCGCATCGGGCAAGCATACCGGGTCTTCCTTCAGGCCGCCCGCGAAGGGGCGGCCATCGCTTGGATCATTCGTAGACGGTGGCGTCTTCGCCAAGCCACTTCTTGATCAGTTCGTTGATGGTGCCATCTTCCTTCAGCTCGGTGATGACGGCGTCCAGCTTCTCGCGCAGCTCGGCGTCGGACTGGCGCAGGCCGATGCCGATGCCGTTGCCCAGCGCCACGTCCTCGCCCACGAAGACCAGCGCGCCCGAGGATTCCTCGACATGCGGGGTCAGGACGTCCTTGTCGGCCAGCACCGCGTCGGCCTCGCCGTTGCGGACGGCGGCCAGCGTGTCGTCGAGCGTGGCGTATTCAAGCAGCGTCGCGCCGCTTTCGGACACGTGGCCCGCCTGGATGGTGCCCGCCTGCGCGGCGACGATGGCGGTCGCGGGGTCGATATCGTCCGTCAGCGCCACATAGGCCGAGGCGATCGGCGGGATGTAGTTCTGCGTGAACGAGATCACCTCCTCGCGCTCTTCGGTGATGCTCATGCCGGCCATGATGGTGTCGTAGTTGCCCGACACCAGGTTCGGGATGATCGAATCCCAGTCGTTGGTGACCCAGGTGCAGTCCAGCTCGGCGCGCTCGCAGACGATATCGCCCAGCTCGCGCTCGAAGCCGTCGACCTCGCCGGAATCGTTGATGAAGTTGTACGGAGGATAGGCGCCCTCGGTGCCCATGCGCAGCGTCTCGGCCGAGGCCGCGCCAGCACCCATCGCAAGGATCGCGGCGGTCAGTACGATCTTCTTCATTCGTCTTTCTCCCGTTGGTTTTATTCGTTCAGCCGGCCATCGTCGCGGACAGGAACTGCCGCAGGCGGTCGGTCTTGGGGGCCCCGAACAGCTGTTCGGGCGGGCCTTCCTCGCAGATGACGCCCTGGTGCAGGAACACGACATGGTCGCTGACATCCGCCGCAAGGCGCATGTCATGCGTCACAAGGATCATGGTGCGATGCTCGGCCGCAAGATCCTTGATGACCTTGACGACCTCCTGCTGCAATTCGGGGTCCAGCGCGCTGGTCGGTTCGTCGAACAGCAGCGCCTTGGGCTGCATGCACAGCGCACGCGCGATGGCGGCGCGCTGCTGCTGGCCGCCCGACAGCTGGGCGGGCCAGGCGTCGCACTTGTCGCCGATGCCGACCTTGGCCAGCAGGGCGCGGGCGCGGGTCTCGACCTCGGCGCGATCCTCGCCCAGGACGGTGACGGGGGCCTCCATGACGTTCTGCAGGATCGTCATGTGGGACCACAGGTTGAACTGCTGGAAGACCATCGACAGGTTGGTGCGCAGGCTGCGCACCTGCGCGCGGTCGGCCGGATGGCGACCGTGGCCCTGCCCCTTCCAGCGGACGGGCTGCCCCTCGAACAGGATCTCGCCCTCCTCGCTCTGCTCCAGCAGGTTGCAGCAGCGCAGAAGCGTGGACTTGCCGGACCCGGACGATCCGATCAGGCTGATGACATGGCCGCGCGGTGCGCGCATCGAGACGCCCTTCAGAACCTGAAGGTCGCCATAGGATTTGCGAAGCCCCCGGATCTCGATGACCGGGGCGGCGGCGTCTGCTGTCATGTCGTTCCTGTCGTTCATCCGCGAATAGGGCGGGAATTGCGCCGGTTTTGCAACCGGGCATGTCGGGCAACCTGCCGATATTGGCAGATTGCCGCAGCGTCAGCCGGTCTTACTGCGCGATCTCGATGCTGTACTTCTCGATCACGGTATTGGCCAGCAGACCTTCGCACATGCGCGCGACCTCGGCCTTCGCGGCCTCGGGATCGGTCGCATCCAGGTCAAGCTCGATCAGCTTGCCCTGGCGGACGCCGCCGACCCCCTTGTGGCCCAGGCCGCCCAGGGCGTGGCGGATCGCCTCGCCCTGCGGGTCCAGAACGCCGTCCTTCAGCATGATGGTGACAAGAGCTTTCATGGCGGCCTCTCAGTTGATCGCGGTCGGTTTCAGGCTGGTCGTGTTGGCGGGCATCAGGCCCAGCCGGCGGGCGACCTCGGTATAGGCGTCCGTCAGATCGCCCAGGTCGCGGCGGAACACGTCCTTGTCCAGCTTCTGGCCGGTCTTGACGTCCCACAGCCGGCAGCTGTCGGGGCTGATCTCGTCGGCGACGATCAGGCGCATGAAGTCGTTGTCCCAGACGCGGCCGATCTCGATCTTGAAGTCGATCAGCTTGATGCCCGCGCCGTAGAAGACGCCCGACAGGAAGTCGTTCACGCGCAGCGCCAGGCTGACGATGTCGTCCAGATCCTGCTGCGTGGCCCAGCCGAAGGCGATGATATATTCCTCGGACACCATCGGATCGCCCAGCTCGTCGTTCTTGAAGCTGTATTCCACGATGGGACGGGGCAGCATCGTGCCCTCTTCCAGGCCCAGCCGCTTGGCCAGCGAGCCTGCCGCGAAATTGCGCACGATCACTTCCAGCGGCACGATCTCGACCTGGCGGATCAGCTGCTCGCGCATGTTGATGCGGCGGATGAAGTGGTTCGGCACGCCGATATTCGTCAGGCCCTGCATGAAGAACTCGGACAGGCGGTTGTTCAGCACGCCCTTGCCTTCGATGGTGGCCTTCTTCTGCGCGTTGAAGGCGGTCGCATCGTCCTTGAAGTACTGGACCAGCGTGCCCGGCTCAGTGCCTTCGTACAGGATCTTCGCTTTGCCTTCGTATATCTTCTTGCGCCGCGGTGCCATGGCCCGACCGTCCTTTCGCATGTCCCCGATGCCGCGCCTTATCGCGAAACACCCCCCACACGCAATACGAGGCTTGCCTGCACGGGGTCCGCATGCCCATATCTGTGTGATAAGACAGCAGGAGGGTCCGATGACCACATTCGACGATCGCGAACGCGCTTATGAATCCAAGTTCGCCCATGACGCCGAGCTGCGCTTCAAGGCCGAGGCCCGCCGCAACCGCCTGCTGGGCGAATGGGCGGCGGAACTGCTGGGCAAGACCGGCGACGATGCCCGCGCCTATGCCATGAGCGTGGTGACATCGGACTTCGAGGAACCGGGCGAGGAGGACGTGTTCCGCAAGGTGGCGGCCGACCTGGACGGCAAGGCCGATGCCGACACCATCCGCGCCAAGATGACCGAGCTGACCGCCGAGGCCCGCCGGCAGGTCGCCGACGAGGCCTGAGCGTTCAGGCCGGGGCGGCTGCCGCCTCGGCCCTCGGATAGAGGCGGATCATCGTGACCGCCCGCGCGGCGTTCAGCGCCATGAGCGCCGCCCACAGCCCATGATTGCCCATCACCGGCGGCAGCAGCAGCACCCCCAGCACGAAAACCGCGACCGACTGGATCATCGCCACGCGCATCTCTCGTGTCAGGGTCGCGCCGATGAAGATGCCGTCCAGCATCCACGCCCCCGCCCCCAGCAGCGGCGCGATGCCGATCCAGGGCAGGTAATGCCGCGCCTCGGCCCGGACGCCCGGTGCCGTGGTCAGCAGGTCGATGATCGGCCCGCCCGCCGCCATGAAGAACAGGCCCAGCACGACCGCGCCGCCAATCCCCCATTTCGATGTCAGCACCGATGCCCGACGCACCCTGTCGGGGCGCCCCGCGCCCACGGCCTGCCCGACCAGGCTTTCGGCCGCGAAGGCGAAGCCGTCCAGCGCGAAGGCCGTCAGCGTCACGAATTGCAGCAGGACCTGGTTCGCGGCCAGCGTCACGTCGCCCTGCCCCGCCCCCAGGAACAGGAAGCTGGTCATGCAGCCCTGCAGCAGCACCGAGCGTATCATGATGTCGCCATTGACGCGCGCGAAGCGTTCCAGCTTGGCCCGCGCCAGCAGCGTGGCCCCGCTGCGTGCGGCGGCGATGGCCCGCGCGATGACCGGACGCGCCAGCCACAGCCCGACGCCCAGCCCCGCGAATTCCGCCACCAGCGTCGCCCAGGCCACGCCCGCGACCCCAAGGCCCAGCCCCAGCACGAACCACAGGTCCAGCGCCACGTTCAGCCCGTTCTGCAGCAGTTGCAGCCCCAGCACCGCGCGCGTGCGTTCGACCGCGATCAGCCAGCCGGTCAGGGCATAGAGCCCGATCGTCGCGGGTGCGCCCCAGATGCGGATGGCAAGATAGTCGCGCGCGAGGCTCTCGACCTCGGGGCTGGCGGGGGCCAGCCGGAAGGCCGCCCAGAAGATCGGTGCCTGCAACGCGACGAAGGCCAGCCCCGCCGCGAAGGCGATGACCAGCGCGCGCAGCAGATGCGCGCCGACCTCGGGGGTGTCGCCCGCGCCATGCGCCTGCGCCACCAGCCCCGACGTGCCCATCCGCAGGAACCCGAAGATCCAGTAGATCGAGGCCAGGATCACCGCGCCGATCCCCACCGCGCCGATGGGTTCGGGCGCGCCCAGCTGACCGACCACGCCCGTATCGACCAGCCCCAGGATCGGCACCGTCAGGTTCGACAGCACGATGGGCACGGCGATATGCAGGACCCGGTTTCGGGTCAGCTCGGCCCCGCTCATTGCTGGGGCATCAGGAAATGCCCCGTCGCCTGCGCCATCAGCCGCGAGCGGTTGTCCTGCCAGGTCTCGACATGGACGCTGGCATAGCGGCGGCCCGACCGGATGATCCGCGCCCGCGCATAGGCGTCGCGCGGCAGCCCCGACCGCAGGTAGTCGACGGTGAAGTCGATCGTCTTGGGCAGGCGCGGCACGCTGCCCGGCACCTCGGCGGTGGGGGCGATGCGGCCTGCCTCCATGTCCTCCCACATGGCGGTCCAGGCCAGTTCCATGATGGCGGTCATTTCAAGGAAGGCCGCCGTCACGCCGCCATGGATCGCGGGCAGGCGCGGATTGCCGATCAGCTTCTCGTCGAAGGGCAGGGTTGCCGTCAGCTCGTCGCCGCGGCGGTCGAACTGCACGCCCAGCCACTGCATGTAGGGCACGCCCGCGACAAGCGCCTTCAGCGCCGAATCGCGGCGGGACTTGATCTGGTGAAGCGGTTCGTTGCGATCGCCCATGGCTTACCTCTCGATCGTGAAGGCGCCGGTCGCGGTCGCCACGGGGTTTCCGCCGTCCTCGTCCAGCGCGACGGCGCGCAGGAAGGCCACGCTGCGGGTCATGTGATAGCATTCGGCACGCGCGGTGATGCGCTGGCGCGGCGTGGCCGACCGCATGTAGTCGATGCGCAGGTCCAGCGTCGCGGTGGATCGCGGCTGGCTGGGATGGCACATGACCGCCGCACCCGAACAGGTATCCATCAGCGCCGAGATGACGCCCCCGTGGATCACGCCCGTATGCGGATCGCCGACCAGATGCTCGGCCCAGGGCATCGAGATGACGGCACGGCCCGCGCCGATCTCGTCCACGCGCATCTGCAGCGCCTTTGCATGTGGCAGTTGCTCGATGAAGGCCTGGGCAAGCTCGGCCCTCTGGGCGGCATCGGGGGCCGGACGGTCCTCGGACATGGGTGCTCCTGTCGTTTTGGAATGAATATCCCTGCCCGTGCGCAAGGCTCAACCCCGTCGATTCGGTTGAGATGCGTTCGCCGATTGCCTAAGTTGACGCCAAGGGAAATTCCACAGGAGGCGCGGATGACCGGGGACGAACTCAGTTTCAAGGAAATGTGCGCACGATTCGACGTCACGCCGCGCACGCTGCGGTACTACGAATATATCGAGCTGCTGCAGCCCCGCAAGGAAGGGCGCGCTCGCTACTATGGCCCGCGCGAGGTGGCGCGGATGACGCTGATCCTGCGTGGCCGCCGCTTCGGCTTCAGCCTGGAGGATATCCGCCAGTGGCTGCTGATCTATGACAAGCAGGGATCGCGCGAACAGTACCAGACCTGGGTCGAGATGGCCGAACGGCAGCTGGGCGTGCTGGACGAACAGATCAGGGACCTTCAGGGCGCCCGCGACGAGCTGGAGGAGCTGCGTCGCGCCACCGCCGAGGAACTGAGCCGCATGGGCTGACGCGGCGGCAGGCGGATCGTGACGCGGCGTCTCGCTTACGTTCGCGTCAACCTGCTCATATGTTCAGCCCAAGGACGACAAGCCGGTGAAGGAGGAGAAGCCGCCAGATGTCCGACACGCTGATGACCATCCGAGAGATGTGCGACGCCTTCGAGGTGACGCCCCGCACGCTTCGCTTCTACGAGGCGCGCGAGCTGATCTTCCCGCAGCGGCGGGGGCAGCACCGTCTCTACGACCGCCGCGACAGGGCGCGCCTGACGTTGATCCTGCGCGGGAAGCGGTTCGGATTCAGCCTCGAACAGATACGGCAGCTTCTCGAGCTTTATGAACCCGGTGGCGTGAACCGCACCCAGATCGCCGCGACGATCGAGGTGGGACGCGACCGCCTGGCGGACATGGAGCGTCAATACGCCGAGCTGAGCATCGCCATCGACGATCTGCGCAGGCAGATCGCGGATGCCGAACGCCGGCTGGTCGCCGACACAGATGAACATCCCACGGGGTAACGCCATGCCGATCTATGAACCGCCCGTCCGCGACCTGCAATTCGTGCTGCATGACCTGCTGAAGCTGTCGCAATCCGACCTGCCCGGCCATTCCGATCTGGATCCCGAATTCACCGAGGCGATCCTGGATGCCGCGGGCAAGCTGTCCTCCGAGGTACTGGCGCCGCTGAACCGCGTCGGCGACGAACAGGGCTGCGTGCTGGAGAACGGCGTCGTCCGCACGCCCGAAGGCTTCGACAAGGCGTTCGAGGCGATGAAGGAAGGCGGCTGGACCGCGCTGGACTGCGACCCCGAATATGGCGGCCAGGGCATGCCCTACGTGCTGGGCACCGCGGTGGGCGAGCTGTTCGTCAGCGCCAACATGGCCTTCAACATGTACCAGGGCCTGACCCATGGCGCCTATTCGGCGATCCATGCCCATGGCACGGACGAACAGAAGCAGACCTATCTGCCCAAGATGGTCACCTGCGACTGGACCGGCACCATGAACCTGACGGAGCCGCATTGCGGCACCGACCTGGGCATGCTGCGCACCAAGGCCGAACCGCAGGACGACGGCAGCTATCTGATCACGGGCCAGAAGATCTTCATTTCCGCCGGCGATCACGACCTGGCCGAGAACGTCATCCACCTGGTGCTGGCCAAGGCCCCCGGCGGCGGCGAGGGTACCAAGGGCATCAGCCTGTTCATCGTGCCGAAATTCCTCGTGAACGAGGACGGATCGCTTGGCCAGGCCAACGGCGTTTCGGTCGGTTCGCTGGAAGAGAAGATGGGCATCCACGGCAACGCCACCTGCGTCATGAACTATGACGGCGCGAAGGGCTGGCTGCTGGGCGACCTGCACAAGGGCATGCGCGCCATGTTCACCATGATGAACGAGGCCCGACTGGGCGTCGGCCTGCAGGGCTATGCCTGCGCGGTGCCCGCCTATCAGAACGCGCTGGCCTATGCGAAGGACCGCCTGCAGGGCCGCGCCGTCACCGGTGCGAAGAACCCCGCCGGTCCGGCCGACCCGCTTATCGTGCATCCCGACATCCGCCGCAGCCTGATGGACCAGAAATCCTTCCTGGAAGGCGCGCGTGCGCTGGCCCTGTGGGGCGCGCACCTGATCGACCGCAGCCACATGGCGAATGATGCGGATGCCGAGGGCATGATCTCGCTCATGACGCCGGTCATCAAGGGCTTCATGACCGACAAGGGCCTGGAGACCACGATCCTTGCCCAGCAGGTCTTCGGCGGCCACGGCTATGTCGAGGAATGGGGCATGTCGCAATTCGTCCGCGATGCGCGCATCACCATGATCTACGAAGGTGCGAACGGCGTGCAGGCGCTGGACCTTGTCGGCCGCAAGCTGGCGCAGGACGGCGGCAAGCATGTCATGGCCTTCTTCGAGATGGTGAAATCCTTCTGCAAGGACCATTCCGAAGGCCCGCTGGCCGACGACTTCATCGCGCCGCTGAAGGCCGCGTCCAAGGATCTGCAGACCGCTGCCATGTTCTTCATGGAACGCGGGATGAAGAACCCCGACGACGCGCTGGCAGGCAGCTACGACTTCATGCACCTGTTCGGGCACGTGACCTTCGGCCTGGTCTGGGCGCAGATGGCCGTCGCCGCGCAGGCCGCGCTGGACGCGGGCACCGCCGACGAGGCGTTCTATCGCACCAAGCTGGCGACCGGGCGCTACTACATGAAGCGGCAGCTGCCCATGACCGCCACGCACCTGGCGCGCATCCAGTCGGGCGCCGACACCGTGATGGCGCTGGAGGCGGAAGCGTTCTGAGAACCCTGAAACCATGACGGACCGGGGGCCGGGCCCCCGGCACTCGGAGGGAAGATGACGGCAAGGCTCTGGTGCTTCGGCGAAAGCGGCAACGCCTACAAGGCGGCGCTGACATTGCAGCTGGCGGGACATGACTGGGAACCGGTCTATGTCGACTTCTTCAACGGCGAGGCGCGCGGCCCCGAATTCCGCGCGCTGAACCCGATGGGAGAGGTGCCCGTTTTCCGCGAGGGGGACCTGACGCTGACGCAATCGGCGGTGATCCAGATGCATGTCGCGGATCTGCACGGCAAGTTCTGGGGCACCGACCGCAACGAGACGCTGCGCTGGCTGATGTTCGACAACCACAAGGTCTCGGCCTCGGGCGGGCCGGCACGGTTCCAGCTGAACTTCATCCCGCAGAACAAGCGGCCCGTCGGCGCGGCCGAGTTCCTTCAGGGGCGCCTGCTGGCCGCGCTGAAGGTGCTGGACGCGCATCTGGCGGATCGCGACTGGGTCGCCCCCGGCGGGCCGACCATCGCCGATTTCGCGCTGTGCGGTTACCTCTATTATCCCGAGCCCTTCGGCTTCGATCGCGCCGAATGGAAGAATATCGACCGCTGGCTGGACGGCATCGCCGCCCTGCCCGGCTGGAAACACCCCTATGACCTGATGCCCGGCAATCCATCCGACCGGGCGACCGAGGAGGACATATGACCGACGCATTCATCTATGACGCCGCCCGCACGCCGCGCGGCAAGGGCCGCCCCGATGGCAGCCTGCACGAGGTCACGTCGCTGGCGCTGTCCGCGCGCCTGCTGAACGCGGTCAAGGAACGCAACAACCTGGAAGGTCACGCGGTCGAGGACGTGATCTGGGGCAATGTCACCCAGGTCAAGGAACAGGGCGGCTGCCTTGCGCGCAGCGCGGTGCTGGCATCCGACCTGGACGAGCGCATCCCGGGCCTGTCGATCAACCGCTTCTGCGCATCGGGGATGGAGGCCGTGAACCTGGCCGCCAACCAGATCAAGGGCGGCGCGGGCAGCGCCTATATCGCCGGCGGGGTCGAGATGATGGGCCGCGTCGCGATGGGCAGCGACGGGGCGGCCATCGCGGTCGATCCCAGCCTTGCGATGAAGTCCTATTTCGTGCCGCAGGGCATCAGCGCCGACATCATCGCGACCGAATACGGCTTCGACCGCGACCAGGCCGACGCCCTGGCACTGGAAAGCCAGCGCCGCGCCGCGCAGGCATGGCAGGAAGGCCGCTTCGACAAGTCCATCGTCCCGGTCATCGACCAGAACGGTCTGACGATCCTTGACCGCGACGAATACATGCGCCCCGGCACGACGATCGACGATCTGGCCAAGCTGAAGCCCGCCTTCAAGGAGATGGGCGAGATGATGCCCGGCTTCGACAAGGTGGCGATGCTGAAATACCCGCACCTGTCCGCCATCGACCACATCCACCACGCCGGCAACAGCAGCGGCATCGTGGACGGCGCCGCCGCCGTGCTGATCGGGAACGAGGAATTCGGCAAGGCCCACGGCCTGAAGCCCCGCGCCCGCATCCGCGCGACCGCCAAGATCGGCACCGATCCCACGATCATGCTGACCGGCCCCGTCCCCGTGACCGAGAAGATCCTGCGCGACAGCGGCATGTCCATCGGCGATATCGACCTCTTCGAGGTGAACGAGGCCTTCGCCTCGGTCGTGCTGCGCTTCATGCAGGCCTTCCAGGTCGATCCGGCCAAGGTGAACGTCAATGGCGGCGCGATCGCGATGGGTCACCCCCTTGGCGCGACGGGCGCGATCATCATCGGCACCCTGCTGGACGAGCTGGAGCGTCAGGACAAGAACGTGGGTCTGGCGACCCTGTGCATCGCGTCCGGCATGGGCGCGGCCACCATCATCGAACGCGTGTGAGGGATCAGACCATGACCGATTTCACGATGGAGAAAGGCGCCGACGGCGCCGCGATCATCACCTGGGACGTTCAGGGCAAATCCATGAACGTGCTGTCGATGGAGGGCGCCAACACCCTCAGCGACCTGATCGACGACGCGCTGGCCGACGATGCCGTCAAGGGCATCGTCATCACCAGCGGCAAGAAGGATTTCGCCGCCGGGATGGATCTGAACGTCATCGCTGGCATGCGAGAGGCCGGTGGCGCGCAGGGCGTGTTCGACGGCGTGATGGGCCTGCACCACCTCCTGCGCAAGATTGAACTCGCGGGCATGGACCGCAAGACCAAGAAGGGCGGCAAGCCCATCGCCGCGGCCTTGCCGGGCACCGCGCTTGGCATCGGTCTTGAACTGCCGCTGGCGACGCATCGCATCTTTGTTGCCGACAATGCCAAGGCCAAGATCGGCCTGCCGGAAATCATGGTCGGCATCTTCCCCGGCGCGGGCGGCACCACCCGCCTTGCCCGCAAGCTGGGCGCGATGGCCGCGGCCCCCTTCCTGCTGGAAGGCAAGCTGTCGGACCCGAAGAAGGCCAAGGCTGCCGGCCTGATCGACGAGGTCTCCGAGGATCCGCTGACCGCCGCCCGCGAATGGGTGCTGGCCGCGTCCGATGCCGATATCGTCAAGCCCTGGGACGCCAAGGGCTACAAGATGCCGGGGGGCGAGCCTTTCCACCCCGCGGGCTTCATGACCTTCGTCGGCGCGTCCGCGATGATCCATGGCAAGACGATGGGCGTCTATCCGGCGGCCAAGGCGCTGCTGTCGGCGGTCTATGAAGGCGCGATGGTGCCCTTCGACCAGGCGCTCAAGATCGAGGCCCGCTGGTTCACCAACGTGCTGATGAACCCGTCGAGCAGCGCGATGATCCGCAGCCTGTTCATCAACAAGGAAGCCTTGGAAAAAGGCGCGAACCGCCCCGAGGCCCCCGATCAGACCGTCCGCAAGGTCGGTATCCTGGGCGCGGGCATGATGGGCGCGGGCATCGCCTATGTCAGCGCGATGGCGGGTATCGAGGTCGTGCTGATCGACGCGGCGCAGGCCAGCGCCGACAAGGGCAAGGCCTATTCCGAAGGGCTGCTGGACAAGGCCATCAGCCGCAAGAAATCGACCGAGGAGAAGAAGGCCGAGGTGCTGGGCCGCATTACCGCCACCACCGATTACGACGCGCTGAAGGGCTGCGACCTGATCGTGGAGGCCGTGTTCGAGGATCCGTCCGTCAAGGCCGAGGTGACCAAGAAGGCCGAGGCCGTGATCCCGCAGGATGCGATCTTCGCGACCAACACCTCGACCCTGCCGATCAGCGATCTGGCCCGCGCCAGCAGCCGCCCCGAGCAGTTCATCGGCATCCACTTCTTCAGCCCGGTGGACAAGATGCTGCTGGTCGAGATCATCAAGGGCCGCGAGACCGGTCCCCGCGCCGTCGCCAAGGCGCTGGATTTCGTCCGCCAGATCCGCAAGACGCCCATCGTGGTCAATGATGAACGGTTTTTCTATGCCAACCGCTGCATCATCCCCTATATCAACGAAGGCATCCGCATGGTCGGCGAGGGCGTGAACCCGACCCTGATCGAGAATGCCGCCAAGATGATGGGGATGCCCCTCGGGCCGCTGCAGCTGGTCGACGAGACCAGCATCGACCTGGGCGTCAAGATCGCCAAAGCCACGCGCGCGGCGATGGGCGACGCCTATCCCGACGGGGCCGTCGACGAGGTGATCTTTGCCATGGCCGATGCGGGCCGCATGGGCCGCAAGGCGAATGCGGGCTTCTACGACTATGACGAGAAGGGCAAGCGCCAGGGCCTGTGGGGGGAACTGGATGCCCGCTATCCGCAGGCGGACGATCAGCCGGAACTGACAGAGGTGCAGCACCGCCTGATGTTCGCCCAGACGCTGGAGGCCGTGCGCGCGCTGGAATCGGGCGTGCTGGAGGATATCCGCGAAGGCGATGTCGGCGCGATCCTGGGCTGGGGCTTCGCGCCCTGGTCGGGCGGCCCCTTCGGCTGGCTGGACATGCTGGGCGCCGCCCGCGCGGTGGAAATCTGCGACGGCCTGACCGAACGCCACGGCGCCCGCTTCGCGGCCCCCGCCCTGCTGCGCGAGATGGCCGAGAAGGGCGACAGCTTCTATGGTCGCTTCGGGGCGAAGTCCCAGGCCGCCTGACGTGTCATGATTGCAAGGGGGCGATCAATTCGCCCCCTTGTCACGTTGCGAAACCCGATATCCCCGATATGCTGCGATGCGAAAGGCGCGACATCGTCGTCCGCGCCGCAGAACAGGGAAATTTGTGATGAGTGACGAGATTCGCCGCCGCGCCGAGGCCCTGCGCGAAGATATCGAGACGGTCGCCGCGACGGCCCTTCCCGAACCCGCCCCCGCAGAGACCGCGCTGGACGCCACCGACCCCGCGACCGAGGCGCAGATCCGCAAGCGCATGGACGAGATCGACCTGGGCGACAGCGGCTCGATCCTGCGTTTCGGCACGCGCGCGCAAGGCGATCTGCAGCAGATCAGCCAGCAGATGCTGTCCGATGTCAAAAGCAAGGATGCAGGCCCCGCCGGCGACAGCCTGCGCGAGGTGGTGACCACCATCCGCGGCTTCTCGACCCAGGAGCTGGACGTGCGCCGCACCCGCAGCTGGTGGGAGAAGCTGCTGGGCCGCGCCGCGCCCTTCGCCAAGTTCGTCGCCAGCTACGAGAAGGTGCAGACCCAGATCGACCGCATCACGGCCGAACTGGAAAGCCACGAGCAGACGCTGCTGAAGGACGTCAAGTCGCTCGACCTGCTCTATGACCGCACGCTGAACTTCTACGACGAACTCGCGCTCTATATCGCGGCGGGCGATGCGAAGCTGCGCGAACTGGACCAGCAGGTCATCCCCGCCAAGGTCGAGGAGGTCGCCGCCCGCCCCGAGGGCGAGCAGGTGATGGAGGCGCAGGAGCTGCGCGACCTGCGCACGCTGCGCGACGACCTGGAACGCCGCGTCCACGACCTGCGGCTGACGCGACAGGTGACGATGCAGTCGCTGCCCTCGATCCGGCTGGTGCAGGAGAACGACAAGTCGCTGATCACCAAGATCAACTCGACCCTGGTGAACACGGTGCCGCTGTGGGAAACCCAGCTGGCGCAGGCCGTCACCATCCAGCGCAGCGCCGAGGCCGCGCGCGCCGTCCGCGAGGCGGGCGACCTGACGAACGAGCTGCTGACCCGCAATGCCGACAACCTGCGCAGCGCCAACGCCCAGATCCGCACCGAGACCGAGCGCGGCGTCTTCGACATCGAGGCCGTCAAGTCGGCCAATGCCCAGCTGATCGCGACGATCGAGGACAGCCTGCGTATCGCCGACGAAGGCCGCACGCGCCGTCGCGCCGCCGAAGAGGAACTGACCCGGATGGAGGGCGAGCTGCGCGACACGCTGTCGGCCGCACGCGCTCGTCCGGCCCCGGGCAAGGCGGTCTGACCATGACGCAATTGCTGGCCCGGCTGCGTCCGGGCGTTCTGGCGGCACTTGTCGGCGGGATGGTTCTGGCGGCCTGCGACCGGGGCGCCGACCCCGCCCTGTCGCCGCGGCCCCTGCCCACCCCCGAAGGGCTGGGCGAGGCCCGCCCCGATCCCGGCCCCAGCCAGGCCGAGCTGCGCAAGGCCCGTGCCGAACGCAACCGTCAGACCAACGCCCAGAGCGCGGCCTCGACGGGGTCGGATGTCAGCGACGCGCAGCGGCAATACTATGCCTCGGTCGAGGCGCGTCTGCTGACGCGCGGCCGCCTGCGGCGCGATCGCGTGCCGCTGGACGCGCCCATCGACGCCGAGACGCTGGCCCGGAACTTCATGGCCATCGCGCTGCAGGACGAATACAGCCCCACCGCCGACGGCATCGTGGCGAAGGCCCGCAGCGCGCCGCTGCGGCGCTGGTCGCAGCCGGTCCGCATCCAGCCCGATTTCGGCACCAGCAAGGATACGGGCGACCGCGCCCTGTGGCGGTCCGAACTGGCGCAGATGGCCGGCACGCTGTCGAACGCGACGGGCCATCCCGTGTCGCTGACCGGGAGCGGCGGCAATTTCGTCGTGCTGGTCATGACCGAGGACGAGCGCCGCCAGGCATCCTCGCGCATTGCCGAGCTGGTGCCCGGCATCCCCGCCCGCGACATCGACGTGCTGACCGGCCTGCCCGCCGCGATCAGCTGCACGGTCTTCGCCTACAGCCGGGGCGGTGCCTCGGATTACGTCCATGCCGTCGCGGTGATCCGGGCCGAGCTGCCGCCTTTGCTGCGGACCTCCTGCATCCACGAGGAACTGGCGCAGGGCATGGGCCTGTCGAATGACAGCCCCGCCGCGCGGCCCTCGGTCTTCAACGACGACGAGGAATTCGCCCTGCTGACCCGGCACGACGAATTGCTGCTGAAGATCCTCTACGATCCCCGCCTGCGCCCCGGCATGACCGAGGCCGAGGCCGGTCCCATCGTCCGCCGCATCGCGGCCGAGCTTCTGGCCCGCGAAGCTTGATCCCGTGCCGCCCGCGTCCCATACATGGGGCGCGGGACAGCCTGAACGGGGGAAAGCCATGTCCATCTTCGACATTCTGGGCGGCGAATTCATCGAGATCATCGAATGGGTCGATGACGGTCGCGACACGATGGTCTCGCGCTTCGACACGGTCGGACGCGCGATCAAGTACGGCGCGAAGCTGACCGTCCGCGAAGGACAGGCCGCCGTCTTCGTCCACGAGGGACAGCTGGCCGACGTCTTCGGGCCGGGCCTGTACCTGCTGGAAACGAACAATCTGCCGGTGCTGACGCGGCTTCAGCACTGGGATCACGGCTTCCGCAGCCCCTTCAAGTCCGAGGTGTATTTCGTCGACAAGACGCGCTTCACCGACCTGAAATGGGGCACGCGCAACCCGATCATCGCGCGCGATCCCGAATTCGGCCCGGTACGCCTGCGCGCCTATGGCACCTATTCGATGCGGGTGACGGACCCCGCCCGCTTCATGTCCGAGATCGTCGGCACCGATGGCGACTTCACCCGCGACGAGATCGCCTTCCAGATCCGCAACGTGATCGTGCAGGAATTCTCGCGCGCCATTGCCTCCTCGGGGATCCCGGTTCTGGACATGGCCGCAAATACCGATCAGCTGGCGCGGCTTGTCGCCAAGGCCATCGCCCCGGTGATCGACAGCTATGGCATCGCCCTGCCCGAGTTCTGGATCGAGAATGTCAGCCTGCCCGCCGAGGTCGAGGCCATGCTGGACAAGCGCACCTCGATGGGGATCGTGGGCGATCTGGACCGCTTCGGCCAATATGCCGCGTCCGAGGCGATGCTGTCCGCCGCGCAGAACCAGGGCGGCGCGGGCGCGGGCTTCGGCGCGGCGATGGGTGCCGCGATGGGCGCGACCATGCGCGGCCCCTGGGGCGCCGTTCCGCAGCAGGCGGCGCAGCAACCCGCCCCCCAACCCGCGCGGTCCACGCCCCCGCCCCTGCCCGGCAAGCCGGTCGAGACTGTGTGGCACATCGCCATCGGCGGCCAGGCGCAGGGGCCCTTCGGTCGCGGCCATCTGGGTCGCCTGATCGCGGATGGCAGCTTTGCCCGCGACACGCTGGTCTGGACCCCCGGCCAGGACGGCTGGCTGCCCGCCGAAGAGATCGACGAGCTGGCGCAGCTGTTCACCATGATGCCGCCGCCCCTGCCCAACGCCTGAAGATGACGGATCAGACGCAGGAACACCGCTTTCCCTGCAGCCGCTGCGGGGCCAGCCTGCGCTTTCGCCCGGGCCAGCGGGAAATGGTCTGCGACTGGTGCGGCCATGTGCAGCCCATCGGTCCGGGCGATGCACGCGCGCCGGGCCGCCAGCCGGATGCCGGTCCTGCCGACCCCGCCCTGCAATGGGATGCCGCCCACAAGACCCCCGAACTGGCCGAGATCCCGCTGGAGCACGGCCTGCATCTGGATCGCGACGGCGGCGACATCGTCCACGAGGTCCGCACCCTGTCCTGTCCCAATTGCGGGGCGCGGGTCGATCTGGACGACACGCATCACGCAAGCGCCTGCCCCTTCTGCGCCACGCCCGTCGTCACCGATACGGGCGCCACGCGGCGGATCAAGCCGCAGGCCGTGCTGCCCTTTCGCCTGACCGAGGCCGAGGCCCGCAAGGCCATGTCGGACTGGCTGGGCGGGCTGTGGTTCGCGCCGTCCGGGCTGGTCGCCTATGCCCGCAAGGACAAGCACCTGACCGGGGTCTATTCGCCGTTCTGGACCTTCGATGCCGACAGCCGCTCGCGCTATTCCGGGCAGCGGGGGGATGTCTATTACGAAACCCATTGGGTGACCGAGACGGTGAACGGCAAGTCGCGCCGCGTCGCCCGGCGCGTCGCCAAGGTCCGCTGGCGGCCGGCGCGGGGGCGCGTGGCCCGAAGCTTCAACGACGTTCTGGTGCCTGCCTCGACCGCGTTGCCGCAGCGCTTCACCGGTGCGATGGCGCCTTGGGACCTGTCCCATCTTGCGGTCTATCGCCCCGATTTCCTGGCCGGGTTCGAGGCCGAGGGCTATACCGTCGCCCTTGCGGACGGGCATGGCGCAGCCCGCGCGCAGATGGCCCGCGTGATCGAGGGCGACGTGCGGCGCGACATCGGCGGCGACCGGCAGCGCATCGACAGCATCGCCAGCGAATTCGACGCCGAGACGTTCAAGCACATCCTGCTGCCGATCTGGACCGCCGCATACCGCTATAACGGGCGCAGCTTCCGCTTCGTCGTGAACGGCCAGTCCGGCCGCGTCATGGGCGAACGTCCGTGGTCCGCATGGAAAATCGCCGGTGCGGCGGTCGCGGCGCTGGTAGCGCTAGCGATTATCCTGTATTTCACGCGCTGAGAACCACGCCAATGGAGGGGACCCATGATCCTGTGTGCCGGTGAATCGCTGATCGACATGGTGCCGCAGGACGGCAGCTTCCGCCCGCTGGCAGGCGGGGCGGTGTTCAACACGGCCATCGCGCTCGGGCGTCTGGGCGTCGATGCGGGCTATCTCTGGCCGATCAGCCGCGACCCCTTCGGCGAACAGATCCTGCGCCCCCTGGCCGAGGCCGGTGTGAACACCGATCTGTGCCCGCGCACCGACCGGCTGACCACGCTGGCGCTGGTGACGCTGGAAAACGGCGATGCGCGCTATTCCTTCTATGACGAGGGATCGGCGGGGCGCATGATGACGCGCGACGACATCGCCCCCCTGCCGGACGAGGTCACGACCCTGTTCGCGGGCGGCATCAGCCTGGTGCCCGATCCCTGCGGCGCGACGGTGGAATCGCTGATCGCGGATCACCACGGCGACCGCGTGGTGATGATCGACCCCAACATCCGCCCCTTCTTCATCACCCAGCCCGACGCCTTCCGCGCCCGCCTGGACCGCATCCTGCCCATGGCCGACATCGTCAAGCTGTCGGCGGACGACCTGGAATGGCTGCATCCCGACCTGACCCCCGAGGATGCCGCCCGCAAGGTGCTGGCATCCGGCCCGCGCATGGTCCTGCTGACGGGCGGCGAGACCGGCGCACGCGCCTTCTGGGCGGGCGAAACCGTCAATGCCCCCGCCGTCCGCACGACGGTCGCCGACACGATCGGCGCGGGTGACACCTTCAATGCGGGCTTCATGGCCAGCCTGTCCCAGCAGGGGCTGCTGTCCAAGGCGGCGCTGGCGGCGATCACGCCCGAACAGATCAAGGCGGCGCTGACGCTTGGGGCGCAGGCGGCCTCGGTCACCGTGTCGCGCGCGGGTGCGAACCCGCCCTGGGCGCACGAGATGCCCGCCTGAAGCGACTGCCAGATGCGACAAGGGGCCCCTACGGGCCCCTTTCTCATTCCTGGTCCGGCTGATCCAACGCCTCGAAACCGGCGCGCTGTCTTGCGGTCCAGCGCAGATGCAGGCGCAGGCCATCCTCGACCGCCTCTTCGCGTTCGACGACACCGGCCTCGTGCAGCCATGCGCGACGGCGACCGTCGGCAAAATCCAGCACGACCTGAGCCTCCTCGCGCGCCTCGTCCAGCGCCTGTTCCAGATGCGTCTCGATCGCGCCGATCAGCGCGTTCAGCCCCTCGCCCGACAGGGCGCTGACGGCCTGCACCCCTTCGGTCCGCGCATCGGTCCGCTGAAGGGCGGCGCGGGTCTCGGGGCCAAGCGCGTCGATCTTGTTCCAGACCTCGATCAGGGCCACGTCCTCGTCCACGCCCAGGCTTTCGAGGATGTCGGCAACGTCGCCGGCCTGTTCCTCGGTCTCGGGGTGGCTGATGTCGCGGACATGCAGGATCAGATCGGCCTCGAGCACCTCTTCCAGCGTGGCGCGGAACGCGGCGACCAGTTCGGTCGGCAAGTCGCTGATGAAGCCCACCGTGTCGGACAGGATGATCTTGCGGCCCGAATTGCCGCCCCCCGCATCGGGCAGGCGGATCGCGCGCATCGTGGGGTCCAGCGTGGCAAACAGCATGTCCTTGGCCATCACCTCGGCCCCGGTCAGGCGATTGAACAGCGTGGATTTCCCCGCGTTGGTATAACCCACCAGCGCGACGATCGGATAGGGCACCTTGGCGCGCGCCGCGCGATGCAGCGTGCGCGTCTTGACCACGCGTTCCAGCTGGCGGCGCAGGCGCGTCATCTGTTCGTCGATGGCGCGGCGGTCGGCCTCGATCTGGGTTTCCCCCGGACCGCCGACGAATCCCAGACCGCCCCGCTGCCGTTCGAGGTGCGTCCAGGCGCGGACCAGCCGCGTGCGCTGATAGGACAGCGCGGCCAGTTCCACCTGCAGCACGCCCTCGCGGGTGCGGGCACGGTCGGCAAAGATTTCCAGGATCAGCCCGGTCCGGTCCAGAAGCTTGACGCCCCAGTCCTTTTCCAGGTTGCGCTGCTGGACGGGGGTCACCGGACCGTCGATCAGCACCAGCTCGGCCTCGACGGCCTCCAGGCGCTCTCGGATCTCGGCAAGCTTGCCCTTGCCGAACAGCATTCCGGGGTTGGGGTCACGCAGCCGCGCCACTTCCTCGCCCACGATCTCAATGCCCGGCAGGGCATGGGCAAGCGCCACGGCCTCGGCCAGCGCATGCTCGGGCTGTCGCCGCTGCGTGCGCGAATTGCCCAGGTCGGGGTGGATTACATAGGCGCGGGTCGGCTTGGCTTCGGTAGAGGTCGGCTCGGCCAATCAGTCCTCGGATTCATACAGATTGATGGGCTGGCCCGGCATGATCGTGCTGATGGCATGCTTGTAGACCAGCTGCGACTGTCCGTCGCGACGAAGGAGGACGCAGAAATTGTCGAACCAGGTGATCACGCCCTGCAGCTTGACGCCGTTAATCAGGAAAATCGTGACAGGCACCTTCGCCTTGCGGACATGATTGAGAAATGCGTCCTGAAGGTTCTGTTTTTCACCGGCCATTATCTGTCGTCCGTTTGTCACTGTCCCGATCGGTTCAACACTTAGGCCGTAGCGCCACCCCATGCAAGCACGCCGGGCAAGAACCATCATATTATCGACATGTTGCGACCCTGCGGCCTCAGCGGCGCCAGAATTCCGGCGACAGCAGGGCCAGCAGGGCCAGCGTCTCGATCCGTCCCATGATCATCGCGATGGCAAGCACCCCCTTGGTGAAGTCGGGCAGGCCCGACCACCCCTCCCACGGGGCCGAGGCGATGCCCGCCGTCCCCTCGAATGCGGGCGTCAGGGGGATCGCGCCTGCCAGCGGGCCGGTATTCGTCAGGGCGGCGATGGACAGGATCGTCGCGGTCTCGAACTCGATCTGGTGGATCGAAACCAGCGACACGACCACCGCGATCGAGGTGGCGAACAGCATGAAGAAGATGAAGGCGAGATAGGCCCCCTCGCGGCGCAGGCGCCTTGCGATGCGCCCCCCGCCCGAGACCGAGCTGGGGTGGATGATGCGCTCCATCTCGCGCTCTCCGTGGCGGGCAAGGGCATAGACGCGCAGCAGCTTGACCCCGCCCGCGGTCGTGGCGACGCCCCCGCCCATCATCGCCAGCCCCGCAAGGATCAGACCCGGCGCGGTCAGCCCCGACCAGGACCGCGCGCCCTGCCAGCTGACCGAGTTCCAGCCCGTCGTCGTCAGGTAGCTGAGCGCGTTGAACATCCCCCCCCACAGCGCCGACAGCCCCGATGCGATGCGCTGCAGCGGGTCGGGGCGCTGGTCGCCCAGGTCGATCGCGCCCAGGAAGTGGCGCAGGAACAGCACCGCCGTCACCAGCGCGACCAGCCCGAACGCCATGCGCAGTTCGGGATCGTCGCGCAGCTTGTCGGTGGCGCGCAGCTCGGCCCCGCCCGGCCAGAAGCGCCGCGACAGCGCGGGCACGAGGAAGACGAAGACCAGCATCTCTCCGGCGACGCCCGACACCTCGCCCGGCGGGCCGACCACGGGCGAGATCCCCGAGGTGGACAGCGTTCCCATCGCCCGCGTCAGCGCGAGGAAGGAGGGATCGCCCAGCAGCAGCAGCCCCACCCACAGGACCAGCGTCAGCACCAGGTAGATCGGCCCCACCTCGGCCCCGGCGCGCAGCAGGCGCAGGGCGGGATCGGCCAGCGGGCTGTCATAGACCGGGTCCGACAGATGCGGCTGCACCGTGCGGGGGTCCGAGGATTTCGGCAGCCTCTCGCGGTATTCCTCGCGGCCAGACGGGCTTGCCATGATCTCGAACCCGCCGACGCGCAGGGGCGCCAGGATGGCGACGGCGGCGACCAAGATGAAGAACCCGCCCATCCAGCCGACCATCGCGCGCCACAGATGCAGCGGTTCGGGCAGCAGGTCCGCCGAATAGAGCGAAGCCCCCGTCGTCGTCAGCGAGGACACCATTTCCCACCACGCGTTGACATAGCCGGTATCGGGCAGGCTCTCGGCGAAGGGAAAGGCCATCAGCACGGGCAGCAGGCCGAAGACCCCCAGCATGGTCAGCAGCGTCTCGCGGGATTTCTGCGGACGCGGGTTGGCATGGGTCGCAAGGCCGATCAGCCCGCCGACGATCAGGATCAGCAGCGCGGCATAAAGGAAGGTCCGCGCGATGGCGTCGTGATCCGTCACCGAGGCATAGGAGGCCGGGATCAGCATCATCAGCGCCACCCCCGCGCTGAGCAGGATCAGAAGCGGCAGCCGGGACAGGGTGCGCAGCATCGCGGGCGCCCTCAGAAGAAGTCGATCGAGACCTGCAGCAGGCGCTCGACCTCGGGGACGTCATGGGTCAGGGCGAAGATCAGGACGATGTCGCCCTCTTCGATGCGGGTGTCGGCGGTGGGCTTCACCACGCGGTCGCCCTTGCGCACTGCGCCCAGCAGCGCCCCCTCGGGGAATTCGATGTCGCGAATCGCGCGGCCCGACATGGGGCTGGTCGACAGGACCTGCGCCTCCATCACCTCGGCCTCGGCATCGCCCACGGAATAGATGTCGCGCACGCGCCCGTGGCGGATATGGCGCAGGATCGTGGACACGGTGGTCGCGCGCGGGTTGATATAGGCGTCGATGTCCAGCGCCCCCATCAGCGGCACCAGCGTCGGGTCGTTGATCAGCGCGATGGCCATCTTCGCGCCCGACTGCTTGGCACGGACCGAGGCCAGGATGTTCGTCTTGTCGTCGTCGGTGACGGCCAGCACCGCATCCGCGCGCGGCACGCCCGCTTCGTCCAGCAGTTCCGCCGACAGCCCGTCGCCGTTCAGCACGATGGTCCGTTCCAGCCGGTCGGCGGCGAATTCGGCGCGGCCGCGGTCACGCTCGATCAGCTTGGCGCGGATGCGGTCGGCGCGCCGCTCCAGCGTCTGGGCGACCGACAGGCCCACATTGCCCGCCCCGATGATCGTCAGGCGTTCCTGCTTCTGGGGGGGCTTGCCGAAGATGTCCAGCGTGCGCCCCACATCCTCGGCATGGGCGAAGACATAGATCTGGTCGTTCGCGAACAGCTGGTCGCCCGGTTCAGGCGCGAACAGACGCCCTTCGCGGCGCACGCCCGCCACGATGGCCCGCAGGCTGGAGAACAGTTCCGTCAGCTGGCGCAGCGGCGTGTTCAGCGCCGGGCAGTCGGGTTCCAGGTCGATCCCCAGCAGCTGGATCTTGCCGTCCATGAAGGTCTCGACATCGAAGGTCGAGGGCGCGGACAGGCGCTGCAGCGCGGCCTTCGCGACCTCCTGCTCGGGGCTGATGACCACGTCGATGGGCAGGTGTTCCGTGCGATAGAGATCGCTGTAGATCGCGTCCAGATAGGCCGCGCTGCGCAGGCGGGCGATCTTGCGCGGGACCTGGAAGACGGAATGGGCCACCTGGCAGGTGACCATGTTCACCTCGTCCGAATGGGTGGCGGCGATGATCAGGTCGGCATCGCGCGCGCCCGCGCGGTCGAGGATGTCGGGATGGCTGGCGAAGCCGCTGACGCCCTGGACATCCAGCGTGTCGGTCGCGCGGCGGATCAGTTCGGGGTTGTTGTCGATCACCGTCACGTCGTTGCGTTCGCCTGCCAGGTGGCGCGCGATCTGCCAGCCGACCTGCCCTGCTCCGCAGATGATGATCTTCATGTGTCGCCCCCGAATGGCCCGGCGCGTGACGCACCCGATCCCCCCTGCCTATGCCGGGGGACACGGGCGCGCAAGCGCGGCACTACTTGCCGACCACCATCTCGTCGTCGCTGCGCGCGCCGCCGACGACGCCGAGGGATTTCAGCTTGCGGTGCAATGCGCTGCGCTCCATGCCCACGAATTGCGCGGTGCGGCTGATATTGCCGCCAAAGCGGTTGATCTGCGCGACAAGGTATTCGCGCTCGAACAGCTCTCGCGCCTCGCGCAGCGCCATCGAGGTGATCTGCGGCCCGAGGCTCAGCGCGTCGCCGTTCTCGGGGGTGGCGCCCTGCGGCTCCAGCTCGGCGGGCTGGATCGCGCCGGGGCCTTCGGCCAGGATCAGCACGCGTTCGATCACGTTGCGCAGCTGGCGGATATTGCCGGGCCAGCGCATGGATTGCAGCGCGGCCACCGTCTCTTCGGGCAGGTCGCGGGGCGTCAGGCCCTGGTGCTGGTGGAAATGCTCGATGAAATGGCGGGCCAGGTGGCCGATATCCTCGCGCCGGTCGGCCAGGGACGGCACGGCGATGGGGACCACGTTCAGCCGGTCGTACAGCTCCTGGCGGAAGCGGCCCGCGGCGATCTCGGTCGGAAGGTCGCGGTTGGTCGAGGACAGGACCCGAAGGTCGACGCGCACCCGGTCGGTGCCGCCAGCGCGGATGAACTGCTGTTCGGTCAGCACGCGCAGGATCTTGGGCTGGGTGCCCAGAGGCATGTCGCCAACCTCGTCGAAATAGATGATGCCGCCATGTGCCTGTTCCAGCAGGCCCGGCTCGACCCCGCGCTCGGGGGATTCGCGGCCGAACAGCACCTCTTCCATGCGCTCGGGTTCGATGGTGGCGCAGGGCACGGTCACGAAGGGCGCCTGCGCGCGCGGGCTGTGGGCGTGGATATAGCGCGCGGCCAGTTCCTTGCCGGTGCCGGGTTCGCCCGACAGCATGACGCGGCCGTTCGACTTGGCCACCTTGTCCAGCCCGTCGCGCAGCCGCTTGAAGGCGACCGACTGGCCCAGCATCTCGGTGCTGCGCCCCTCGCCGCGGCGCAGGGTGCTGTTCTCGCGGCGCAGGCGGCTGGTCTCGGTCGCGCGGTTGATGACGACCATTAGCTGGTCGATGTTGAACGGCTTCTCGATGAAGTCGTAGGCCCCCTGCCGGATCGCGGCGACGGCGATCTCGATATTGCCATGCCCCGAGATGATGATGACCGGCACGTCGGGATTGTTCCGCTTGACCTGCTTGAGGATGTCGATCCCGTCCATGCGGCTGTCCTTCAGCCAGATGTCCAGGATCATGAGCGAGGGCTCGCGCTCGTTCAGGGCGCCGATGGCCTCGTCGGAATTGGCCGCCAGCCGGGTCTCGAAGCCCTCGTCCTTCAGGATGTCCGAGATCAGTTCACGGATGTCGCGTTCGTCATCGACGATCAGGATGTCACTCATGCGCTCGCCTCGCTGCTTTCCTGTCTGCTCTTCTTGGCCGCGCGCACCGGATGGCGTTCGCGCGGCAGTCGGATTTCGGCCATCGCGCCCTGGTCGTCGGGCGCGTCCGTCAGGGTCAGGCTGCCGCCATGTTCCTCGACGATCTTCTTCACGATGGGCAGGCCCAGCCCGGTCCCCTGCGCCTTCAGCGTCACGTAGGGCTCGAACAGGCGGGACCGGTCGGCGGGCAGGCCCGGACCGTTGTCGGTCACGCGCATCACCACCATCTCGGGCTCGGCGATCAGCGCGACCGAGATGCGCGGCTGCCAGCCCTCGGGTGCCTCGGACGCCTTCTCCTCGACGGCCTCGCCCGCGTTCTTGAGGATGTTCGTCAGCGCCTGCCGCAGCATGCCCGCGTCGCAATCCACGATGACGGGCTGGGCCGGAATGTCGGTCGTGATGCCCCCCGGCAGGGCGTCCTGCTGCAGGATCACGATCTCGGACAGCAGGGCCGCCAGGTCGGTTTCCGCGCGGTCGGGTTCGGGCATGCGGGCAAAGCGGCTGAACTCGTCCACGATGCGGCGCAGGTCGTTCGTCTGGCGGATGATCACCTCGACATACTGGTCCAGCGCGGGGCGGTCCTCTTCGGGGGCCATGGGCGCGAACTTGCGGCGCAGGCGTTCGGCCGACAGCTGGATCGGCGTCAGCGGGTTCTTGATCTCGTGGGCGACGCGGCGGGCGACATCGCCCCAGGCGGCCATGCGCTGCGCGCTGACCAGCTCGGTCACGTCGTCGAAGGCCACCACGTATCCCTCCAGCGCGCCATCGTTGCCGCGACGCACGGCCATGCGGACCAGCAGGCTCTCCAGCCGCGAGTGGCGCATCAGGCGCACCTCGTCCTGCACCGTCTCGGCCACGGATGACGACAGCTTCTCGAACAGCGGCTCGAATTCGGGGACGACCTCGGACAGCAGGGCGTCGATGTCCAGCTTGGGGTCCAGCCCCAGAAGGCGGCTGGCCGAGCGGTTGACGAAGTCGATCTCTCCGGCGGCATCCAGCCCGATCACCCCCGACGTGACCGAGCCCAGCACGTTGTCGAACAGGCGCCGCTGCTCGTCGCTGGCGCGATAGCTCTCGACCAGTTCCTCGCGCTGCGCCTTCAGCTGGCGGGTCATGCGGTTGAAGGCCTGGCCCAGGGTCTGGATCTCGTCGCCGGTGCGGGGTTCGGGGATCTGCAGGTCCAGATCGCCCCGGCCCACCTGTTCGGAGGCCTGCGCCAGCAGCCCGATGGGCCGCGACAGGCGGCTTGCGAACCACAGGCCCAGCCAGATCGCCACCGCGACCAGCAGCAGCGCAAAGCCCAGATAGACCAACGAGAATTCCAGCAGCACCTGGCTGCGCATTTCTTCAAGCTGGCGATAGTCGCCCGCCGTCGCGCGGGTGTCGTCCACCAGCCCCAGCAGATCTCCATCCACGTCCCGCGTCACATAGAGATACCGGTCCGCCAGCGGCGGCAGCGCCACGAGGGCGCGGAACTCGTCATTGTCCCAATCCTCGATCAGGACCAGCCCCTCGGTCTGGGCGCGGTCCAGGTCGTCGCTGACGGGCTGTTCGTACCAGAACAAGTAGCTGCGTTCGCCGCGCGCGCGGATCTCGCCCGCGCCGTTGATGATATAGGCCTCGCGCAGGCCGCGCTGGATCAGCCCCTGCCCCTGCGTCAGAAGCTGGCGCATCTCGCCATCCTCGATCAGGGGGTTCGCGCGGCCCGCCTGGATCAGCACCCCCGCAAGGGCGCGCGCATCCTCGGCCAGGTCGCTGCGATGTTCGGCCTGGTACGCCTCGGCCGCCGCCTGAGAGGTGGTCACCACCTGCTGCACCCGGTCCGAGAACCAGCCTTCCAGGCCGATATTCACCAGAAAGCCCGCGAACAGCGCCACCAGCACCGTCGGGATCAGCGCAAGGCCGCCAAAGATCGCGACCAGCCGCGCATGCAGCCGCGCCGCCGGGGCCGCGCGCCTGCGGGCCGAGATCAGCCGCGCCATCCGCGCCACGATGAAGGCCACCAGGACCAGCAGGTACAGAAGATCGGCCAGCAGCACCGCACGCAGCATGTGCCCCGGCCAGTCGCGCCCGAAGGGCGTCATCACGGCGAATGTGGCAAGGGCCAGCAGCAGCCCGCTGACCAGCACGATCCACGTGGTCGCGCCACGCCAGTGACGCGGAAGGCGCAGACGCGCCAACCTGTCCCAGCTCAAACCTGCAACCAGGCCCGACATAACCCCCACTCGCCGTCTGACGCGGCTTCCAGAATGGCCAGCGCGTTGTATCCGCGCTGCGCCCCTGTGGCGGTTTTACATCAGTTTGCGGCGCCGTGTCACCTCGATATTCAGCTCGGTCAGTTTCTTGCGCAGCGTATTGCGGTTGATCCCCAGCAGATCGGCGCAGCGCAGCTGGTTGCCGCCGGTCGCATCCAGCGCGACCTGCAGCAGCGGACGCTCGACCTCTCGCAGGATGCGGTCGTAGAGGCCCGGGGGCGGCAGGCTGTCGCCATGCAGGTCGAAATAGCGCTGCAGATGCTGTTCCACGGAATCCGACAGGTTGGCGCCGGTGCCATGCGCGGGCATGGGCGCGGATGCGGGCTCGGACAGGTCGGCCTGCATGACGGGGGCCGCCTGCGGGGCGGGGGCGCGACCGCCGCCGC
Source organism: Paracoccus sp. PARArs4 (assembly GCF_947311865.1). Taxonomy (NCBI): domain Bacteria; kingdom Pseudomonadati; phylum Pseudomonadota; class Alphaproteobacteria; order Rhodobacterales; family Paracoccaceae; genus Paracoccus; species Paracoccus sp. PARArs4. The sequence continues at coordinate 102,334 of NZ_CAMZMW010000005.1, read as the reverse complement.
CATGCTGGGACAGCGCCTCGCGCATCTCGTCCAGGCTGATGGCGGGACCGCTGGCCGTCAGGGCCAGGCGGCGCATCATGTTCTCCAGCTCGCGGACGTTACCGGGGAAGGGATGGGCGCGCAGCAGGGCCGCGGCATCGTCCGACAGGGCACGCTCGGGCAGGCCATGCGCCTGCGCGCGCGCCAGCAGGTGGCTGGCCAGCGGCAGGATATCGTCCACGCGCGACCGCAGCGGCGGCACGCTGATCGTCACCCCCGCCAGGCGATAGTACAGGTCCGAGCGCAGCCGCCCCGCGGTCACGTCGGCCTGCGGATCGGGACCGGTGGTCGCGACGATGCGCGGCGCGTTGGCGCGGTCCGGGCCGGTCTCCATCGCCTCGATCAGGCCGATCAGGCGGGCCTGCGCGGCGGTGTCGAAACCTGCCGGGTTCTCGATCACGATGGTGCCGCCGCGGGCCTTTTCGGCGGCGCGGGCGACCGCGTCCTCGCCCGCATCGGCCGAGGTCAGGAAGGCCAGCCCCCCGTCGCGGCGATCCGACAGTTCGTGGAAGCTGCGCGCGATGGTCGTCTTGCCGACCCCCGCCTCGCCCGCGATGATCACGGCCAGGTCGGCGTTCAGCACCCGCGCGACCATGCGGAACAGCGCCTGCATCGAGGGCGCGTGCCCGATCAGCGGCATCGCCGGATCCGCCGCCTCGCGAGAGATCTGGAGCGGCTCGGGGACCGGGTCCGACTTGCGCGGGCGGCGCGACAGGGCCTGGTTCGCCTTGGTCATCAGGTCCGGCAGGTCGAAGGGCTTGGGCAGGTACTCGAACGCCTCGGCCTCGGTCGCGCGGATGGCCGTCACGATGGTGTTCTGCGCCGAGATCACGATGACGGGCAGGTCGGGCCGGGCCTCGCGCATGGCGGGGATGCGGTCGATGCCGTTGCCGTCCGGCATCATGACATCGGTGATGACCAGGTCGCCGCGGCCCTCGTCCACCCATTTCGCCAGCTGCGCAAGGCTGCCGGTGGCATGGACACGACAGCCCGCGCGGGTCAGCGCCTGCGTCAGCACCGTGCGGATGGTGCGGTCATCATCGGCGATCAGAACTGTTCCGTCCATGATTCAGGTCCTTATGCCTTGGGCAGTGAAATTCGGAAGACGGTGCGACCGGGGCGGCTGTCCACCCGGATCAGCGCGCCGTGGTCGGTGACGATCTTGCTGACCAGCGCCAGCCCCAGCCCGGTACCGTTCTCGCGCCCCGAGACGAAGGGCTCGAACACCTGGTCCGCGATCTCGGGGGGGAAGCCGGGGCCGTTATCCTCGATCTCGATCTGCAGGGGCAGCGCGCGGCCTGCCGGGTCGGTATCGCTGGGGGGACGCCGCAGCGTGTGGTCGTAGAAGCTGTGCAGCCGGATGGTGCCGCCGGCCTTGCCCTTCAGCGCCTCGGCGGCGTTCTTGACCAGGTTCAGGCAGACCTGCATCAGCTGGTCCGCATCGGCCAGCGCCGGGGGCAACGAGGGGTCGTAATCGGTGACGATCTTCACGTCCCTGGCAAAGCCGACCTGCGCCGAGCGGCGCACCTGCTCCAGCACGTCATGCACGTTCAGCGCGCCCAAGGCGGGCGGAGAGGTGTCGCCGAACCTTTCGACCTGTTCCAGCAGCGCGACGATGCGGCGGCTTTCGCTGACGATCATCTCGGCCATCTCGCGATCCTCGGGGGATGCGTTCATGCCCATCAGCTGCGCGGCACCGCGGATGCCCGCCAGCGGGTTCTTGATCTCGTGGGCCAGCATCTCGGCCATGCCGATGGCGCTGCGGGCGACGCTGCGGGCGCTACGGGTCTGATGAAGGCCCTCGGCCTCGTCGGGGACGATCAGCAGGCTGGCCACGCCGCCGCCATGCCCCGGCGGCCCCGCATGGACCGCCGCCCTGCGAGAGCTGTGCCCCCCTGCGCGATCGCCGATGTCGAAGACGACATGGCTGTGGAAGAACGCCTCCTCGCTGGCGTTCACGCGCCCGACCAGCGGCCCGATGGGGGGCGCGATGCGCAGGCGGGTCGCCATCTCGTCGCCCTCGAGATGCTTGCCCAGGGACCAGGTGCGCGACAGGTTCAGCCACAGTTCCGCCGCGTCGTTCATCGCGGCCACGCGCCCCTCGGCATCCAGGATCACCGCGGGCAGCGGCAGGGCGTGCCAGCCCGGCCCGGGATCGGCCTCGACGAAATCGCGGGGGCGCGGTGAGGTCATGCGGCAGCCTCGGTATCGGTCTGGGTGAAGGCACGCCGGATCAGCGCCAGCGTCGCCTCGGGGGTGGGCGCGCGCAGCAGGTCCGCGCGCAGGGGGGCGCCGTTCGCCTCGGCATACCAGCCCAGATGCTTGCGCGCGACGCGCAGGCCCAGCTCGGGGCCGTAGAAATCCAGGATGTCCTCGTAGTGTTCGGCCACCAGATCGGCCAGCGCATCGCCCTGCGGGATGACGGGCGCCGGAGTGCCCCACAGCTGATGCGCGATCTGCGCCAGCACCCAGGGACGGCCCTGCGCGCCACGCCCGATCATCACCGCATCCGCGCCCGATTGCGCAAAGGCCCGGCGGGCGCTGTCGGCGTCGACGATATCGCCATTGGCGACCAGCGGCGGGCGGTTCGGAAGATCGGCCACGGCACGGATCGCGTTCCAGTCCGCCTGCCCCTTGTAGAATTGCGACCGCGTGCGGCCATGGACCGTCAGCATCGAGACACCCGCATCGCGGGCCCGCGCGGACAGTTCGGGCGCGTTCAGGCAGGTCTCGTCCCAGCCCAGCCGCATCTTCAGCGTGACGGGCACGTCCACTGCGCCGACCACCGCGTCGATCAGGCCCAGCGCGTGATCCAGATCGCGCATCAGCGCCGAGCCCGACAGACCGCCCGTGACCTTCTTGGCGGGGCAACCCATGTTGATGTCGATGATCCGCGCGCCCATGCCCTCGACGATGCGGGCGGTCTCGGCCATGGCGGCGGCCTCGCGGCCCGCGATCTGGACGCTGACGGGCAGGGCGCCCTCGGTCAGGGCCTTGGCGCGGACGGCGGCGCGGGTCGAGGGGCGCGGCGTGACCATTTCCGACGATGCGACCATCTCGCTGACCAGAAGGCCCGCGCCGAAACGTGCGACGGCCCGGCGGAACGGCAGGTCCGTGATCCCCGCCATCGGCGCAAGGAAGACGGGCGCCCCAAGCGCGTTGTTTCCCAGTATGATCGGTTCGGGTCGCTGCATGACTTTTCCTTCACCTTGGCCGCTATCGCCCGCAAGGCGGGCAGAGTGGCTGCCCCCTGCCTATTTCGCAGGCGGGGCTTAGCTGATCTTTAATTGTGCACAATGCCATAATATTAGGCAGACTGGACAGCCCACCCGAACCGCGTTGCGATGTCGCAACCGATGGGCGAAATGGTCGCGGGCGGCATGGCGGCACGGGGGTCGTCGTGCTTGGATGACCCGCAAAGCGCAACCCCGAAAGGCAGCGAGGGCAGCATGTTCCTGTCGGTTTTCGACCTCTTCAAGGTCAGTGTCGGACCTTCATCCTCTCATACCATGGGGCCGATGATCGCGGCGGCGCGGTTCCTCGATTCGCTGCGCGCCCAACCCTTCGCGGCGCATGGGGTCCGGGTCAGCCTGCATGGCAGCCTGGCCTTTACCGGCAAGGGGCACGCGACCGACCGCGCGACGATCCTGGGGCTGCAGGGCTTCACGCCCGAACGCATGGACCAGGACCGCGCCGAGGCGGCGCTGGCCACGATCCGCGCCGAACGCCGCCTGACGCCGCCCGACCTGCAGCCGCTGGCCTTCGATCCCGATGCCGATCTGCGCTTCGATTACGACACCCCCCTGCCCGGCCATACGAACGGCATGACCATCGCCGCGACCGATGCGCAGGGCGACGTGATCTTCCACCGGATCTACTATTCCATCGGGGGCGGCTTCGTCATGACGCCCGAGGAACTGGAAAAGCGCGGCGACCAGGACCGCAGCGATGCCGCAAGCGCGGTCCCCTTTCCCTTCGCCACCGCGGCCGAGATGCTGCGGATGGCCGCGACATCGGGCAAGTCCATCGCCCGCATGAAGGAAGAGAACGAGCTGTGCTTCCGGTCCCGCACCGACCTGGCCGAGGGGCTCGACCGGATCTGGGCCACGATGTCGGACTGCCTGGACCGGGGGCTTGCGACCGAGGGCACGCTGCCCGGCGGGCTGAACGTGCGCCGCCGCGCCCCCGGCATCCACCGCGCGCTGCTGGACGAACGCGGCATGAACATGACCGCGCCGCATGTGGTGAACGACTGGATGTCCACCTATGCCATGGCCGTCAACGAGGAGAACGCCGCCGGCGGGCAGGTCGTGACCGCGCCCACGAACGGCGCGGCGGGCACGCTGCCGGCCGTCGTGAAGTACTGGCTGGACCATGTACCCGGCGCGTCACTGCGCCTGCTGCCCGATTTCCTGCTGACCGCCGCCGCCGTGGGCGGGCTGATCAAGCACAACGCCTCGATCTCGGGGGCGGAATGCGGCTGCCAGGCCGAGGTGGGCAGCGCCAGCGCGATGGCCGCCGCGGGGCTGGCCGCCGTCCTTGGCGGCACCCCCACCCAGGTCGAGAACGCCGCCGAGATCGCGCTGGAACATCACCTGGGGATGACCTGCGATCCCGTGCGCGGGCTGGTGCAGGTGCCCTGCATCGAACGGAACGGGCTGGGCGCCATCAAGGCCGTCAGCGCGGCCAGCCTGGCGCTTCGCGGCGACGGCGATCACATCGTGCCCCTGGACGCCGCGATCGAGACCATGCGCCAGACCGGCCGCGACATGAGCGAGAAGTACAAGGAGACGTCCCTGGGCGGGCTGGCGGTCAACGTTCCGAACTGCTGAAAGCCGCCTGCGCGGGCCCCGAACGGGCGGCGGAGCTTGCCCAAGGGGGCGGCGATTGCTAACGCTGTCGTGACAGTGATCGATCCCGAAGAACAAAGGCCGGAACCCATGACCCTGCGTCCCGCACCCGCGCGCCTCGCCCTTCTTGCCCTGATCGCCCTGCCGCTGGCAGGCTGCGACAGCGCCGCCATGACCGATCTGCGCCGCAATATCGGCATCGAGCAGCCCGAGCCCGAACCCGAGGAGCCGGCCCAGCCCCGCGCCCCCGCGGTCAGCCCGCTGGAACAGCCGATCGAGACCGGCGCCGAGGCCCCCCGCGTCATCCCCGGCGCCGAGCCTGTGACCTACAACGCCCGGGCCTTCATCGCCCGCGGCAACGAGCCCTTCTGGCGCGTGGACATCAGCGACGGCACCGCCACCTACAAGACCCCCGAGAACCAGGCCGGTCGCGGCATCTCGGTCAACCGCATCGTGTTTGCGGACGGCGTCGAATATGTGGGCGTGCTGGATGGCCGTCCCTTCGTCGTGAACCTGCGCGCGCAGGAATGCCAGGACACGATGGCCGACGAGAAATTCCCGCTGACCGCCAGCCTGACCGTTCGCGGCCAGAAGCTGGCGGGCTGCGGCCAGACCGCAACCGTGACCACCCAGACCGCCGAGACGGAAGCCGAGGCGACCGAGGGCTGAGCCCCCGCCCCCAAGGGAAAGGACCCACCACCATGCGCCGCTCGCGCCTGACACGCCATCTGATGGCCACCGCCCTGCCCGCGGCCCTGCTTCTGGGCTCGGGGACGGGAACAGCCGTCGCGGACCCGCTGATCGCGCGGAACATGTCGACCTATGGCCTGCCGGGCGGCATCGACACGCCCACCGCCGAGACGCTGCCGGACGGCACCCTTGGCGCGACGGTGTCCTGGTCGGACTATGCCCGCCGCGGCAACATCTTCTTCCAGGCGCTGCCGGGCCTGACGGCCGTGCTGCGCTATGGCCGCGTGGACGGGATCAACGACTACCGGAACGAGGGCTACATCTCGGACCGCTCGCTGGACCTGCGATACCAGGTGCTGGAGGAGGACGGCTGGCGTCCCGCCGTCGCGGTGGGCCTGCAGGACTTCCTGGGGACCGGCGTCTATTCCGGCGAATACGTCGTGGCGACCAAGACGATCACGCCGCGCATCCGCGTCTCGGCGGGTCTGGGCTGGGGCGTGCTTGCGGGCAACCCGCGCACCATCGATGTCGGCGACGAGGGCGGCACCCCGAACGTGGACCAGTGGTTCAGCGGCAGCCCGAAGCCCTTCGCATCGGTCAGCTGGCAGGCCACCGACAAGCTGAACCTGATCGCCGAATATTCGAACGACGAATATGTCGCGAATTACAGCAACGGCAACAGCTTCCAGCAGGGCGAGGAACCGGGCAGCAGCCTGAACCTGGCCGCGAACTATCGCATCGGGCGCAACTACGAGGCCGGTCTCTATACCATCGGCGGCGAGACGATCGGCGCGACCTTCACCATCGCGCTGAACCCGCGCGAGGCGGCCTATCCTTCGGGGCTGGAAAAGGCCCCCGCGCCCGTGCGTCCGCGCCCCTCGCCCGCGGCGGATCCCGAGGGCTGGTCCGGCAGCTGGTCGCAGGACCCCACCGCCCAGCCCGCCATCCAGAAGGCGCTTGGCGACGCGCTGGCCGACGAGGGCCAGACGCTCGAGAGCATGGGCCTGAGCGCGACCCGCGCCGAGGTCCGCATCCGCAACACCCGCTATATCAACCAGGCCGAGGCCGTGGGCCGCACCGCGCGCCTGATGACCCGCGCCCTGCCCCCCTCGGTCGAGACCTTCGCGATCACCTCGACCGCGAACGGGATGCCGACCTCGACCGTGGTGCTGCGCCGGTCCGATGTCGAGCGGCTGGAGAATACCGAGGCCGGGCAGATCGCCGCCGCCTCGCAGCTGGTCGATGCGCCGCGCAGCGCGCCGGGACTGGTCACCACTCCGGGCGTCACCCCGCGCTTCCGCTGGTCGATCAAGCCCTATGTCGATCTGGGCATCTTCAGCGCCGAGGACGGCCTGACCCACGAGGTCGGTGCCGAGGCCCGCGCCAGCTACGAGATCACGCCGGGCCTGATCGTGACGGGCGCCATCCGCCAGCGCGCCTTCGGCGATATCGGCCAGCGCGGCCCCGGCATCCCGGGCGAGCGCGGCGAATACTACACCCCCGAGGAATACGAAGCCGACGCGTCGCTGGAAACCACACCCGAGGGCGTGCCGCGCGTGCGTTCGGACACGCGCATGTACACGGGCAATACCAGCCCTGTGATCCCGGAACTGACCCTTGCGTGGTACGAGAAGCCCACCGACACGGTCTATACCCGCGTCACCACGGGCCTTCTGGAACGCGCCTATGGCGGCGTCTCCGCCGAGGCCCTGTGGAAGCCCGCCAATTCGCAGCTGGCCATCGGCGCCGAGGTGAACCACGTCAGGAAGCGCGATTTCGACCAGCTGTTCGACTTCCGCGACTACGAGGTCACGATGGGCCATGTCTCGGCCTATTACGAGTTCACGGAAGGCTTCACCGGCCAGCTGTCGGTCGGCAAGTACCTTGCGGGCGATGTCGGCGCGACCGTCGCGCTGCAGCGCGAATTCGCGAATGGCTGGCGCATCGGCGCCTATGCCACCAAGACCGACCTGTCGGCCGAGGAATTCGGCGAGGGCAGCTTCGACAAGGGCATCACCCTGTCGATCCCGCTTGGCTGGGCGACCGGCGAGGCCAGCCGCGACCGCGTCTCGACCGACCTTCGGTCGCTGTCGCGCGACGGCGGTGCGCAGCTGAACGTGAACGGGCGGCTCTATGACCGTGTGCGCGAGGCGCAGACCGTCGATCTGTATGAAGGCTGGGGGAGGTTCTGGCGATGATCCGTGCAGTCAAGCTGACGATGGCCGCGACCGCGCTGGCGGGGCTGGCGGCCTGCGGGAACGACACCGCCGCGACCGGTCCCCTGGGCGTGCTGGCCCAGACCGCGGGCCAGGTCGTGGCCGAACGGCGCGCGGAACCCGCAGCGCCCGCCAAGACCCCGGCCCAGGCCGCGGCCGAGGCGCTGCGCGTCAACCAGGGCCCGCTGATCCAGGCGGGCTTCGAGAACCTTGGCCGCACGCAGGTCATGGCGCTGACGGGCCAGAACGGCGCGATGCGCACCTACATGACCCCGTCCGAGGAAGCGCTGATCATCCGCGACGGCCTTCTGGTCGGCACGCGGGGCCTGGGCAACGACCTGTCCGTGGCCGAGATCGGCACCGCCGCCGCGATCCGTGCGGGTTCCGGTTCGGGCACGCGGGTCATGCGCTATTTCTCGGGTGACGGGCTGGAACGCCCGCTGCGCTTCGATTGCACCGTGGGCGCGGGCCCGCAGCCCGGCGTCACGGTCGAGAACTGCGAGGGGCACGGCGTGACCTTCCAGAACAGCTATGGCGCGCAGGGTGCGGTGTCGCGCCAGTGGATCGGCCCCGCGGCGGGGTATGTGACCATCCAGACCCTGCGGCCCTGAGCCTTCGTCAGAAACGCGAAAACCGGCCCCTGCGGGGGCCGGTTTTTTCATGCGCACTGCCGGGCGCAAGGGGCGCGGCGCAAAGGAAAGGGGGGCCGGCACAAGGCCAGCCCCCCTTGAAACAGACCGGAAGAACCGATCCGTTCCGAAATCAGCTGTCGTCGTCGTCCGAAGCGACTGCGGCGATGACGCCCAGCAGCAGCAGAGCCGGAACCACCAGGCCGGCGTTCGACGAAGCAGCCTGCTCCTCGACGACGACGGGCTCGACTTCAACGACGGGGGCGACGTAGCCACCGGCCAGAGCCGAAGTTGCGGTCAGGCCGAGAGCGGCAGCGAAAGTAGCGAATTTGGTCATGATCATGCTCCGTTTCGGTTGAAAGCTGCCGTCACCGGCAACATCGCTGCGACAGTTACACAAACCCGATGAGTTGAAAAGCAGCATTGAATTCCTCACTCGGTCGGGTCGCGGTCACTGTTGCATATTGGCCAACACCCATTTCGGGCCCTTGTTCCCGATCCCGCAAACCCCGGGAAAAACTGTGACTTTTCGGCACTAACCCCGGCGAAAGCCCTGCGAGAGCAGGAAAAATATCGCGGCCGCCGCAACTATCGACGGACCTGCCGGAGTGTCGAGTCGCAGGCTGGCCCACAGCCCCGACAGGACCGACAGCGCCGCCAGCACCGCCGCGACGGCGGCCATCCGCTCAGGGGTGCGTGCCCATATGCGGGCAGCCGCCGCCGGGACGATCAGCATTGCCGAGATCAGCAGCGATCCGACGACGCGAATCGCAAGCGCCACGACGATGGCCAGCGCGATGGACAGGATCAGCCTTTCGGTGCGCGGATCGATGCCCGCGGCCATGGCCAGTTCCTCGTTCAGGGTCGATGTCAGAAGCCGCTGCCAGCGCCAGGCCAGCATGAAGGTGACCAGCAGCGCACCCGACCAGATGAGCGCCAGATCCAGCTTGCCCACCGCAAGGATGTCCCCGAACAGATAGCTGGAAAGATCCGTGCGCGCTGCGGGCACGAAGCTGATCGCGACAAGCCCGAAGGCCAGCGCCGAATGCGACAGCACGCCAAGCATGGTGTCCATCGCCTGCCCCCGCGACACCAGCGCGGACACCACGACCGCCATCAGCCCCGCCACCGTCAGCGTCCCGACATAGATCGAGATGTCGAAGGCCAGCGCGACCGCCACCCCCAGAATGGCGGCATGGGCCGTCGAATCCCCGAAATAGGCCATGCGCCGCCAGACGACGAAGCTGCCCAGTGGGCCCGCCACCAGCGCAAGGCCAAGCCCCGCCAGAACGGCGCGCATGAAGAAGTCGTCAAGCATTCGGATGATGTCCGCAATCGGGGCCATGGACATGCCCCACGGCGTCATGGTCGTGATCGTGACGGTGACGATAGAGCGCGAGCGTCCCCTCCGCCTCGGCACCGAAGAGCGCGCGGTATTCCGGGGCCGAGCTGACATGCTGGGGCGTGCCCTCGCAGCAGACATGCCCGTTCAGGCAGACCACGCGGTCGGAGGCGCGCATAACGACCAACAGGTCGTGGCTGACCATCAGCACGGCGGCACCCGTCTCGCGCCGCACCTCGTCGATGAGGCGATAGAAGGACAGGATCCCCGGCTGGTCCAGCCCCTGCGTCGGCTCGTCCAGCACCAGAAGATGCGGATCGTTCAGCAAAGCGCGCGCCAGAAGCACACGCTGGAACTGACCGCCCGACAATTGCGTCAGCTGACGGTTGCCAAGCCCCTCGACGCCGGTGCGGGCCAGCATCGCCTCGGCCTCGGCATCGGTGACGCGCTGCGGAAGCGACAGGAAGCGCCGCACGGTCATGGGGATCGCGGTATCCAGATGCACCTTCTGCGGGACATAGCCGATGCGCAGCCCCGGCATCCTGCGCACGTCGCCTCGCGCCGTCGCCAGATGGCCCAGCAGGGCGCGCACCAGCGACGACTTGCCCGAGCCGTTCGGCCCGACCACCGTCACGATCTCGGACGGCAGAATGCGGAAATCGATATGGGACAGCACCGGCTCCTCGGTGCCGGGGCGGTGAACGGTGAGGCCCTGCGCCTCGATCAGGCTGTTCATCCGCGGTCCTCGGCACAGATGGCGCAGGTGCCGACGGCCTCGACCGTGACGCGGTCCACGGCAAAGCCCGACCCCGCCGCGACCTCGGCCAGCGCGGTGCGCATGGGGCCCGAGGGGACCTCGGCGATGCGGTCGCACCTGTCGCAGATCAGGAAGGCGGGCTGGTGTTCCTCGCCCGGGTGCAGGCAGGCGGCGAAGGCGTTCAGGCGCTGCAACCGGTGGGCCAGGCCATGCTGCACCAGGAATTCCAGCGCGCGATAGGCGACGGGCGGCTGACGGCCGAACCCCTCGGCCGCAAGGCGGTCCAGCACCTCGTAGGCGCCCATGGCGCGGTGGTTCTCCAGCAGGATCTCCAGCGTGCGGCGGCGGACGGGCGTCAGGCGCGCGCCCTCGGATGCCAGCCTTTCGGCGGCATCGGCCAGCGCGCGGGCGCTGCAATGGCTGTGGTCGTGCGGCGCGAAGGCCGCGCCGATTCCGTCGGATGTCATGGGCACGCGAGGCGGTCCGTCATGTTATGAAGTTACACTTGGCTTGACTTGTTATCCTGTAACATGGACAAGCCGCCAACCGCAACAAAGCCCGAAGGACGACCATGCGCCTTACTTTGACCGCGATGCTGTCGCTGACCGCCCTGCCCGCCCTTGCCGATATTGGCCCGATCATGGTCGACCTGCCGCCCACCGGCGCGCTGGTCCGCGAGGTCGCGGGCGATCTGGCCGATGTCCAGGTGCTGCTGCCCGCCGGGTCGGGGGCGCATGACTACCAGATGCGGCCCTCGGACGCGCGCAGGCTGCAGGACGCGGCGCTGCTGGTCTGGATGGGCCCCTCGATGACCGCCTGGCTGGAGCGTCCGGCACAGAACATCGCCGCCGATGCCGCGCAGCTTCAGCTGCTGTCGGTCGAGGGGACGCATCTGCAGGATTTCGGCGGCCCGGCCGGGGATCATGACGAGCATGAGCATGAGGATCACGACCACGAGGGCCATGATCACGACGATCACGGTCACGAGGATCATGGGCACGACGACCACGGTCACGAAGAACATGACCACGGCGACCACGAGGGGCACGAGGGGCACGAGGGGCACGACCACTCGGGCACCGATCCCCACGCCTGGCTGACCCCCGAGAACGCGGGCCCCTGGCTGGGCGCCATCGCCGACGCCCTGTCCGAGGCCGACCCCGAGAATGCCGCCACCTATCGCGCCAACGCCGAGGCCGCGACCGCGCGGATCGAGACGGAGGCCGAGGATCTGCGCCAGCGCCTTGCCCCGCATGCCGACAAGGAATTCGTCGTCTTCCATGACGCCTACGGCTATTTCACCACCGCGTTCGGGTTGAAACCCGCGACCCCCGTGGCGCTCGGCGATGCGACCGCTCCCTCGGCGCAGCGCCTGGAGGAGGTCCGCCACCGGATCGAAAACACCGGCGCCGTCTGCGCCTTCCCCGAATACGCGCACGACCCGCGCCTGGTCGAAACCGTGATCGAGGGCACGGGCGTGCGGATGGGCGGCACGCTCAGCCCCGAAGGATCGACGGTCGAGGATGGCGGTTACATGGCCATCCTGACCGCGCTCGGCGACAGCCTGATCGAGTGTTTCGAGACCGAGTGAACTGATTTCACGACACGAAACGCCCGGCCTCCGCGCCGGGCGTTTTCTTTTGTCCGGATTCCCGACTCTTTTACTTTGACAATCCCGAACGAATTTGTCAGCTTTGGCACAGTTCAACCGCCACAGCAAAGGGCTGACCATGACCGCCACGCGTCCCTCAGATTTCGTCCGTCCCGGCAACACGCTTCTTTCGCGCCTGCCGCAACATGACGCCACCGAACTGACCGCTGGTGGAAACCAGGCCCTGATCGTCCTGGACGAGCAGGTCTATCAGCTGCGCATCACCCGTGCGGGCAAGCTGATCCTGACGAAGTGAAAAGGCCGGGCGATTGCCCGGCCCTTCGATATTCGATGCGACAAGCCGCTGCGGATCACCCGCGCGGCTTGTTGCCTTTCGGGCCACCCGAACGGGGACCACCCGAGCGCGGGCCGCCGGAACGGGGACCGCCAGAGCGGAATCCTTCGCCACGCGGACGGTCGCCCTGCGGCCTGTCACCGCGCGGCCCGTCATTGCGGGATTTGTTGGCCCAAGGCTTGTCGCTGCGCGGTTTGTCCCCACGCGGTTTGTCGGACCAGGGCTTGTCGCCGCGCGGCTTGTCGCTGCGGGGGCGGTCGTCGCGCGGACGGTCGCCATAGGAACGGTCGCCTGCGGGGCGGTCGCCACGGGGACCCTTGCCGAACGGCTTGCCGCCGCGATCCTCTCCGCGCGAATCGCCAAAGCTCTTGCGACCGAAGCCGCCGGGCTTGCCAGGACGATCACCACGCGGACCGTCGCCACGGGGGCCATCGCCACGCGGGCGGTCGCCATAGGAACGAGCGCCTTCGGGGCGGTCGCCCTTGGGCTTGAAGGGCTTGCGGGCATCGCCGGGCTTGCCGCCGAAACGTGCGGGGCGGTCATCGCCGTCCTCGCGCTTGCGGAAATCGCCGCGATCGCCGCCCGGGCGCCCCTTGAAGCGGGGCGAATCCCCATCCTTGCGAGGACGGAAGCCGCCCTCGTCGCCGTCGCGCTTGGCCCCGAAGCTGCGGGCGGGACGTTCCCCATCACCGCGCGGGCGGAAGCCACCTTCGCGACGTTCACCATCACCGCGCGGACGGAAGCCACCTTCGCGACGCTCGCCATCACCGCGCGGACGGAAGCCGCCTTCGCGACGCTCGCCATCACCGCGCGGACGGAAGCCGCCCTTCTCCCCGCGGTTGTCCTCGGCGCCGCGAGGGCGCATTTCGCGCGGGCGCTCGTCGGGCTCGCCGGTCAACAGGCCGCCCAGCTGGTCGCGCAGCACGCGGCGCTTGACCTCGGACACCTCGTTCTTTTCCAGGGTGCCCAGCTTGAACGGGCCATAGCCGACGCGGATCAGGCGGTTCACCTGCAGGCCGATATGCGACATCGCGCGGCGGATCTCGCGGTTCTTGCCCTCGCGGATGCCGACGGTCAGCCAGGCGTTCGCGCCCTGCTGGCTGTCCAGCTTGATCTCCATCGGGGCGAAATCCTCGCCGTCGATGGTCACGCCACGGCGCAGGGGCGCGAAGGTCAGGTCGTTCGGCGTGCCGTTCACCCGCACGCGATAGCGGCGCAGCCAGCCCGTGGCGGGCAGTTCCAGCCGGCGCTTCAGGTCGCCGTCGTTGGTCAGCAGCAGCAGCCCCTCGGAGTTGAGGTCGAGCCGCCCCACGGTCATCACCCGCGGCAGATCGCGCGGCAGCGCGTCGAAGACGGTCTGGCGGCCCTTCTCGTCCGATTCGGAGGTCACGAGGCCGAGCGGCTTGTAATAGAGCCACATGCGCGTTTCCTGCGGGGCGTCCATCTTCTTGCCGTCGATGGTCACGCGGTCGGTCGGCAGCACGTCCAGCGCGGGGCTGGAGATCTTCTCGCCGTTCACGGTGACGCGGCCCTCGACGATCATGCGCTCGGCCTCGCGGCGGCTGGCGACGCCTGCGCGTGCCATCACCTTGGCGATGCGTTCGGGGCTGTCCTTGCGGGGGGTCAGGTCTTCGGTCATGCGATCTCTCCTGCGCATCTCTGCGGTGGCAAAGGCGCAGCCATACGCGACCACGGGGCGGCTTGGGAAGCCCCATCTTGCGCATGGCTGGTCTTCGCGCGACAAGCATCCGATGACGCGATATCGCAGCCACATGGACCTGGCCCTGGCCGAGGCCCGCGCCGCAGCCCTGCGGGGCGAGGTGCCGGTCGGCGCGGTCGTGACCGACCCGGACGGCCGCGTCGTCGCCAGCGCGGGCAATCGTTGCCGCGAACTGTCGGACCCCACCGCCCATGCCGAGATCCTGGCCATCCGCGCGGCCTGCGCGGCGCTCGGGTCGGAACGTCTGCCGGGGCACGACCTTTGGGTCACGCTGGAGCCCTGCCCGATGTGCGCGGGCGCCATCGCCGGGGCGCGGATCGCGCGGCTGTATTACGGCGCGGACGATGTGCGGATGGGCGGCGTCGCGCATGGGGCGCGGGTCTTCTCGCATCCGCAATGCCACCACCGCCCCGAGATCTATGACGGGATCTCGGCAGATCCCGCGCGCATCATCCTGCGCGAGTTCTTCACCGCGCGGCGCTAGGTCCGAACCCGCTTGCAAGGGGCGGCGGGCTTACCTATACCGATGCGCATGCGGGTGTAGCTCAATGGTAGAGCCGCAGCCTTCCAAGCTGAAGACGTGGGTTCGATTCCCATCACCCGCTCCAATCCCCCACCGGACCCACGAATATCTCAGCGCCGCCTGACCAGCTGACGCTGTTCGCCAAGGCCCTCGATGCCAAGGCGCATCGTCTCGCCTCCGCGCAGGAAGCGGGGCGGCTTCATGCCCATGCCCACCCCCGGCGGGGTGCCCGTCGCGATCACGTCGCCCGGTTGCAGCGACATGCAGCGCGACAGATAGGCGACAAGCGTCCGCACACCGAAGATCATCGTCGCGGTGGTGCCGTCTTGGTGGCGCTGGCCATCGACCTCCAGCCACATCCTCAGCCGCTGCGGGTCGGGCACCTCGTCCGTGGTCACCAGCCAGGGGCCGATCGGGCCGAAGCTGTCGAAGCCCTTGCCCTTGTCCCAGCTGCCACCGCGTTCGGCCTGCCATTCGCGTTCCGAGATGTCGTTGACCACGCAATAGCCCGCGACGTGGGACATCGCGCGGGCCTCGGGGATGTCACGACCGCCCTGCCCGATGACGAAGCCCAGCTCGACCTCCCAGTCGGTCTTGGCGGAACCCGGCGGGATCTCCACATCGTCGTTCGGCCCCGAGATCGCGCTGGTGAACTTCGAGAACAGGATCGGCTCGGACGGGATCTCCATCCCGGCCTCGGCGGCGTGATCGGCATAGTTCAGGCCGATGCCGATGAACTTGCCCACCCGTCCCACGCAGGGGCCCAGCCGCGTCGCGGGATCGACCACCGGCAGCGACAGCGGGTCCAGCGCCGCAATCCGCCCCAGGCCGTCCGGGGTCAGGACCTCGCCCGCGATGTCGTCGACATGCGCGGACAGGTCGCGGATATTGCCCGCATCGTCCAGAAGTCCAGGTTTTTCCTGCCCCTTCGGGCCGTGACGCAGCAGCTTCATCGCAATCCCCCCTGTTCGGTCGGGCGCAGTCTTGTCACAGGTTGACGCAGTGTAAAGTGCACATAATGAAAAAGAGGCGCCCCGCGACGGGACGCCCCTTTTCCGTTGCCTGTCCGGCGGGCCTCAGCCGCGAAGGGTCGCGCCGGTGGCCTTCTGGACCTTCTCGACGATCTTGCCGCTCACGGCCTCGATATCGGCATCGGTCAGCGTCTTGTCGCGCGGCTGAAGGCGCGCGGTGATGCCGATGGACTTGCGGCCATCGTCCAGCCCGGTGAACTGGTCGAAGACCGTCACGCTGTCGATCAGCGCCTTGTCGGCCCCCGCGGCGGCATTGACCAGGGTCAGCGCCTCGACCTGCGGATCGACCACGAAGGCGAAGTCGCGTTCGACCGCCTGCAGCTCGGACGCCTGCAGCGCGGGGCGGGTCGTGGTCCGCGCCTTGGGGAAGGGCACGGCGGCGATGCGGACGGTAAAGGCGACCGCGGGGCCCTTCACGTCCATCGCCTTGAGGATGCGGGGATGCACCTCGCCGAAGGTGGCCAGCACGTTCGGACCAAGTGCCACGTTGCCCGCGCGGCCCGGATGCCACCAGCCGTCCAGCTTGCGGTTGATCTGCACGCGGGCGGGTGCGCCGATGGCCTCGAGCACGGCCTCGGCATCGGCCTTGGCGTCATACAGATCGACCTTGCGGCGCGTGCCGAAGGGATCGCGCGGCCCGGTCGAGCCGACCAGCAGGCCCGACAGTTGCATCGCCTGATCGCCGGGTTCGCCGCCGCTGAAGACGGGGCCAAGCTCGAACAGGGCCAGGTCCGCGAAACCGCGCGCCTGGTTGCGGGCGGCCGCGGCCAGCAGGCCCGGCAGCAGGTCGGGGCGCAGATGCGTCATCTCGCTGCTGATCGGGTTCTCGATCCGCAGGGCGTCGGTGCCGCCGCCGAACAGCGCGGCCGAGGCCTGGTCGATGAAGCTGTAGGTCACGCATTCGTTGTAGCCCAGGGATGCCGCCATGCGCCGCGCGGTCTTCTCGCGCATCTGCAGGGGCGTCAGGACGGGGCGCGGAACGCCCGCCTGCGGACGCGGCAGGGGCTTGCCCTCAAGGCGCGTCAGGCTGGCGATGCGGGCGATCTCCTCGACCAGGTCGGCCTCGCCCAGCACGTCGGGACGCCAGGACGGGACATGGGCCATCTCGCCCTCCATCCGGAAGCCCAGGGCCTGCAGCGTGGCGCGCTGCGTGTCCTCGGGAATGTCCATGCCGACAAGGCGCGAGGTGCGCGACGGGTCCAGACGGTAGGCGCGCGAGGTGTCGGGCAGCGCGCCCGCGGTCACCACCTCGGACGGGGTGCCGCCGCACAGGTCCATCACCATGCGGGTCGCCAGGTCCAGCCCCGGAAGGGTGGATGCCGGGTCGATCCCGCGCTCGAAGCGATAGCGCGCATCGCTGAGGATCTTCATGGCCCGGCCCGTGGTCGCGATGGCGATCGGGTCGAAATAGGCGGCCTCGATGAACACGTCCACGGTGTCGTCGGACGAACCCGACGCCAGACCGCCCATGATGCCCGCGATGCTCTCGGGGCCGTTCTCGTCGCAGATGACAACGGCGCCCTCGGGCAGGTCATAGGTCTTCTCGTCCAGTGCCTCGATCCGTTCACCCGCGCGGGCGGCGCGCAGGGTCAGGTCGCCCGCAACCTTGGCGGCGTCGAAGACGTGCAGCGGGCGGTTCAGGTCGAAGGTGAAGAAGTTGGTGATGTCCACCAGCGCACTGATCGGGCGCAGGCCGATGGCGCGCAGGCGCTTCTGCAGCCATTCCGGCGACGGGCCGTTCTTCACGCCGCGCACCACGCGACCCGCGAAGAACGGCGCCTTGCCCGCGACTTCCGGCGCGATGGTCACGCCGACGGGGCACGGGAACTGCCCCTGGATCTCGGCCTCGGGGGCGGGCTTCAGCGCGCCCAACCCGCGGGCTGCCAGATCGCGGGCCACGCCGCGAACGCCAAGCGCGTCGGGGCGGTTCGGCGTGATCTTGATGTGGATCATCGGGTCGATCTTGTCCGGCGCGTTCTCGGCCAGCCAGTCGACATAGCGCTGCCCGACCTCGCCCGAGGGAAGCTCGATGATGCCCTCGTGCTCGTCCGACAGCTCCAGCTCGCGCTCGGATGCCATCATGCCGTGGCTCTCGATGCCGCGGATCTTGCCGACGCCCAGGGTCACGTCGATGCCGGGAACGTAGTCGCCGGGCTTGGCCAGCACGACCGTGATCCCCGCACGCGCATTGGGCGCGCCGCAGACGATCTGCTTCTCGCCCTCGTCGGTGGTGACGCGGCAAACGCGCAGGCGGTCGGCATCGGGATGCTGCTCGGCATGGTCCACCCGCGCCAGCGTGAAGCTGCCCAGCTTGGCTGCCGGGTCGCGGACGTCCTCGACCTCGAGGCCCAGATCGGTCAGCGCCTCGACGATCTCGTCGAGGGTGGCGGAGGTGTCGAGATGCTCCTTGAGCCAGGAGAGGGTGAACTTCATGGCGCTCGCTTTCGGTTCCTGCCCGCGCGGGCGCGCGGGAATGGCATTTCATGGCCTTGAACCGTGCAAGGCGCTGCGGGTCAAGTCGCAAGCGCGGATTTCCCGCGTCCCGGCGGGGTTGTGAGCCGGGAAAAGGGGTGCTTAGGTGCATCCGAATTCACGATTGAAGGTGTCCCGATGGTCCGTCACATCCCCCTTGGCGTCGCGCTGGTCGCGGCGATGGCCCCCGCCCTGCCCGCTTCCGCGCAGGACGCCGCCGCAGAACCCCAGACCTTCACCTGCGCGGGTCAGCCCGCCGAATGGCTGGGCGGCACGCGCGAGGGCAGCGACATCGCGACCGCGGATGCGGCCATCGCGCTGTCCATGACGACCCGGACCGGCCAGCATCCCCACGCGGCCTTTACCGTGACCGGCGACGCGCAGCAGATCCGGCTGGAGGCCGCGTCGGACGGCGATCCGATGCTGCGCCTGCAGACCCCCGACGGCACCCAGATCGACGAGAACGACGACGCGGCCGGCACGCTCAATTCCCGGATCGAGACGCAGCTGGCGCCGGGCGACTATTGCGTGCAGCTGATCCCCGTCGGCAACGAGGACATGACCGCTCAGGTCCAGCTGGGCACCGCCGAAATGGAGCCGCTGCTGGCCGACCCCGAGGATCTGGCGATCGCCGCCTGCACCCCCCAGACCGAGGCGACGCCCCTTGCCGAAGGACCGCTGGCAGCCGCCCTGCCCGCCCGGACCGAGGCCACAGCCAGCGTCACCTATCACCGCTTCACGCTGGACCAGCCCACGGGCCTGACCCTGCGCGCGACCAGCGAACAGCTGGACCCGAACATGGCGCTGTTCGACGGCACCGGCCGCAAGATCGCCGAGAACGACGATGCGGACGGGCTGAACTCGCGGCTGGATTTCCCCAACGGGCTGATGGCGGGGGATTATTGCCTGGGCGTCGCGCCGCTGTCGGCGGGCAGCGGCAGCATCGCGGTCACGGCCGAGGCGCTGGATCGCGACACCTACCTGGCCGGGGCCTATGCAAGGGGCGAGATCGCGCCGACCGCCGATGGCAGCTATCCGATGCAGGCGCTGGAATTCCCCCGCGACCGAGAGACGGTCGTGCTGCAGGACGGTACCGCGCAATGGCTGACCTTCACGCTGGAGGAGGAGACGATGGTCGTCGTCAACGCCTATGGCATGATGACCGGCGTGGACACCAACCTTGCGCTGTTCGGGCCGGGCGGGGCCGCGCTGGAACAGAACGACGACCACGGCGAGGGCACCGATTCGCAGCTGGGTCCGGTGCTGCTGCAGCCCGGCCTCTATCGCCTTGCGCTGACCGATATCGGGCGCGAGGAACAGGGCGCGGTGCGGCCCGTCACGCTGACCTTCGACCGCTTCCTGCGGGCCGAGTAAGCGCGCGATCCCCGGTGCCGGCCTTGTCTGGCCGGCATCCGCCCCCATCTTTGTCTGCACGAACAGACATAGGAAAAGCCATGGACACGCAACGGGAACTGCTGATCGAACAACGCGTCGCGAATGACGCAAGATCGCCGGTGGTCGCCTATCTGCTGCTGATCTTCCTGTGGGGCTTCGGCGTGCACCGCATGTATCTGGGCCGCTGGATGAGCGGGCTGATCATGCTGGTCACCTGGCTGCTGGGCTGGGCGATGACGCTCATCCTGATCGGCTGGATCCCGATCGCCTTCGTCGCGCTGTGGTGCGTGATCGACCTGTTCCTGATCCCCGGCATGATCCGCGCCGACAAGGACGACATCCGCCGCAGGCTGTCGGTCTGACGGCTACTCGGCCCGGTCGGCCAGCTCGTCGGTCTTGCCCATGCGATACAGCTTCACCTCGCGCCACAGGCGCAGGGTGGGCTTCACGCAGAACAGGACCGAGCCGATGGTGAAGAACCAGGTTGCCGTAAAGGTCCAGCTGTCGAAGAAGAACATGATCGACCCGACGAGGAAGCAGATCGCCGCGCCGAAATCGACGAAGGTGTGGGCCAGCTCGACCTGGGCATAGAGCCTGCGCGAGGCGTGGGACGCCTCGCGACGGTGATGCCTGAACGCGCCGGCCCAGAAGCTCATTTGCTGAGCCCGCCCGCGATCGAGGGCATGTCGCCCGCGGCAAAGCCGTAATGGCGCAGCCAGCGAAGGTCGCTTTCGAAGAAGGCGCGCAGGTCGGGAATGCCGTATTTCAGCATGGCGATCCGGTCGATGCCCACGCCGAAGGCGAAGCCCTGCCACTGGTCGGAGTCGATCCCCGCCGCGCGCAGCACGTTGGGATGGACCATGCCCGAGCCCAGAATCTCCAGCCAGGAATTGCCCTGCCCGATCTTCAGCTGGCCGCCTTCCCAGGAACAGCGGATATCCACCTCGGCCGAGGGTTCGGTGAAGGGGAAGTGGCTGGCGCGGAAGCGCAGCTCGACCTCGTCCACCTCGAAGAAGGCGCGGCAGAATTCCTCGAGCGTCCATTTCAGCTGGGCCATGCTGATGTCGCGCCCGATGGCCAGACCCTCGATCTGGTGGAACATCGGCGTATGCGTCTGATCCATGTCCATGCGATAGACGCGGCCCGGCGCGATGACGCGGATCGGCGCGCCCTGTTCCTTCATCGCGCGGATCTGAACGGGGCTGGTATGGGTGCGCAGCACATGCGGCGGGCGGTCGTCGCCCGGCTCGCGATGCATGAAGAAGGTGTCGTGTTCCTGGCGCGCGGGATGTTCGGGCGCGATGTTCAGCGCGTCGAAATTGTACCAGTCGCTCTCGACCTGCGGGCCTTCGGCCACCGCAAAGCCCATGTCGGCGAAGATCGCGGTGATTTCTTCCGTGACCTGGCTGATGGGGTGGATGGTGCCCTGGCGGCGCGGGCGACCTGGCAGGGTCACGTCCAGCCATTCGTCCTTCAGCCGCGCATCCAGCGCCGCATCTTCCAGCGCCAGCTTGCGGGCGCGCAGGGCGGCGTCGATCTCGTCGCGCAGCTCGTTCAGGGCGCGGCCGGTGGTCTGACGCTCTTCGGGCGTCATCTTGCCCAGCTCTCGCATCTTCAGGCTGATCTCGCCCTTCTTGCCGAGGGCGGCAAGACGCACTTCCTCGATCTGGGCAGGATCGGCGGCACCGGCGATACGGTCGAGCCAGGTCTGGCGAAGGGGGTTCAGATCATCCATCGAGGGGCCTCATTCCAGTCGGCCCTCGGTTAGCATGGGTGCGCGCGCGGGGAAAGCCTGTCCGCCCCCGCGCGCGCCGTTCTTCAGTTCCAGATGTCGCGCGTCACGCCGGGCGCGATGCCGGGGTGCTTCTCGATGTGGAACTCGGGTTCCTGCCCCGCCTTGCGCTGACGCAGGTAGTCGCGCGTGACATGCACGACGGTCCCCGACAGCAGCACGATGGCGATCAGGTTGATCGTGGCCATCAGGCCCATGCTGGCATCCGCGAAGTTGAACACGGTCGAGACGGCCTGAAGCGCGCCCCAGACGACCATGCCCAGAACGGCGATCCGCAGCACCATGATCCCCGACTTGCCCGCACCCAGGAAGACCAGCGCGTTCTCGGCATAGGAGTAGTTGCCGATGATCGAGGTGAAGGCGAAGAAGAAGATCGCGATCGCGACGAAGATGTGGCCGAAGCCGCCGAAGTGGTCGGCCAGCGCCGCCTGCGTCAGGTTCACGCCCGTCAGCTCGGACGAGGGCATGACGTCGGCCAGCAGGATCATCACCGCGGTCGCGGTGCAGACCAGGATGGTGTCGATGAAGACGCCCAGTGCCTGCACGAAGCCCTGGCTGGAGGGGTGGTGCGGATCCGGCACGGCGACCGCCGCGATGTTCGGGGCCGAGCCCATGCCGGCCTCGTTCGAGAAGAGCCCGCGCTTGATGCCGTTCATCATCGCGGCCATGACGCCGCCGGTGACGCCGCCCACGGCCTCCTGCAGGCCGAAGGCCGATTTCACGATGCCGGTCAGGATGCCCGGAACCGCGCCGATGTTCATCAGCAGCACGATGACGGCGGCCAGCAGATACAGGCCCGCCATGATCGGGACGATCAGCTGCGCGGTGCGCGCGATCTGCGGGATGCCCCCGAAGATGATCAGGCCCGACAGCGCGGCCACGAAGATGCCGACGGCCAGCGTGCTGATGCCGAACGACCCCTCGACCGCCTGCGCGATCGAATTGGCCTGGACCGCGTTGAAGACCAGCCCGAAGGACACGATCAGCGCGACCGAGAACAGCGCCGCCATCCAGTTCTGGCCCAGGCCGCGGGCGATGTAATATGCGGGACCGCCGCGATACATGCCCTGCCCGTCACGCACCTTGTAGAGCTGCGCCAGAAGGCTTTCGGAATAGGCGGTGGCCATGCCGACCAGCGCGACCATCCACATCCAGAAGATGGCGCCCGGGCCGCCCAGGGTCAGCGCGACCGCGACGCCCGCGATGTTGCCCGTGCCCACGCGGCTTGCCAGCGACACCGCCAGCGCCTGGAACGGCGAGATGCCCGCCCGGTCGACCTCGCCCGAACCCTTCACGCAGCGCCACATCTCGCGGAAATGCAGGAACTGGACGAAGCCCAGGCGGATGGTGAAGTAGATGCCGACGGCCAGCAGACCGTAGATCAGCACATAGCCCCAGAAGATGTTGTTCAGAAAATCGATGATGGCGTCCATGCCGCCCCTCCTCTGCCGAGATATGAGGCAGTCCTTAACAGGGTCGTGAGCGATGGCAAGGCCGGGGACCCGCGATCAGCGGGGTCGGGCCGTCAGCCAGACGCCGCCCTCGGGGCGCAGGGTCAGGATCATCCGGGGCCTGGGATCGCGGCCCGGCACGCGGCGGAAACGGAAGCGCGACAGCAGTGTCGCCAGGATGATCACGGCCTCCTGCATCGCGAAGCTGGCGCCGATGCAGATGCGCGGCCCCGCGCCGAAGGGCAGAAAGGCATAGCGGTCAGGGGTTTGCAGGAAGCGGTCGGGATCGAACCCGTCGGGGCGGTCCCACAGCAGGTGGTGACGGTGCAGCGCATAGATCGGCAGGATGACCGTGTCGCCGGGACGCACCTCGCGGCCGCAAACGCGGTCCGCCGCCTGCGCAGTGCGCGACAGGAAGGCCGCCGGCGGATAAAGGCGCAGCGTCTCGTTGACGATGCGCGTCGTGACGGGAAGATGCGCCACATCCGCCGCCGTGGCCGCGCGCCCCTGCAAGAGGGCCTGCGACTCGGCCGCCGCGCGTTCCTGCCAGTCGGGGTCGAAGGCCATCAGGTACAGCGCCCAGGCCAGTGTCAGGGCCGTCGTCTCGTGGCCCGCGACGATGAAGGTCAGCAGGTTGTCGCGCA
The DNA here is from genome assembly GCF_947311865.1 of Paracoccus sp. PARArs4. NCBI lineage: Bacteria > Pseudomonadati > Pseudomonadota > Alphaproteobacteria > Rhodobacterales > Paracoccaceae > Paracoccus > Paracoccus sp. PARArs4. Next base: position 78,837 of record NZ_CAMZMW010000005.1, on the reverse strand, counting down.
GCTCGTCGCGGTTCATCGCGCGGCCGGTCTCGGGGTCGGACGCGCCCAGCAGCAGGTCCAGAAGGTCCGGCACCCCGACATGCGGACGCTCGGCCCGGGTCGCGATGGCCCGGTCCGCGATGGCCTTCATCCGCTTCAGCCCCGGCCCCGCGAACAGCCGCCCCGGACGCGGCAGCCATGCGGGCAGCCCCATCACGTCCATCAGCGACACCTTGGCCGTCTGCGCGATATAAGCGTCGATGGCCTGATGCACGCCGTCGCGGTCGAACGCGCCCTCGCCGCCCGACAAGGTCACGTCCGAGATCACCTCGAACGTGGCCGCGACCGTTTCCTCGAAGATGTCCAGCGCGCCCGGGGCGGCGGCGATCCGGCGGCAGGACGCCTCGGCCGCGGCGGTCATCACGGGGGCCAGCGCCTCGACGTTGCGGCTGGAAAAGGCGGGGGCCGCGGCGCGGCGCTGCCAGCGCCAATGCGCGCCCTCGGCCACGAACAGGCTGTCGCCGATGGCCGGTTCCAGGATCAGCTTGGTCGTGGTGGATTTCGGGTAATCCTCGACCCGTTCCTTGAGGATGCGGCGCAGGCTGGCGGGGTCCATGACCATGTGCCAGCGCAGGCCGGTCGTGCCCGACACGATGGGCTGGCGCGTGGCGATGGCGGGGATCAGTTCCAGCACGTTGCGGCGCGCGGTCATCGCCGTGCCCCACAGGCCCAGGGGCCGCATGGCCAGCGGCACGCGGGCGGGTTCGCCGCGGACAGGGCTCCGTTGCGCGGGGGGCGGTTGCTGGTCGGTCTGGTCGCGTGCCATGGCCGCAAGGCTATGCAATCGCGCGGCGCCCCGGCAAGTGTTCAGGGCGGGTCATGATGTCGCAAAGAAAAAGGGGCCTCGCAAAGCGGGCCCCCTTCGAAGTCGCGTCCTGAACGGATCAGGCTGCGGCTTTCGCCTTCTCGACGATCGCGCCGAACGCTTCCGGCTCGTTCACGGCCAGATCGGCCAGAACCTTGCGGTCAACCTCGATGCCGGCTTTCGCCAGCAGGTTGATGAAGCGCGAATAGGTCATCTCGGCGTCGATCGCACGGACACCTGCGTTGATGCGCTGGATCCACAGCGAGCGGAAGCTGCGCTTGCGGTTCTTGCGGTCGCGGGTGGCGTACTGGTTCGCCTTGTCGACGGCCTGCGTGGCGGTACGGAAGTTGCGCGAACGGTTACCGTAGTAACCCTTGGCAGCCTTCAGGACCTTCTTGTGGCGGGCGTGGGTAACCTTGCCGGATTTGACTCGTGCCATGTTTCAGTCCTCGATCAGCGGTTGTAGGGCATGTACTTCTTGACGATGTTGGCATCCGCGTCCGACAGGACGGTGGTGCCGCGCGCGTCGCGAATGAACTTCGTCGTGCGCTTGATCATGCCGTGGCGCTTGCCGGCCTGGCCGGATTTCACCTTGCCCGAGGCCGTGAACGAGAACCGCTTCTTGGCGGCCGACTTGGTCTTCATCTTCGGCATTTTCATCTCCTTCATCAGAGTGAACGTGCGACTCGGCAATGCCATATCGGCCGGACGCACGGGATCGGAAGCGCGCCGTATAAGCGCGTCCGGGTGATTTGGCAAGTGCTCAGTCGGCGTCCTGCGGCAGGACCGAACGCAGGGCGGTCGCGACATCCGCGGGCTGGAACGGCCCGGGCTGCAGCTGCGCCCCCGCAAACAGCGACAGGATGCCCGCCACCAGCGCCAGCACGGCCAGCCGCGGCGGCTGGAGCCGCAGCAGCTGGACCACCGCCAGCACCACCGAGGCCGCGCACAGCGCGACCCCGAGGACCATCAGGATGGCCGAAGCGCTCATTCCAGCTCCGACGCGTAGATCAGGCGCTCGTCGCAGGGCGCGATGCGCAGGATGTTCGTCGAACCGGCCACGTTGAACGGCACGCCTGCGACGACCACGACCTGGCGGGTCTCGTCGGCAAAGCCGTAGTCGCGGGCGGCACGGGTCGCGTTGACGACCGCCTCCTTGAAGCGCGACAGGCGGCCCGTGACGACGCAATGCGTGCCCCAGGTCAGGCACATGCGGCGCAGCACCGATTCGATGGGCGACATCGCCAGGATCGGCACGCGCGGACGTTCGCGGCCGACCAGGCTGACGGTCTTGCCCGACTGGGTGAAGACGCAGATGGCGGCGACGTCGGTCGTCTCGGCGATCTCGCGCGCGGCGGTCACGATGGCGTCCGGCACGGTCGACAGGCTGGCGCGGCGCGCCGCGTCGATGATCGAGCGGTAGTTCGGGTCCGCCTCGACCGACCGGGCGACGCTGTCCATCGTGCGCACGGCCTCGATCGGGAAGTCGCCGGCGGCGCTTTCGGCCGACAGCATGACCGCGTCGGTGCCTTCGTAGATGGCGTTGGCCACGTCGCTGACCTCGGCGCGGGTCGGCATCGGGCTCTCGATCATAGATTCCAGCATCTGCGTCGCGACGATCACCGGCTTGGCGGCGGCGCGGCACTGGCGGACCAGGCGCTTCTGGATCGGCGGGACCGAATGCACCGGCAGCTCGACGCCCAGGTCGCCGCGGGCGACCATGATGCCGTCGGATGCCTCGAGGATCTCCTCGAAGGCGCGGACGGCCGCGGGCTTCTCGATCTTGGACAGGACGGCGGCGCGGCCCTTGGCCAGCGACTTGGCCTCCTCGACATCCTCGGCGCGCTGCACGAAGGACAGGGCCAGCCAGTCCACGCCCAGCTCGCAGGCGAATTCGAGGTCGGCGCGGTCCTTGTCCGACAGCGCGGCCAGCGGCAGCACCACGTCGGGGACGTTCACGCCCTTGCGGTCGCTGATCGTGCCCCCGACGGTGACGGTGCAATTGGCGAAATCGGCGCCGCATTCGTCGACGCGCAAGCGGATCTTGCCGTCGTTGACCAGCAGCTCGCTGCCCTCGATCAGGGCGGCGAAGATCTCGGGATGGGGCAGCTGCACGCGTTCGCCATTGCCTTCGGCGGCATCGAGGTCGAAGCGGAAGCGGTCGCCCGGCGCCAGGTCGTGCGCGCCGTCGGCGAACTTGCCCACGCGCAGCTTCGGACCCTGAAGGTCGGCCAGGATCGCGATGGGGCGGCCTGCCTCGGCCTCGATCTGGCGGATGATCTCGTAGCGTTCGCGGTGATCTTCGTGGCTGCCGTGGCTCATGTTCAGACGGAACACATCGGCGCCGGCCTCGAACAGGGCCGAGATCATTTCCTTGGTGGAAGATGCCGGCCCGAGGGTTGCCACGATCTTCACGTTGCGATGTCTTCTCATATCCCGTCCCTTCTCGAATTTAGCGCTATCTATGCCGCAATCGCGACGTGTGGGCAACTGGCGTCTGGCGCGCGGACATCGTAGACAGCCTGCACCATGATGGATGACCACGGCATGACGGAAACCCCCTACCTGACCGAGGGCGCGGACCGCCCCTCGCGCTGGCTGATCACCTGCGACCATGCGACGAATCGCGTCCCCGACTGGGTGGGCGGCGGCGATCTGGGCATCGCGCGCGACGACATGGACCGCCATATCGCCTTCGACGTGGGGGCCGCGGGGCTGACCCGCGAACTGGCGCGGATCATGGACGCGCCCGCGATCCTGTCCGATTTCTCGCGGCTGGTGATCGACCCCAACCGCGGCGAGGACGATCCGACCCTGCTGATGCGGCTCTATGACGGGACGGTGATCCCCGCGAACCGCCATGCGGACGCGCAGGAACGCGAACGTCGCCTGCGGCTGCTGCACCGCCCCTATCACGACGCGCTGGATGCGCTGGCCGACCGGCATCCGCACCGCTGCATCTGCGCGATCCACAGCTTCACGCCGCAGCTGCGCGGACGGCCGCCGCGCCCCTGGCAGGTCGGCATCCTCTACAGCCACCGTGATGCGCGGCTGGGTCCGGCGATGGTGCGGGCCTGCCGGGCCGAGGGTTGGATCACCGGCGAGAACGAGCCCTATGACGGGCATCTGCAGGGCGATTCCATCGACCGCCACGCGCTGGACCATGGCCGCCCGAATCTGCTGATCGAGCTGCGCAACGACCTGATCGCCACCCCCGAAGGGCAGGCGGAATGGGCCCGCCGCCTTGCCCCCGTGATCGAACGGGTGCTGGCCGACAGCGGGCTGTAAGCGGGCGTCAGACGCCCAGCTTGCGGCTTTCCTCGATATAGATCTCGCGCAGGCGCGCGGCGACCGGGCCGGGCGCGCCGCTGCCGATCTTCGCGCCGTCGATCTCGACCACGGGCATGACGAAGGCGGATGCCGAGGTCACGAAGGCCTCGTCGGCCTCCTGCGCCTCGGCGATGGTGAAGCTGCGCTCCTCGACCTTCATCTGGGCCTCGGCGGCAAAGCGCAGGACCGCGGCGCGGGTGATGCCGTGCAGGATGTCGTTGCTCAGCTCGCGGGTGACGATGGTGCCGCCCTTGACGATATAGGCGTTGTTCGACGTCCCTTCGGTCACGCGGCCGTCCTCGACCATCCACGCATCGTCCACGCCGCGCGCCTTCGCCTCCATCTTGGCCATCGAGGGATAGAGCAGCTGCACCGTCTTGATGTCGCGGCGGCCCCAACGCAGATCCTCGACCCCGATGACGCGCCAGCCGGTCTTGGCGGCGGGATTGTCGGCCAGGCCGGGCTTCGACTGCGTGAACATCACCACCGTCGGCGTCACGTCCGCGGCGGGATAGGCGAAGTCACGGTCGCCCGGATTGCCCCGCGTCACCTGCAGATAGACGAGGCCGTCGCCGATGCCGTTCTTCTCCAGCAGCGCGCGATGGGCCTCGAGGTATTCGTCGTCGCTCAGCGGGTTGGCGATCTGCAGTTCCGACAGCGACCGCTTCAGGCGCACCATGTGGCCCTCGAAATCGATCAGCTTGCCGTCCAGCACGCTGACGACCTCGTAGACGCCATCGGCCATCAGGAAGCCGCGATCGAAGACCGAGACGCTGGCCTCGGCCTCGGGCAGATAGGTTCCGTTCAAATAAACAATGCGCGACATCGCGAGCCTCCTTGCCATCCGCGTTCGCGGGCGGTCCTGCGCCCAAAGATGCGGCAGGTCAAGCACGCTGCGGTGCAGGAAAACCCTTGCTGCAAGTGCAGCGCAACATTATTACCGTAAACGACATGCAAACTTTATGAACTGGACCCAGTGATGAGCTTTCGCCTTCAGCCCCCATCCCCGGCCCGCCTGAACCGCTGCCAGCTGTTCGGCCCCGGTTCGCGCACCGCCCTGTTCGAGAAGATGGCCCGTTCCGCCGCCGACGTGATCAATCTCGACCTCGAGGATTCGGTCGCCCCCGACGACAAGGCGCAGGCGCGCGCCAATATCGTGCAGGCCATCGGCGACGTGGACTGGGGCGACAAGACGCTGTCGGTGCGCATCAACGGGCTGGATACGCCCTACTGGTATCGCGACGTGGTCGATCTGCTGGAACAGGCGGGCGACCGGATCGACCAGATCATGATCCCCAAGGTCGGCAACGCCTCGGACATCTATGCGGTGGATGCGCTGGTGACGGCCATCGAACGCGCGAAGGGCCGCACGAAACCCATCGCCTTCGAGGTCATCATCGAGAGCGCCGCCGGCATCTGCCATGTGGAGGAGATCGCGGCGGCCTCGCCCCGGATGCAGGCGATCAGCCTGGGTGCCGCGGATTTCGCGGCCTCGATGGGCATGGCCACGACCGGCATCGGCGGCACGCAGGAGGATTATTACATGATCCGCGAGGGGCAGAAATACTGGCCCGATCCCTGGCACTGGGTGCAGGCCAAGATCGTCGCCGCCTGCCGCACGCACGGCCTGCTGCCCGTGGACGGACCCTTTGGCGATTTCAGCGATCCCGACGGCTATGTCGCGCAGGCGCGGCGGTCCGCGACGCTTGGCATGGTCGGCAAATGGGCGATCCATCCCAGCCAGATCGCGCTGGCGAACGACGTCTTCTCGCCAAGCGAGGCCGCCGTCACCGAGGCGCAGGAGATCCTGTCGGCCATGGCCGAGGCGAAGGCCAGCGGATCGGGGGCCACGGTCTACAAGGGGCGGCTGGTCGACATCGCATCGATCAAGCAGGCCGAGGTGATCGTGCGCCAGGCCGAACTGATCAACTGCGCCTGAGCCTGCGGAACGCGGCGGATGCCCCCCAGCCCGCCGCGACCGCGACCGCCAGCGACATCAGCCCGTAGATCAGCGGCCTGTCGAACGCCAGGTTGTAGAGGAACCTTTCCACCCCGACCTTCCGCACCTCGATGCCCGCGCGATAGACGTCGATGACCTCGCCGCCGCGCAGCAGGAAGATGCGGGTCTTGTAGTCGCCCTCGATCAGGTTGGCGGGCAGCCGGATGTCGGTGCGGAACAGCGTGTCCTCGACCAAGGTGACGCTGGATTCGTCCAGACGGTAATGGCCGTCCTGCCGACGCAGCCGGATCATCGCCTCGGTGAAGGGGCGGGTATCCGCGACCGCGGGTGTGTCCGCGAAGGCGCGCAGCGATTGCGGCAACGAGATGCGGTAGCGGCTGTCCCATGCGGGGGACAGGATTTCCTCCAGCGGTCCGGTCGTCGCCACGGCATAGAAGCTGGGCGCGGCCCCGATCCGCACGCTGTCGGTATTCACCCAGATCCCGAAGCGGCGCTGCTTCTGCCAGATCGTCGCCGGCTGCGAGGGGGCCTCGATGGTGACGATCACGTCCAGATCGCCTGCGGGGATCGGCGCCTCGCGCTTGACCGCGCCATAGATCAGGATCTCGGACCCGTCGAAGCTGGCCGTGATCGAGACCGAGGCGTTCGACAGCCCCGCGACGACCTGCTCGCCCGTCGGGCGCTCCTCGGGGGTGACGGGGCTGCGGGGCTGCCCCGGATCGGGAAACAGCGGCCAGCCCCGTTCGTCGGTCGGCAGGATGCCCCCCGTTTCGGGCACGGTCGATCCGGCCCCCTGCGCATGCACGGGTTCGGCCGCAAGAATGGCCAGCGCGGCGATCGCCCAGCGCATCACCGTCCCCCCGCCGCGATCTGGAACAGGTCGTCGGGCGTCAGGAACAGGTCCAGCGCCAGCTTGCCGCAGACCGCCAGCACCAGCAGCGCCAGCAGGATGCGCAGCTGCTCGGCCCGCAGCCTTGCGCCCAGCGTCGTGCCGATCTGCGCACCGATCACGCCCCCCACGATCAGCAGGACGGCCAGCATCACGTCCACGGTGTTGTAGTTCACCGCATGCATCAGCGTGGTGAAGGCGGTGACGAAGGTGATCTGGAACAGCGACGTGCCGACCACGACCTTGGTCGGCATCCCCAGAAGATAGATCATCGCGGGCACCATGATGAAGCCGCCGCCCACCCCCATGATCGCGGCCAGCACGCCCACCGCGACGCCCACCAGCAAAGGCGGGATCAAGCTGATATACAGCCCCGAGGCGCGGAACTTGACCTTCAGCGGCCAGCGGTGGATCCAGCTGTGCTGATGCAGCCGCCGCCTGCCCGCCGCCGGGTTCCGCGAACGGGTCAGCGCGCGCACGCTTTCCTGCAGCATCATGCCGCCGATCAGGCCGAGAAACACGACATAGCACAGCTGCACGACCAGCTCGACCTGGCCCAGCCGCTGCAGGATGTTGAAGACCAGCACCCCCAGCCCCGAGCCCACAAGGCCGCCTGCCAGCAGCACGCCCCCCATGCGGAAATCGACGGTCTTGCGCTTCATGTGCGCCAGCACGCCGGATACCGAGGATGCGACCACCTGGTTCGCGCCGGTCGCCACCGCGATGGCGGGCGGGATGCCGATGAAGAACAGAAGCGGCGTGATCAGGAAGCCGCCGCCCACGCCGAACAGGCCGCTCATGACACCGACCAGCCCGCCAAGGCCCGTCAGCGTGAAGGCATTGACCGAGACCTCGGCGATGGGAAGATAGATCTGCATCCTGCGCGGCCCGTTCCTGTTGGCGTTCAGGATGACGCGGCGGCGCGGCATCGTCAAACCGCTTTCGCGCCCGTGTCCGACGCGGACGGGTTGAAGCGCGATGCCCGCCCGGCTAATCGTTGGTGGTCTAATCGTTGGTGGTCACGATCGCGCGCGCGTATCGCCTGCCGCGCGGCGCACAACACGGGGGGCTGGATGCGTATTCTCATCACCAATGACGACGGCATCAACGCACCGGGCCTCGAGGTTCTCGAACAGATCGCGACCCAGCTTGCCGGCCCCGGGGGCGAGGTCTGGACCGTCGCCCCCGCGTTCGAGCAGTCGGGCGTCGCGCATTGCATCAGCTACAGCCACCCCACGATGATCGCCGAACTGGCGCCGCGCCGCTTCGCCGCCGAGGGCAGCCCCGCCGATTGCGTGCTGGCGGCCGTCGGTGACATCATGCGGGACGCCCTGCCCGACCTGGTGCTGTCGGGCGTCAACCGCGGCAACAACGCGGGCGAGAACGCGATGTATTCCGGCACCATCGGCGGCGCGATGGAGGCCGCCCTGCAGGGCCTCCCCGCCATCGCCCTGTCGCAATACATGGGCCCCGAGACCGCCGTCCTCGACGATCCGTTCGAGGGCGCGCGCCTGACCGGCGCCTCGGTCATCCGCCAGATCCTCGACCATGGGGACTGGACGTCGGACGCGGATTTCCGGCTGTTCTACAACGTGAACTTTCCGCCGGTCGCGGCTGCCGACATCCGCGGCCTGCGCGTCGCGCCGCAGGGCCGCCGCCGCGGGTCGCGCTTCGGGGTCGAACCCTATGTCGCGCCGAACGGTCGGCGCTTCATGTGGGTGCGCGGCGGATCGCAGCAGGCCCCCGCATCCGAGGGCAGCGACGTCGCCGCCAACATGGAGGGCTTCGTCTCGGTCACGCCGATGCGGGCCGACCTGACCTGTCACGCCTCGCTGGACGGGCTGTCGCGGGCGCTGGACGCCGCGCCGCTGAAAAGGTCCGCCGGATGAACGAGGACACCCCCGAGACCGAGGCCGAGCGCAAGATGCGCTTCCTGTTCCAGCTGCGATCGCGGGGGGTCACCGATCCGCGCGTGCTGGCCGCGATGGAAAAGATCGACCGCGGCCTGTTCGTCAAGGGACAGTTCGCCGATCGCGCCTACGAGGATACGCCGCTGCCCATTCCCTGCGGCCAGACGATCAGCCAGCCCTCGGTCGTGGGGCTGATGACGCAGGCGCTGGCGGTGGGGCCGCGCGACACCGTGCTCGAGATTGGGACGGGGTCCGGGTACCAGGCGGCGATCCTGTCGGGGCTGTGCCGCCGCATCTATACCGTCGACCGCCACCGCAGGCTGGTGCAGGAGGCCGAGGACGTGTTCCGCGCCCTGGGCCTGCACAACATCGTGGCACAGATGGCCGACGGATCGCGCGGGCTGCCCGACCAGGCGCCCTTCGACCGCATCCTGGTCACCGCCGCAGCCGAGGATCCGCCGGGTCCGCTGTTGGCGCAGCTGAAGATCGGCGGTATCATGGTGGTCCCCGTCGGGCAGTCGGACGCGGTGCAGACGTTGATCCGCGTCAGCCGGACGGAAACCGGTTTCGATTACGACGAATTGCGGCAGGTGCGGTTCGTCCCGCTGGTCGAGGGGTTGGGCCAGACATGACCCCCGGCGGGCAGGCAGGCAGAGGGGCAGAACGAATGGGCAAGACCGGACTGAAGGGCGGCATCGCCATCGTTGCGCTGACGGCGCTCGGGGCATGTGCGGGCGGGAATTTCGATCCCGACCTGCGCGGGATCATCGGTCAGGGCGGGCTGGATACCAGCGGCGCCGCCGCGCAGGCCGCGGCACGACCGGCCCCCGACAGCCGGGGCGTCATCACCTTCCAGAACGGACAGGTCGCGCTGGCGAATGGCGGCGACACGCCCGCAAGCGTCGCCGCGCGCCTGGGGATCGACGCCGCGACCCTTGCCCGCCACAACGCGCTGGCGGTCGATGCTCCGCTGAACGCGGGCGCGGTCCTCGTGCTGCCGGGCACGGTGCCCACATCGGCCCCCGCATCGGGCGGCGCCACCGCGGTCACAGACCCCTTCGCCAAGGCGACCGGCAGCGCGCCGCGCGAAACCGACACGGCCCCGCGCAACCATGTCGTCGTCCGGGGCGAGACCGCCTGGTCCATCGCACGCAAATACGGGATCTCGGTCCAGGACCTTGCATCGTGGAACGGGCTGCCCGCCGACATGGCGCTGCATCCGGGTCAGCGGCTGATCGTCCCGAAACCCGGCGAGAAGGCCCCCGCCGCGACCGACACGAAGCCCGGTCAGGGCACGCCCACGCCGGTCCCGCCCTCGGCCGCGGCCCCCCTGCCCGACGAGGAGACGGCCCCCGCATCCGAACCCGCGCCCGATGCGCCCGATGTCGATCTGGGTGCCGACCGGACGGCGGCCTCGGGCGGGGGACGCTTCGCGATGCCGGTCTCGGGGCCGATCATCCGCGACTACGAGAAGGGCAAGAACGACGGCATCGACATCGCCGCACCCTCGGGCGCGGCGGTGAACGCGGCGGGCAGCGGGACGGTCGCCGCGATCACCCGCGACACGGCAGGAACCCCCATCGTGGTCGTGCGGCACGACAACGACCTGATGACCGTCTATGCCGGGCTGGGCGATGTCAGCGTGGCCAAGGGCGACAGCGTCTCGGCCGGTCAGGGCATCGGCAAGGCGGGCGATGGCGGCTCGGTCCATTTCGAGGTGCGGCGCGGCTTCGACAGCCGCGACCCGACCGATTATCTGAACTGATCAGCGCCCGATCAGGGCGCGTTCCTCGGCCAGCGCGATTTCCTTCTTCACCAGCGCGCGCAGGTTGGCCGAGAAGCGCTGCCCCATCTCGCCCTCCAGTTCCTCTCGGACCAGTTCCTGCAGCTGCTCGCCCAGCGCGGCGTCCTGCAGGACGGCCAGGACGACAGGCTCCAGCTCCGGTGCCTCGGGCGGCAATTGCACGATGATGGGCGCGGGCTGCGGGGCCGGCGGCAGGGCTTGGGGAACGGGCGGACGCATCCGCTGGCCCAGCCAGTCGCGCCATGCGCGCAGCAGGCCCACCTGCGGTTCGGGCTGGGGCTCGGGCTGCGGGGCGGGTCCGATGGGTTCGGGCAGTTCGCCGTGATCCAGCATCGCGCGGATGCTGCGGACGGTATCGCCGATCTGGCACCGGATCTCGCCCGCATCGGGGCCGGGCACGGCCGCCGCATCGCGGAAGGCCTGCGGGTGGCGGAGGGGGCCGCTCATCGCGACCCCGCCCGCGGATCAGTCGCGCCCGATGGCGCGCAGCACGCGGTCCAGGCTCTCGCCCTGCTTGCTGGTATAGGGCGCGTCGCGCACGGCATTGTAGTATTGCGATGGGTCATAGGTCGGAATCCCCAGTTTCAGGTTTTCTACCGTCAACAGACCCATAGCCGAGAGAAGTTGATAATGCGCTAATTGCAGGTTGCTTTCCGCCGTGATCCGGTCGGCGCGTGCCTCCAGCAGCGACTGTTCCGCGTCCAGCACGTCCAGCGTCGTGCGCGCACCCAGCAGCGCCTCTTCGCGGACGCCGTCATAGGCCTGCTGCGCGGCGCTGATCTGCTGGTCGATCGCGCGGATCTGGGCGCGGGCCACGTCGATATTGGCCCAGGTCTCGCCCACCACCTGCGACAGGCTGCGCGCACCGTTCAGCAGCTGGGCGCGTGCCTCGTCGCGATCGGCCATCGCGCCGCGATGCGCGGCCGACAGCGCCCCGCCGGAATAGATCGTCTGCGACAGCCGCAGCCCGATGCTGGAACTGTTGCTGCTGGCATAGCTGTCGGGCGTCGCGCTGCTGCGCGGGGCACGGGTGACGCCGATATTGGCCGAACCGCTCAGCTCGGGATTGCGCTCGGCGGCGGCGGCGGCGACGCCCAGCTCGGCCGCTGCGGCGACGCGCTGCGCCTGCAGGATCGAGGGATGCGTGCGCTGCGCGATGCTGCGGGCCTCGTTCAGGTCCGAGGGCAGCTTCGGCAGCGACGGAGGCGAGGACAGACGTCCCGGCATCTCGCCCGTGGCAGTGCGATAGGCCTCGCGCGCGATCTCCAGCTGCCCCTGTGCGGCGGCAAGGCTGGCACGGGTCGCGGCAAGCTGCGCATCGGCCAGCGCCACGTCGGTCACGGTGATCTCGCCCACGTCGAAGCGGTCCTGCGCGGCCTGACGCTCTCGGGTCAGGACCTCGACCGAGTTCTGCTGCAGGGCGACCTGCTGGTTGCCCTCGAGCACGGCGAAATAGGCGTCGGCGGCGTCCAGCAGGACCTCCTGCTCGACCGCGACAAGCGCCTGGCGGGTGGCCAAGACCTGCTCCTTGGCGGCGTCGATCGCCAGCTGCGAGCGCCCGAAATCATAGAGCGTCATCGAGATGTTCAGATCCAGCGAGGTCGAGCGCGTGGTCGTCCCGCCCTCGATCCGCTGCGCGCCGTGTTCCGCGACCCATTCGACCACAGGACGCAGGGCCGATACGGCGCTTGCGACATCCTCGTCGGCGGCGCGCAGCACGGCACGGTTCTGTTCCAGCAGCGCGGAATGGCGATAGGCCTTGACCATCGTGTCCGCCAGGCTCTGGGCACCGGCGGGAATGGCGGTCGCCATCATCAGCGCGGCGGTCGTGGCAATGCGCTTCAACCCCATCACAGCGAGAACCCCCGTTCGCGCACGAAGCCCGGCAGGACCGGTGCGCTGGCATTGAAGAGATAGCGCCAGCTGACATGGCCCGCGCGCTTCAGCCCCATCCGCACGACACCCAGAGAGCCTTCGCGGAACAGCGCGACGATGCGCCCGCCCTCGTTCAGCTGGTCCAGCAGCGCGGCGGGGACCTCCTCGACCGCGCCCTCGATGAGGATGACGTCGAAGGGGCCCTGACGGGGCGCGCCCTCGGGCAGTTCGGCCTGCAGCACGGCCACGTTGAAGATGCCGGCCTCGGTCAGGCAGCGCTCGGCCTCGGCGGCCAGCTCGCTGCTGTCCTCGATGGCGACGACAGCCTCGGCGATGCGGGCGATCAGCGCGGCGGAATATCCCATGCCGCAACCCAGATCGAGCACCATCTCATCGGGCTGGATGTCCAGCGCCTCCAGCATCTTGCCGATGGTCCGGGGCTCGAGCATGACGCGCCCCTCGCCGATGCGCATGTTCTCGCCCAGATAGGCGATCCCGCGCTTCGAGGCGGGCACGAACTCTTCGCGCGGAACGGAAAGCATCGCATCGATCACCGGGAAGCTGGTGACTTCGTTGGGGCGGACCTGCGTATCAACCATCATCGTGCGGCGCGCGGCGAAATCGGTCATCCTTGGGGAACCTCTGCTCGACCTGACATGGGCGCTTATTGCCATGTTTGCGGGAACTGGGCAACGTCGCACATGGACGCGGCCGATGCGCGATCACGTCTTGCACGTCCCGAAGCGATGGGCTATGCCGCTGCCACTCTCGACGGCGGTGGGTTGGCGGAGAGGTTACGCAGCGGATTGCAAATCCGTGTAGACCGGTTCGATTCCGGTACCCACCTCCACGATTACCGACGCGAGGGTCCCGTCCGATGATCCATGCCGCAATCGCCCGCATCGCAGAAGCCGCGCTGCTGGTCCGGCTGGCATTGCGCCCCTCCGACAACCTGCGCGAACGTCTGGTCCGCGACGACCCGCCCGCCCCTGCCGCGATCTGGCTGCATGGCGCATCCGTGGGCGAGCTGACCTCCGCGCGCACGATCATCATGGCCCTGTCGCGCGAATTCCCCCTGATCGTGACCGCCAACAGCACGACCGGGCGCGACCTTGCGCGCGGCTGGGGAATCGATGCGCGCCTTGCGCCGCTGGACGTGCCGGGCGCGCTGCGCCGTTTTCTGGACCACGCGGCCCCCCGCCTTGCCATCACCATCGAGAACGAGTTCTGGCCGCTGCGGTCCCGCCTGCTGGCAGATCGCGGCGTCGCACAGGCCATGATCGGGGCGCGCATGTCCGAACGCTCGGGGCGGCGTTGGGCGCGGATGCGCGGGATCATCGCGCCGATGCTGGCGCGGATCGCGGCGCTGTCGGCGCAGGATGCGGGAACCGAGGCACGGCTGAGGGGTCTGGGCCTGCCCGAGGATTCGGTCCTGCCGCGCCTGGACCTGAAGCTTCTGGCCCCGGCCTCGGTCGCCCCTGCGGATGAAACCGCCCTGCGCGACCGCACGATCCTTGCGGCCTCGACCCACGAGGGCGAGGATGCCGCGATCCTCGACGCCTTCGCCGCGCAATCCGATGCGCGGCTGATCCTTGCGCCCCGCCACCCCAGGCGCGCACCCGAGATCGCAACGCTGATCCGCGAACGCGGCCTGCCCTGCAGCGTCCGCAGCGAGGGCGCGGACGCCCCGCCCGCGGGCGGCGTCCTTCTGGCCGACACCCTGGGCGAGATGCCGCGCTGGTACGCGGCGGCGGGCATCTGCATCGTGGGCGGCACCATCATGGATCACGGCGGCCATACCCCGTGGGAGCCTGCGGCCCAGCGCTGCGCGCTGCTGCGCGGACCGCATATCTCGAATTTCTCCGAAGCCTTCGCGGCGCTCGGGGCGGCGGCGCTGCCCTTCGATGCGGCGAACCTGCGCGCGCTGCTGGCCGATCCGGACCGCAGGCGGGCGCAGGGACAGGCCGCGCGCGACGTTCTGGACGCCCGCGCGGGCGATCCCGCCGCGCTGATCGCGCGGCTGTCCGATCTTGCCAAGCCCGCGCCGCGACCCGATATGTCACCCCGATGACAGGAGCGTTGCGATGATCCGCTATGCCTTGCGCTGCAGCAGGGGACATGACTTCGACGGCTGGTTCCGATCCTCGGACGGGTTCCAGGCCATGGTGGATGCGGGCCAGGTGACCTGCTCGGCCTGCGGAGACACGGATGTCCGCAAGGCGCTGATGGCCCCGTCCGTGGCCGAGAAGAAGTCGCAGCCCGATCCCACGCCGCTGGAGAAGCTGCGCCAGCATGTCGAGGCCAACAGCGATTATGTCGGCCCCCGCTTCGCCGAGGAGGCGCGCGCCATGCATGCGGGGTCCCGCCCCGGCCGCGCCATCCACGGAGAGGCCCGCCCCGAAGAGGCGAAGAAGCTGATCGAGGAGGGAATTCCCGTGGCCCCCCTGCCCTTCATCCCCCGCCAGAAGACGAACTGAGGCGGCGCTGCAACCCGCTCTTGCGGTCGGTGTGATCCGTCCCTAAAAGCGCCTGCGATACGCAACCTTGGCTGGAGGCCCGCGATGCCGCTTCTGGTAATGAAATTCGGCGGTACGTCGGTCGGCGATCTGGACAGGATCCGCAACGCCGCGACGAAGGTTCGGCGCGAGGTCGAACGCGGCTATGACGTGATCGTCATCGTCAGCGCCATGTCGGGCAAGACGAACGAGCTGGTCGGCTGGGTCGAACAGACCTCGCCCATGTTCGACGCGCGCGAATACGACGCCGTCGTCAGTTCCGGCGAGAACGTGACCGCGGGCCTGATGGCCCTGACGCTTCAGGAAATGGACGTCCCCGCGCGCAGCTGGCAGGGCTGGCAGGTGCCGATCAACACGACCTCGGCGCACAGCGCCGCGCGCTTCGTGGACATCCCGCGCGACAATATCGACCAGAAATTCGCCGAAGGGATGAAGGTCGCCGTGGTCGCGGGCTTCCAGGGCCTGTCGCCCGAAGGCCGGATCACCACCCTTGGGCGCGGCGGCAGCGACACGACCGCGGTGGCCTTCGCGGCCGCCTTCGGCGCGGAACGCTGCGACATCTATACCGACGTGGACGGCGTCTACACGACCGATCCGCGCATCACCTCGAAGGCGCGCAAGCTGGACCGCATCGCCTTCGAGGAGATGCTGGAACTTGCAAGCCTCGGCGCGAAGGTCCTCCAGACCCGCTCGGTCGAGCTGGCGATGCGTTACAACGTGCGGCTGCGGGTGCTATCCTCGTTCGAGGATACCGACGAGAATTCGGGCACCCTGATCTGCGATGAGGATGAAATCATGGAATCGAAAGTCGTCAACGGCGTCGCCTCTTCGCGCGACGAGGCCAAGATCACGCTGGTCACGGTCGAGGACCGTCCGGGCATCTCGGCCGCGATCTTCGCCCCCCTGGCCGAGGCCGGCGTCAATGTCGACATGATCGTCCAGAACATCTCCGAGAAGGATTACGACGATCACCCCGGTTCGGTGACCGACATGACCTTCTCGGTGCCGATCAACCAGGTCGAGCGCGCCAAGAAGGCCATGGAAGAGGCCCGCCAGGCCGGCAACATCGACTATGACGAGCTGGTCGTGGACACCGAGGTCGCCAAGGTCAGCGTCGTGGGCATCGGCATGCGCAGCCATACCGGCGTCGCCGCGCGCATGTTCAAGGCGCTTGCCGACGAGAACGTCAACATCAAGGTCATCGCCACCAGCGAGATCAAGATTTCCGTTCTGATCGACCGGAAATACATGGAATTGGCGGTGCAGTCCCTGCATGATGCCTTTGAACTGGACAAGGCATAACGCCACCGGTTCGGCCCCCGGCCACGGGGGCCATTCACAGGCAGAAGGCGGCAAGCGATGCAGGACCGCAGCGACAGTGATTCCCGCAGGCTGCTGAGGCGGCTGAAGGAAATCCTCGCCGCTCCGGGCGGCGGACAGGACAGGCTGGACCAGATCACCCATCTGATCGCGGATTCGATGGGGACCGAGGTCTGTTCGATCTACCTGTTCCGCGACCCCGAGACGCTGGAACTGTGCGCCACCGAGGGCCTGCGCCCCGAGGCCGTCCACCAGACCCGCCTGCGCCTGGGCGAGGGGCTTGTCGGCCGCGTCGCCCGAACCGGGCGCAACATGAACACCGCCGACGCCCCCAGCGAACCCGGTTTCCGCTTCATGCCCGAAACCGGCGAAGAGGTGTTCCCTGCATTCCTGGGCGTTCCGATCCAGCGCGTGGGCGAACGCCTGGGCGTGCTGGTCGTCCAGTGCACGACCGCGCGGCAGTTCACCGACGACGAGGTCTATGGCCTCGAGGTCGTCGCGATGGTCCTGGCCGAGATGACCGAACTGGGCGCCTTCCAGGGCGGCCAGGCCGACGGCATGCCGCAGGCGCACCGCTTTCCGCTGATGATCCGCGGCGCGACCGGCCAGGAAGGTGCCGCCGAGGGGCGTGTCTGGCTGCACGAGCCGCGCGTCGTGGTGGCGAACCCGGTGGGCGACGATCCCGAAACCGAACACCAGCGCCTGCACGAGGGCGTCGAGAAGCTGCGCAGCACCGTGGACCGGATGGTCGCCGCCGCCGACATGGGCGGGGATGGCGAACACGCCGCCGTGCTGGAAACCTATCGCATGTTCGCGAATTCGCGCAGCTGGCTCAAGCGCATGGAAGAGGACATCCGGCTGGGCCTCTCGGCCGAGGCCGCGGTCGAGAAGGAGCAGTCCAGCGCCCGCGCGCGGCTGGAAATGGCGTCCGACCCCTATCTGCGCGACCGCCTGCATGACCTGGACGACCTGTCGAACCGACTGCTGCGCATCCTCAGCGGTCAGGGCACCGATACCGGCGCCGAGATGCCCGAGAATCCGATCCTGGTCGCACGCAACATCGGCCCGGCCGAGCTGCTGGAATACGGCCGCCGCCTGCGGGGCGTGGTCCTGCAGGAAGGGTCGGTCGGCAGCCATGCGGCCATCGTCGCGCGCGCGCTGGCGATCCCGCTGGTGATCCATGCCAGCCGCATCACGACCGAGGCGCTGAACGGCGATCCGATCCTGGTCGACGGCGATCAGGGCGTCGTCCACCTGCGCCCCGAGGAAAGCGTCCACAAGGCGTTCCTCGACAAGATCGCGATGCAGGCGGCAGCGCAGGACCGCTATGCCAGCCTGCGCGACCTGCCGGCCACGGGCACCTGCGGGACGACGGTGCAGCTTTACATGAATGCGGGCCTGATGGCCGACCTGCCATCTCTGGAGGGGTCCGGGGCCGAAGGCGTCGGCCTGTTCCGCACCGAGCTGCAGTTCCTGATCCGCAACCACGTCCCCAGAAGGGGCGAGCTGGCGGGCCTCTATTCGCGGGTGATGGACAATGCGGGCGGCCGCCCGATCATGTTCCGCACGCTGGATATCGGGTCCGACAAGGTCCTGCCCTACATGAAGCCCCAGGACGAGCCGAACCCCGCGATGGGCTGGCGCGCGATCCGCGTGGGGCTGGACAAGCGCGGCGTCCTGCGGATGCAGCTGCAGGCGTTGATCCGGGCCTCGGTCGGGCGTCCGCTGCATGTCATGTTCCCCTTCATCGCGGACATGCAGGAATACGAGGACGCGCACCGCATCCTGATGCAGGAACTGTCGCGCGAACAGCGGCTGGGCCATGACATGCCAAGCGACATCCGCGTGGGCGCCATGCTGGAAACCCCGTCGCTGGCCTTCGCGCCCAAACGCTTCTTCGAGATGTGCGACTTCATCTCGATCGGGGGGAACGACCTCAAGCAGTTCTTCTTCGCCGCCGACCGCGAGAACGAGCGCGTGCGCCGCCGCTACGACACGCTCAGCGTGCCGTTCCTGTCGATGCTGCGCCAGATCATCGCCCGCTGCGAGGAGGCGCGCGTGCCGCTGTCCTTCTGCGGCGAGGATGCGGGCCGCCCGATCGAGGCGCTGACCTTCGCGGCCCTCGGCATCCACCGCCTGTCCATGCGCCCGGCATCAATCGGGCCGGTCAAGCACCTGATCCGCCGCGTCTCGCTGACCGAGCTGCGCGAGGTCATCGACACCGCCGAGGCGCAGGGCCTCACCAGTCTTCGCGGTCCCGTGACCGCGTGGCTGGCCCGTCAATAGCGGAACCTGCACGCAGTTCAGGCGTTGGCGTCCGCGCAACCCCGCCCATGGGTTGACGAAACGGCGAGAACGCTTGCTGCGATGCGGCGGCAAATGTAATGTGTCCACCAACCTGTCAAAGCATCTCCTGATATGAAGCGTCGTCAATTTCTCAATGCCGCCACCGCGATGGCAGCCGGCGGATCGCTGATGGCGGTCCAGGCTGATGCCCAGTCGCCCGAAGCGACCGAAACCTTCGGTCCGAACCTTCCCGAGCCGTTCAACTTCGAGAACGTCGCCGCCCTGGCCGAGGAACGCGCCGCCAGCGTCTACACCCAGCCGGTGTCGAAGCTGGTCGGCAGCTTTGCCGATCTGGACTATGACAAGTATCGCGGCATCCGCTTCCGCAAGGATCGCGACCCCCTGGGCGGTTCGAAGCAGTTCTCGGTGGACCTGCTGTCGCCGGGCACGATCTTCTACGAGCCGGTGCAGATCAACCTGGTCCGCGACGGCATTGCCGAACATATCCCCTTCGATCCGTCGATGCTGGAATTCGACCCCTCGCAGTTCCCCGACGGCGCCGACCTGGAAACCGTGGGCGACATGGGCTGGTCGGGCTTCCGCATGCGGACCTTCCTGAACCGCCCCGGCGTCATGGACGAATTCCTGGTCTTCCAGGGCGCAAGCTATTTCCGTGCGGTCGCGCGCGGCACGCTCTATGGGCTGTCGGCACGCGGGCTGGCCATCAAGACCGGCAGCCCCGACGGCGAGGAATTCCCGCTGTTCACCGATTTCTGGATCGTCGAGCCGCAGCCCGGCGACGAGGGCGTGCGCATCTATGCCATCCTCGACAGCAAGTCGGTGGCCGCGGCCTATCAGTTCGACGTGACGCCCGGTGCGGTCACGATGGTGCGCACGCGCATGGCGCTGTTCCCGCGCGTCGATCTGCGCGAGACCGGCCTTGCGCCGCTGACCTCGATGTTCTGGTTCAGCCCGGCATCGCGCCGCGCGGTCGACGATTACCGCCCCGCCTGCCATGACAGCGACGGCCTGCAGATGCATACCGGCGCCGGCCAGAACCTGTGGCGCGGCCTCATGTCGCCGCGCAACCTGCAGATCTCCAGTTTCGTGGACAGCAATCCCAAGGGCTTCGGCCTGGTCCAGCGCGCCCGCGAATTCGAGACGTTCCAGGATGCCGAGGCGCTCTATCACCTGCGCCCCTCGGCCTGGATCGAGCCCGAGGGCGACTGGGGCGACGGCGAAGTGCGCCTGATCGAGATCCCGGTCGAGAACGAGTTCAACGACAACATCGTCAGCTACTGGCTGCCCAAGGATGTCATCCCCGGCGGCCAGCGGACCGAGTTCCGGTATCGGCTCAGCTTCTCGGCGCTGCCGCCAAGCGATCTGCCGCTGGCCAAGGTCCGCCAGGTTCGGTCGGGACGCTCGATCAATGTCGAGACGACGCGCAGCTACATCATCGATTTCGACCTAGGGATGTTCCGCGACCAGCTTCCGCAGTTCCAGGTCTCGGCCTCCGAGGGGCGGATCGTGCATGCCTATCTGAAGGCCCTGCCCGAACAGCACGTCCTGCGCCTTGCCTTCGAGTTCGAGCCCGGCCGCGCCGAGCTGGCCGAGCTGCGCGCCGCGCTGACCGACAACGAGGGTCTTGCCCTGAGCGAGACCTGGATGAGCCGTTGGGCCGCATGAACGTCGCGACCGACATGAGCGAACGTCCCATCGTGCCGCCCCGCGCCCCGGTCACCATGCCGGTGCAGGATTTCCGCAGCCGCCCCGTCGCGGGGCCCGCACGCGCGCATGACAGCTGGCGCGTCTGGGCCGCGCGGCTGATCGCCTTCGGCGGCACGGCGGTCATCGCGGTGCTGGGCTGCCTGCAGATGCTGGCGGCCTTCCGCGCCGACCCGACGCCGATGCAGATCGCGTTGCTGATCCTGTTCGTTCCGACCTTCGCCTGGGTCGGCTTCTCGTTCTGCGGGACATTCGCGGGCTTTCTTGCGCCGCGGCTGAAGACGCCCGAGGGGCAGAACGACGCGCGCGTCGCCGTCGTCATGCCCATCTATCACGAGGATGTCGCGGTCAGCACCGGCCTGCTGGTCGCCCTGGCCCGGGAACTGGCCGACGAGGGCATGGCCGACCGCGCCGAGATCTTCGTGCTGTCGGACACGCGCGACCCCTCGATCGCGGTCAACGAGACGCTGGTCATCGACGAGGCCCGCCGCCTGTCGCCTTTGCCCCTGTGGTATCGCCGCCGCCTGACGAACGAGGATCGCAAATCCGGCAATGTCGCCGAATTCGTGCGCAAATGGGGCGGGCGCTATGACCAGATGGTCGTGCTGGACGCCGACAGCGTGATGTCCGGCGCGACCATCCGCGAATTGTCGGCCCGCATGAACGCCGATCCCCGCATGGGCCTGATCCAGACCATGCCGATGCTGGTCGGGGGCGAGACGATCTTTGCCCGCCTGATGCAGTTCGCGGGCCGCGTCTATGGCCCGATGATCGCGCGGGGCGTGGCGGCATGGTCGGGCAATACCGGAAACTACTGGGGCCACAACGCGATCATCCGCGTCACCGCCTTTGCCGAGGCCTGCGGCCTGCCGCGCCTTCCGGGCAAGCCCCCCTTCGGCGGCACCATCCTGTCGCATGACTTCGTCGAGGCCGCGGCCCTCTGCCGTGCCGGCTGGTCGGTGCGCCTGGACCACGACCTGCGCGGCAGCTTCGAGGGATGCCCGCCCACCCTTCTGGACATGGCCGCCCGCGAACGCCGTTGGGCGCAGGGCAACCTTCAGCATTCGCGCCTGCTGGGCGTGAAGGGCCTGCGCGGCATCAGCCGCGCGCATTTCCTGATCGGCATCCTCGGCTTCCTCATGAGCCCGATCTGGCTGGCGCTGATCCTTGTGGGCCTTGTGCTGTCGGCAACGGTGCTTCTGTCGACGCCCGAATATTTCCCGACCGCCTACCAGCTGTTCCCCGACTGGCCGGTCTTCGATTCCCGCCGCATGCTGTGGCTGTTCGCCGCAGCGATGGCGCTTCTGCTGCTGCCGAAATTCATCGCGACCTTCCGCGCCTGGGCACGCCCCTTGGCGGTCGCTTCGGGCGGGCGCGTGCGCATCTTCGCCAGCGCCATATTCGAGACCGTCCTGTCGGCGCTGATCGCGCCCGTGCAGATGCTGGTCCAGACCCGCCAGATCTTCGAGATCCTGCGCGGCCGCGACAGCGGGTGGAACGCGCAGGTGCGCGCGGGCTCGATGCCCGGCTGGGGCATCGTGCTGCGGTATCACTGGTGGCACGTGCTGCTGGGCGTCGGCACGCTGATCGTGCTGTCGATCTTCTCGCCCGCGCAGCTGATCTGGCTGTCCCCCATCGTCGCGGGCCTGATCCTGTCGCCGCTGACCTCGCGGCTGTCGGCCAGCCCGGTCTTCGGCCGTTGGGCCCGCATGCGCGGCCTGCTGGTCACCCCCGAGGAACGCGATCCGCCGCGCATCCTGACCGAGGCCGCAGCGATCACCCGCAGCCTGTCGCGCATCGCCTGCGCCGGCGACGGGTTGCAGCGCCTTGGCCGCGACCCCGAACTTCTGGCCCGCCACAAGGCCGGGCTTGCCCCCCTTCCCGAAGACCTGCCGACCAATTGGCATCTTGCGCGCATCACGGCCGAGGCCAAGATCGCGAATGCCGACAGCCAGTCGCAGGCACTCTCATGGCTCGACCGGGCCGAGACCGACGCCCTCGTGTCGGACCCGGCCCTTCTGAGCCGCTGGAGCGAACTGCCCGCATGAACCGCATCATCACGCTAGACATGCTGAGGGGCTATGCCCTTGTCAGCATCATGGTCAATCATATGCCCATCTCGGCGATGCGGCATGTCACGCTGCCGAACTTCTCGATCTTCGATGCATCCGAGATGTTCGTCCTGCTGTCGGGCTTCCTTGTCGGCATGGTCTGGCGCGGGATCGAGGCCAAGCAGGGCCGCGGCAAGGCGCAGCGCCGCTTCCTGCGCCGCGCCTTCGAGGTGTGGCGCGCGATGGTGGTCGGCGCCCTGCTGATGGGCCTGCTGTCGGCACTGCTCTGGGCCGTGGACCTGCCGCACACCGCGATCTGGGACCGCTATGCGGTCTGGTCGGTCGATCATCCGCTGCTGTTCATGGCCGAGGTCGGAAGCTTCTGGCTGCAGCCCAACATCATCGACGTTCTGGCCGTCTATGTCGTGCTGATCGCTCTGACGCCCCTCGTGGTGCCCGCGATGCTGCGCGCCTTCTGGCTGTGCGCCGTCGTGTCGGTGGTGCTGTGGTGGTTCGCGCCGCCCCTGAACCAGATGCTGCCGAACCATCGCAGCCAGGGCGGGTTCCTGTTCAACCCCTTCGGCTGGCAGATGCTCTTCTATACCGGCACCGCATTGGGCCTGTTCCGCGAGCGGATCATGGCCGTGCTGTGGCCGCGTCGGCATCTGGTGACGGCTCTCGCTGCTGCGATGTTCGCCTTCGGCGCAACCATCGTGATCGCATCCCGCATTGGCGAACCCGCCCTGCCCCTGCGCCAGGCGCTCAAGGTACTCTACGGTTCGATCGACAAATGGAGCCTGGACGGCACGCGCTATCTTGCGATCCTGTCGGCAGCATGGCTGATCGCGGTCCCGCTGGCGCGTCCCGCGCATTGGTTCTCGGCCACGAAGCTGGGGGTCGCATTGCAGCAGATCGGCAAGGGCGGGCTTTTCTCGTTCGTGGCGTGCGTGCTTCTGTCGGTTCTTGGTGACGCACTTCAGATGACACCTGCGGATCAGTCGATGACCAGCCGGCTGCTGATTGACCTGTGGGCCTGCGTCACGCTGTGGTGGGTATCGGCCCTGTGGCTGGAACACGGCGCGCCATGGCAGAAGGCGCGCAAGGCGCGCGCCAGCTAGTGCTCGGTCGTCTCGACACGGTCGACGGTGAAGAAGAAATCGCTGTCGGCCGGTTTCTCGACGATCTCGTCGGGAATGACGGTCGGCCCCGCCAGATAGACGTTCGAGCCGAAATGGCCGTGCAGCTTTGACAACTTGCGCATGCGGTCGGTCTGAAGTTCCTGGAAAAATGCGCTGTAGGCGGGCTGGACCTTCAGTTCGTCGATCTTGGCACGGTGGGCGGCCACGCAGCTTTCATGCATCGCGCGGATCTCGGGATCGGCCATCATGCTATCGTACTCGGCCTGCAGCAACGGAAGAACGGCCTCCATGCGGCGATCCTCTTCGACATTGTGGTTCATGCGGAACCAATAGGCGAGGCCCTGGTCGCGATCGACATGGTTCACGCGCCCACGGTCGCGTTTGACCAGAAAGCTCTCGACCGAGCGGACGGCATAGTGGTTGAGCGAAGCAAGCTGATAGCCGTAGGTCCCCGAATGCGACCGCCAGGCGTTGCGCCACTGGTCCTGCGGCATCGTCTTGCCGGAACCGTTGATCCAGCGGATGGCATCCAGCGCATTGGGCTGCAGCCCCTTCGGGCGATGGACGCCCATCTTCTTGAACAGCCCCATATTGCGATAGAGCGTCTTGAAGCCCCATGCCTGATGCGGCTTGTTGGCGAACTCCTTCGCGCAACGGAAGAATTGCTGCGTGATGAAGCCGTCGCGGAAATCCGTAATGTCCGCGTTCCCGAACAAGCGCCACGTCAGAGAGATAAGGTTGGCGTCATTGGTGGCATCGAACAGTGCCCTCATCGTGCCGTCCCCGACATGAACCGCGATGTATTCATCGACATCCATGCAGATCAGCCAGTCCGCGTTCTTGACCATGTCTTCGGAGTCGGCGGCATGCAGCGCGGCATGCTGCGGCTTCATGTCCACTTCGCGATAGGGGTTCTCGCGCCACTCGCAATAGCCCTTGCGGGCAAGAAGTCGCAGCAGGTCGTCCGTCCCATCCGTGCAGTCGTTGGTATAGACGAGAAAATTCTCGACCCCGATTGCACGGTGATAGGCGATCCATTCCAGGATGAACGGCCCTTCATTCTTCATCGTGGTGACGATGGTCACGCCGTCGCGTCGCGTGCCATCCGGGTCGTGGCTCGCATTCTCTGCGATATCGGCCTTGGGCTGGCGCAGCGGATCGGCACCCGCGGCAATGGCACGCGCAAGCAGATCGTCCGCTTCTACAAGGCTGGTCTTGGGAACGATCCGGCTGACCTTGCCGCTTTCGTCCTGGCCATAGCGCAAGGCCATGTGGCGGATGAAGCGAACCGGCTCGGGCGCGTTCGCGGCCCCCAGAATCCTGTCCCGAACCCAGATCGTGTTGCTCGGCAGCCGATCCATGGCCGCACACCAGCGCCAGTCGCGCGCCCTGCCATCGAAACGCTTGCAGATATGATCGCCAAAGCGCGGAACGGCGTCGTTTCGCACACCCCAAGGATATGCCCTCTCGCCCAGAAGGGACAGGAAGCCGGTTTCCACCCCCTTGGCGGCATCGAAAACCGTGCTGCCTGCGATCGGATCGATCAGGTCGATGGTCTCGATATTCGCGACCGCCGTTGCCGCCCCAAGGAAGCGATGGCGCAGAAGGTCGAACAGCAGCTTGTTCCCCAATGGCGCGGTCCAAGGCTCGGCGGCGGGCTGTTCCATGCGATCCTTGCCGGGGGCGTCGGGGGCGTTCATCGGATGAGCCTCGGGGCCCTTCAGCGGATCGCCAAGCGGAGAATCGAAATCGACGATGACGATGACCATGGCATCCAGCGCCGCGTGGCCCTCCTCGGTCGCGGACAGAACGCGCTGAAGTTCGCCCGCTTTTCTTCCGGCCTCGCCCGGATGTCCCCTGTCGACAATCAGCGCACCAGTCGCCCTGTGCACCCGGTGATGCCAAAGCAGCCAATCGCTCAGCGTCGCTGCATCCTCGCCGTTGCAATGGCCAAGCAGCACATCCCGGCCTGCATGCAAATCATGTTCGGCAGGGCTGGGAGCGATCTGCCCGCCCGGCGGCCCAAAGGGCGGCGCGACATCCCGACCGTTCGGCATGCGCATTTCGGCAAGCAATGCGCCAGAGAAGCCCCTTATCTGCTGAACGTCGCCCGAACGCGCCGGTCCGAACGCCCGCAGATCGTCGATCTGTTCAAAATACATGCGCACGACATTGCTGTCCGCCGTGGCAAGAGCATCCAAGAGCCGGAAACTGGAGCGCGGGAAACCTTCAGGAAGCAGCATCTCTTGCGAACGGATCGTGCGGCCGGTGATACTGCTTCTGGGCATGTGGTCTTTCCCGTCTTCGTGCGCGTTCCTGCGACCCTGGGGCAGCAGAAGGGGATGAATTCTCTATCCCATCTGGCAGGCGCGCCTTCAAGCCCCGCGCATTTCCCGGTCGTTCCCGAGTTGCATCATGCGCGCATAGCGTGTTCACTTGCGCAAAACGCCAGAGAATTAATTCAAGAGGGCCGCGTGCAGACTATTCTTGTGACGGGCAGCGCAGGTTTCATCGGTTTCCACGTTTCTCGCGCCCTGTTGGAAGCCGGACACCGAGTGATCGGGCTGGACAGCCACAACGATTACTATTCCCAGACACTGAAGGCCGATCGCGAAGCCCAGCTGACACCGCACAAGGGGTTCACGGCCGTTCACGGCAAGGTCGAGGATCCCGGCCTGCTAATGTCCCTGTTCGAGGAATATCGGCCGGACGGCGTGATCCATCTGGCTGCGCAGGCCGGAGTCCGTTACTCGATCGAGAACCCCCGCGCCTATGTCGAGGCTAACCTTATCGGCACTTTCGAACTGCTGGAGGCGGCGCGCGCCTTCCCTCCGCAGCACATGATGATGGCATCGACCAGCTCGGTCTATGGTGCCAACACCAAGATGCCCTATTCCGAGACCGACAAGACCGAAGCGCCCTTGTCCTTCTATGCCGCCACAAAGAAGTCGAACGAGGTGATGGCCCACAGCTACGCGCATCTCTTCAAGCTGCCCATCACGATGTTCCGCTTCTTCACGGTGTTTGGGCCTTGGGGGCGGCCGGACATGGCCCCGCATCTGTTCACCGATGCCATCCTGAAGGGCGAACCGATCAAGGTCTTCAATCACGGCGACATGCAACGCGACTTCACCTATATCGACGATCTGGTGGCAGGCATTCTGGGCCTTCTGCAACAGGCGCCCACGGCATCCGCGGTCGAGGGCGACAGTCTTTCGCCGGTCGCTCCGTGGCGGGTCGTGAACATCGGCAATGGTGCCCCGGTCAAGCTGATGGACTTCATCTCGGCGATCGAGACGGCATTGGGCGTGGAGGCCCAGAAGCGCATGATGCCAATGCAACCTGGCGACGTTTCGGCGACATGGGCCGACGATAACCTGATCGGCCAGCTTATCGGCGGCATCCCGAAAACACCGCTTGCAGATGCCGTTGAGGCGTATATGGGTTGGTTCGGAAGCTATTATGCATAGACGGCTGAGCAGACTTGTGGCGCATGGCTATTAGGCTCAAGCCTTGGGTAGCGAGGACGTTCTAGTCGGGCGGTTTTTACCCATGCGGATCGCGCGGGGATCGACCGATCTGATCGAGCGTTCCGGTTGACCTGCCACGGGATTATTCCTCCACCGTTGATTACGCGAGATGATAACTCCGCGCGTCGGGCGTTTGCTCAACCTGCGCCGATCGGCGTGAACACCGATCGGGCTCCGGTCGCGCTTAGATGAAAGTTCAGTGGCAGTTCACCATGCATCAGAGATCTCGATGCTGGATCGAACAAGCGTTCTTGCGGCTGGCTTACGCGCTCTTGCGTTTGCACGCGATCACGACTTCCTTGGGCAGTTTCGCCGTCGGATGTTTCATCTTGGTATTTTTCTGTGATCTGGACCGCGGAAAGCCTCCCTTTTCGGGAGGCTTTTTTGGTTGCGGGGGCAGGATTTGAACCTGCGACCTTCAGGTTATGAGCCGATCAGAAGGGAACATCGGAAACCTAAAGAATTCAGCATCTTACGAAGTAACCGTTTGATTTTTCGCGATTTCCATTCCGGCGTTCGACCGCATTGAGCGGCTTTTGACAGCACAACCTGCACGAAAACTGCAGCCAAAGGTTGATGTGGCGTTGAGGTGAGCAATTTTCAGTACCATCCATTTCGCTATATGATCACGCAGAACGTGATCCCGCACGAACGCAGCGACGAAAGTGCAAGTTTGACTTGACAGAATTTCGTCCGGCTCTCCATCGATTTGGCTAAGATCAGATTGTCGCCCCGAGGTCAGGGTAACGATGATCGGTCGCGCAAAGCGAATGGTCGCCCAATGCTTCGATGACGCGGCAGTTCGCTATTTTGCCTCCCGCGCATTGCGTCAGAATACGTTGCAGTTCGACCTTGAGCGCGCCCAGCCGCGCAAGACGACTTTCAACCTCGGCCAGTTGCGCGATGACGATGGCGTCGGCCGCCGCGCAGGGCTGGTCAGGCTGGTCCGACAGGCTGAGCAGGTCACGGATTGCCTCCAGCGTGAAACCCAGATCGCGCGCGTGGCGGATGAAGGCCAGCCGTTCCAGCGCCTTTTGACTGTAAAGCCGCTGGTTTCCCGCACTGCGTTCAGCCTCGGGCAAAAGACCGATCTGCTCGTAATAACGGATCGTCGGCACCTTCACACCGGCAGACGCACCCAACTTTCCAATCGTCAACATGAGATTCCCCTTGAAGCTCTAGTTACTAGAGAAATTAGGTTCTCGAATCGATGAAGGCAACTTCCCGATCCGGGGCGAGGATAACGACATGACAACTACAGATCCCAACAGCGGAACAGCCTGCGACTGGACAGTCTCGGGCATGGATTGTGGATCCTGTGCGACCAAGATCAAGGATGCCGTGACACGCCTGCCGGGCGTCAGCGGCGTTGAAATTGGCATCATGACGGAACGGCTTCGCCTGACGCTGGACGAAACACAGACCGATCGCGACAAGGTCGAAAAGGTGGTGAAATCGCTTGGTTATGGAATCGCGCCGCGCGCGGCAGGGGCGAAGAAGGACTTTGTCATGCCCGCCATGAGCGATGCGCCGGCAGATGGCCATGACCATGACCATGATCGGAATGATGCCGCCGCAGCGGCGCGTGACGACAGCGGTCATGGCAGCCCTGGCCATGTGCATGACGACCCTGCCGACCGCGGCAAGCGATGGTATCAGACCCGCAAGGGTAAGCTGGTAATCTTTACCGCGATCCTTCTGGGTGTCGCTTGGATCATCGAATTGCTGGCGCCGCAGGTCGGCAAATGGGCTTTCGTCGCGGCCTGTCTGATCGGCGTGGCGCCGGTTGCGAAACGCGCCTTTGCAGCTCTGCGTCTGGGTCAGCCCTTTACAATCGAAAGCCTGATGGCGGTCGCGGCCATTGGCGCCTTGTTCATCGATGCTGCGGAAGAGGCGGCATTGGTAGTGTTCCTGTTCGCGGTTGGCGAAGTGCTGGAGGGTGTGGCAGCCGGCAAGGCGCGCGATGGCATCCGCGCGCTTGCCGATCTGGTTCCCAAGACAGCGCTGCTGTTGGTGAACGGGACAACGCAGGAAGTCCCGGCATCAAGCCTTGCTGTCGGGCAAATGGTGCTTGTCCGTCCGGGCGACCGCATCCCCGCAGATGGCGAGATTGCCGAGGGCACCTCGGGCGTAGATGACAGCCCCGTTACCGGCGAAAGTGTTCCTGTCACCAAGGGGCCGGGCGACCCGGTCTTCGCCGGCTCGATCAATACCGAGGCCGCGCTACGCGTGACCGTCACCAAAGCTGCAGAGGATAACACAATCGCCCGCATCATCCGGCTGGTGGAAGAGGCTGAGGTCGCGCGCGCGCCGACTGAACGCTTCATCGACCGCTTCAGCCGCTGGTACATGCCCGCTATCGTTACTGTCGCGGCGCTGGTTGTTCTGGTGCCGCCGCTGGCATTTGGCCAACCTTGGGACACCTGGATCTATCGCGGTCTGGCGCTGCTGCTGATCGGCTGCCCCTGCGCGCTGGTCATCTCGGTTCCGGCCTCAATCGCCTCGGCGCTGTCCACGGGCGCACGGCGCGGGATGCTGATGAAGGGCGGTGCGGTGATCGAGGCGGCGGCCAATGTATCCCGTGTCGCCTTCGACAAGACCGGCACCCTGACTCATGGGCGTCCGGTGGTGACGGATGTTGTCGCTTTCGGCGCGACGACCGAGGCCGAGTTGCTGGCAGTGGCGGCGGGGGTCGAAACCGGCTCCAGCCACCCGCTGGCCGTCGCCATCCTGACCAAGGCCGATGAGGCGGGCATCGAAGCGCTGCCGTCACGCGATGCGAAAGCACTGTTGGGCAAAGGGGTGATCGCCACGGTCGGCGACGCCTCCGCTTGGGTCACCTCGCCGCGGTATGCGCTGGAAAATGGCGGGATCGACCAGTCTGACCTGCAGCTTGCCACGGCATTTGAGGAAGATGGCAAGACCGCTGTCGCCGTCTTCCGCGAAAAGACCCCGCTCGGCCTGATCGCCATGCGCGATGAGCCAAGACAGGACGCAGCCAAAGCGATTCGTCAACTGACAGAGATGGGCGTGACCTCCGTCATCCTGACCGGGGACAATCCGCGCACGGCGGCCGCGATCGCCGGCGGGCTGGGCATGGAGTTTCGGGCCGACATGATGCCTGAAGACAAGCTAACCGCGATCCGTGAAATGGGCGAGCAAGTCGGCGTGATGATGATCGGGGACGGCATCAACGACGCGCCGGCCCTGAAACAGGCAAGCATCGGCGTGGCCATGGGATCAGGCACGGATGTGGCGCTGGAAACCGCAGATGCCGCGATCCTTCGCGACCGGGTCACGGACATCCCCGCGCAGATCCGGCTTGCCCGCACGGCCATGGGAAATATCTGCCAGAACATCACCATCGCGCTGGGGCTTAAGGCGGTGTTTCTTGTGACCTCGGTTCTGGGGATCACCGGGCTGTGGATCGCGATCATGGCCGATACCGGGGCGACGGTTCTGGTTACGCTGAACGCGCTACGGCTGTTGCGCTTCGATCCTGAACGCGAGGCATGACGCCGTGATTTCCGCTTTCGGTTGGGCGGTGCTTGCCCTGCTTGCCGCTTACCTCATGCTTTTCTTTTTCGGCAATGCCATGGCGGCGCGAGCCGCCGGGCGGCCGGTCTGGCTGTTCTCGCGGGCGAAACGGCGCGACTGGTGGGCGGCGCTGGGCTTTCGGGCGGCCTTCGCTTTGGCGCTTCTGGGGCCACTGCTGTGGGGTGCCTTTCCCACGCTGCATAACCTTGACCCCTTCTGGATCGAAGGACAGGCGCAGGCGCTTGGCGGGGTCGGTGTGTTTCTGGCCGGCATCGGCGCGATGGTTGCCTTTGCTGCGCAGATGTCGATGGGCGCTTCATGGCGGGTGGGTGTCGCTGAAGGTGCCACGGGTGCGCTTGTCTCGGGCGGGCTCTATCGGTTCAGCCGCAACCCGGCCTTTTTCGGGCAGTTCATCCTGCTTCTTGGCACAGCCCTTGCCATCCCTTCGCTGCCGACACTTCTCGCGCCGCTGCTGTTTCTGTGGTCGGCCACGGCGCAGGTCCGGTCCGAGGAGGACGTCCTTCGGCAAGCCCTGGGGGCAGAGTATGAGGCATACGCGGCATCTGTTCCGCGCTGGATCGGGCTACCATAATCTCTTCTCGACCAATTACCTGAATCACACGATCAATTATGCCACTTGCGAATGTCCGGACGGATCACAGCTCGACCCGTTTCAGCCGCAGCGCATTGGCGATGACAGAAACCGAGGACAGCGACATGGCCGCTGCAGCGATCATCGGCGACAGCAGCAGGCCAAAGATCGGATAGAGCAGCCCCGCCGCAACCGGGATGCCGGCGGCATTGTAGGCGAATGCGAAGAACAGGTTCTGGCGGATATTGCGCATGGTGGCCACGGCGAGCTTGCGGGCGCGGACAATGCCGGTCAGGTCGCCGCCCAGAAGCGTCAGCCCGGCGCTTTCGACCGCCACATCGGCGCCAGTGCCCATGGCGATGCCAACATCCGCCGCCGCCAATGCGGGCGCGTCATTCACTCCGTCGCCGGCCATGGCGACCTTGTTCCCCTTGCCGCGCAGCCCGTCGATCAGATCCTTCTTGCCCTCAGGCAGCATCCCGGCGCGGACCTCGTCGATGCCCAGCTTGCTCGCCACCGCCTGCGCCGTGCGTTTATTGTCGCCGGTTGCCATGATCACCTTGATGCCCAGATCGTGCAACTCGCGGATCGCCGCCTCGGCAGTTGGCTTGACCGGGTCAGCCACGGCGACCAGACCGGCCAGCCTGCCGTCCAGCGCCACGAACATGGCGGTCTTGCCCTCGCCGCGCAGGCGGTCGGCAGTGTCCTCGCCGGTGTCGCAGTCGATCCCAAGCGATGTCATCAGCGCGTTATTGCCAAGCGCCACGTCGCGGCCATCGACCTTGCCGATCACCCCCTTGCCGGTGACGGCCTCGAACTCCTCGCCATTTCCAAGGCTCAACCCGCGCGCCTTCGCACCCTCGACAATCGCCTCTGCCAGCGGGTGTTCGGATGCGCGTTCCAGCGCGGCGGCGGCGGCCAACAACTCATCCTCGGGCACGTCACCGAAGCTGGTCACATCGGTCAGTGCAGGCTTGCCTTCGGTCAGCGTGCCGGTCTTGTCAACGATCAGCGTATCGACCTCGGCCATCAGCTCCAGCGCCTCGGCATTCTTCACCAGCACGCCCGCCTGCGCGCCGCGCCCCGCCGCCGTGGTGATGGAAATCGGCGTCGCCAGCCCAAGCGCACAGGGACAGGCGATGATCAGCACCGAGACCGCCGAGGCGATGGCGAAGACATATGAGGGGCTGGGGCCGAAGATCAGCCAGAGGATGAAGGCCAGCACCGCGATCACCACCACCGTCGGCACGAAGATCGCTGACACCCGGTCGGCCAGCCCCTGAATCGGCGCCTTGGACCGCCGCGCCCCGGCCACCATCTGGACGATCTGCGACAGCACCGTATCGGCGCCGACATCGGTGGCGCGGATCGCCAGCGTGCCGTTCTTGTTGATCGTGCCGCCGGTCACGCGGTCGCCCTGCACCTTCTCGACCGGCACCGGCTCGCCGGTGATCATGCTTTCGTCGAGGGAAGACCGCCCCTCGACCACCTCGCCATCGACCGGCACGCTATCGCCGGGCCGCACGCGCAAGAGGTCCCCGGCCGTGATGTTTTCCAGCGGCGCGTCATATTCCGTGCCATCGGGCAGGATGCGCCGCGCCGTCTTGGGTGCCAGATCCATGAGTGCCCGGATCGCATCACCGGTGCGTTCCCGCGCCCTGAGTTCCAGCACCTGCCCGACAAAGACCAGGGCGACGATGACGACGGCAGCCTCGTAGTAGGTGCCGACCATGCCGCCCATCCGGTATTCTTCAGGAAAGATACCCGGCAGGAAAGTCGCGAACAGCGAATAGAGATAGGCCGCGCCGACACCCAGTGAGATCAGCGTCCACATGTTCGGTGAGCGGTTTTTGAAGGAATCCAGCCCTCGCTGAAAGAACGGGCGCGCCGCCCAGAGCACGATAGGTGTGGCCAGCAGAAACTCCAGCCAGGCGGCGGTGCGGTGTCCGATCCAGTCGCGGACCGGAATGCCCACCATCTCGCCCATGGTCAGGATCAGCAGCGGCACAGCGGCGGCCACGCTGACCCAGAGCCTGCGGGTGAAGTCGGTCAGTTCGTGGCTGGGTTCGTCCGAGGGAATCATTGGCTCCAAGGCCATGCCGCAGATCGGACAGGCGCCGGGTTCGTCGCGGACGATTTCGGGATGCATCGGGCAGGTCCATTGCGTGCCGGCCGGGGCGGATTTTTCAATCTTGGCCGCTGCGCCCGAGGCGTAGAACCACGGATCGCCATCGAATTTCGACTGGCAGCCATCCGAGCAGAAATAGAAGGTCTGTCCCTCATAGTCGCGCTGACGTGCCTCTGGCTTGATTGTCACCTGCATGCCACAAACCGGATCGATGGCCTTGCCGGAATCAGCCTGTGCCTGTGCGCCACCGTGTGTCCCGTGATCGTGATGCCCATGCGAATGATCGTGCCTGTGGTCCATGACTCTCTCCCGGCAGATACCTATAGGGGGTATATCAGACTTGCTCTATACCCCTTGAGGGTATAGCACAAGCTGCGGATGGTGAAAATCGGAGCCCTCCTTGGCGCATGACAAGCAGAACCGAGACGCGATCTTGAAGCGGCTTTCCCGCCTGAACGGTCAGGTGCAGGGCGTCTCGCGCATGGTCGAGGATGGGCGCTATTGCGTCGACATCCTGAACCAGACCGCCGCCATCCGGTCTGCCCTGCGCGGCGTCGAACGCTTGCTGATCGAGGATCACGCGCGAAGCTGCATGGAAGACGCGATCCAATCCGGCGATCAGGACCGTCAGCGGGTGATGTTCCGCGAGGTCGTCGAACTGATGGAAAAGGTGCGCGACTGATGCGGTTCCTGCTGTCGGCACTGCTTGCCGTCATGCTGGCGGTGACGATGCCACTGGCCCTGACCGGCGCCGCCTCGGCGGAGGCATCGTCGATGGCCTCGACGGCCGAAACATCCGCGTCGCCAGTCGCACATGAATGCTGCACCACGCAGCCGGATTCTCCACATGGCGACTGTGCGGCCTGTGCCGACATCGGCAATGCCGAAATCACGTCCAACGCGGCCCGCTTGTCACGCCGAATCCGACACTTTCCCCCGCTGCAAGATATGAAAACCGCCAGGCCGCGCTTGCCGCGGCCCCCTCCGCGATCCGCTGCTCTCTCACGCCACATGGCCCGAGGGGCCACAAGCCGATCAACTGCGCGACGAAAGGGGCGAATGACCCTACGGCGCGTAATATCCTGAAGGACATCAGAAATGAGCAATCCCAATTTCTCGCGTCGCGGGGCGATCCTTGCGGTCGCAGCGATGCTGTCGACAACCTCTACACTTGCCTTTGCCACCATCGGTTCGGACGAAAAGCCGAACCTGCTGAGCATCACCAAGGACCCCGGCTGCGGTTGCTGCGGCGCCTGGGCCGATCTGGCCATCGAGGCCGGTTTCGAGGTCGAGACGACCGAAACCAGCGATTATGTCGGCATGAAGCACGACGCCGCTGTGCCCGAAAACCTGTGGTCCTGCCACACGACCCGGATCAGCGGCTATATCGTCGAGGGCCATGTGCCCTTCGCGGCCATAAGGCAGCTTCTGGAAAAGCGCCCCGACATCACCGGGATCGCCGTGCCGGGGATGCCCGCCGGATCGCCGGGCATGGGCGGCGGGGTCGAGGCCACCGCTGAGGTCATCGCCTGGGGTGGTATTGCCGGTGACGGGCGCGCCTTTCCGCTGGGCGGGTAGCAGATGACGCGCAACGCACTCATCCTCATCGCAGCGGTCGGGCTGGCCGCTGCGATTCTTATTCTCTGGCGCGGCGGCGCGGCGACTGAGACAGCCGCGCAGGATCAGGCCGTGATCGCGCTTGGCCAGCGGCTCTACGCCGAAAACTGCGCCAGTTGCCACGGCGCCGATCTGGAAGGCCAGCCGGACTGGCAGACCCCGCTGGAAAATGGCCGCTATCCGGCGCCCCCGCATGACGAGACCGGCCACACATGGCATCACGCCGACCCGCTGCTGGAACGGATCATTCGCGACGGCACGGCCGCCGTGGTCGGCGATGGGTATGAAAGCGACATGCCCGGTTTCGGCGATGTCATGAGTGACGCCGAAATTGCCGCCGTTCTGGCCTATATCAAATCTACCTGGCCGGAACGCGAGGGCGCAATCCAGAGCCGCATTACCAAGGACAGCGCGCCGTAACACCCCGGCGCATCACCACCATAGCCAAGGAGTTTCCCATGCAGAAAAGAACCGCCGCCATCGTCCTGACGCTTCTCATCCTCGCCGGATGCGCAGCCCAGACGCCCGATATCGCCGCCGAGGAGGCCTCGCCCTATCCGATCCCAAACGAGGTCGTCGCCATTGCTGGCCCTAATCAGGACCTGACAACAGCGCGCCTCGATCCGGCGGATGACTGCTATTGGTACTACTACGCAGGGCCGGTCGAAACGACGCTGGTGCCGCTGCGCGCCGCAAATGGCAACCAAATCTGCAACGCAAAACCGGTCTGACCCATCAGGATCGCCGGAGGGCAGCCTTCTAGCTGACGGCCGACACGCTGCCTTCCGGCGAATAGAGATATGCGGTCGCGCCGATCTGGACCCGCGGATACAGTTCGTTGATGTGGGCCATGACCATGCGGACGCAGCCGGAACTGGCGCGGCTGCCGATCGAGGTTGGAAACGGCGTGCCGTGAATGCGCAGATAGGTATCGCGGTCGCCGAGATAGAGATACAGCGCACGCGAACCCAGAGCGTTCCGAGGGCCGGGTTCCATGCCGTCCTCATATTGCGCATAGACCTCGGGTTCGCGCTCGATCATGTTGCGCGTCGGGGTCCAATGCGGCCATTCGGCCTTGCGTTTGATCGTATAGGTGCCCGGCTCGTAAAGATCGCCCCTGCCGATGGCCACGCCGTAACGCATCGCCGTGCCGCCCTCTTCGATGTGATAAAGGTATCGGGCGACCGCATCGACATGAATGTCGCCCGGCACCAGCCCTGCGTTCGCAGTGACTCGCTGCGGCAGGAAGCGCGGATGCAGACTCCAGGGATTGGGGCCACCGGCTTCCACCTCGGCATCCCAAGCGGCCTTTTGCGCCGTGTCGGGCCAGGTTGAGGCCATGACCGGCGTGGCGGCGGCCGCCGAAAACAGCGCCGTCGTCGTGCGGATGAAATGTCTGCGTGTCAGCATGTGATTGCTCCTTGTCCTTTCCTTGTATCTTCAGATGGAAGCGGCAAGCGCAGCGACTTCTGCGATTGCCGTGCCGTATCTTCAGCGCCCATCGACCTCTGGCGTCGCCGCTGGCCCGCCTTCCAGATCGGCGATCAGCGCCTTCATCTCCGCGATTTCCAGAGTCTGCGCCTCGATGATGCTGTCCGCCAGCGCCCGGACGCGAGGATCCGAGATATCCGCACGGGTGGATGTCAGGATCGCAATGGAATGATGCGGAATCATCGCCTTCATCCAGGCGGTATCATCGACCGTTGCCTGACTGCGGACCAGAAACAGGCCAAGCGCAAATGCCAGAATCGAAACGCCCGCGACGATCAAATTGGCACGCGGACTGCGATACATCCCCAGCATGAAGGCCAGCATGATCAGCGCCATGGCGCCGCCCATGTAAAGCGCCATCCACATCCGGGTCTGGCTGAAAAAGACATGATCCATCGCCCAGGTGTTCAGATACATCAGCCCGAACATGATCACCGTCGAGGTAGCGATCATCGCCGCAAAACGGCCATAGCTTCCGCCGCTCTGGCTTCCGTGGCTATTGTGTCGATCAGAATTATCCATAGCGTTGTCCTTTCGTGAAATGCTTCAATTGCCACGCGAGGCCGCAACCAGTTCGGCCAGTTCCGTTGATGAAATGGCGCCAAAGCGCGAATCCGATCCGGCGATGAAGGTGGGTGTGCCGACAAGCCCCATCGCCTCGGCCAGCGCATTGGACTGCTGGATATGTTGGGCAATCTCCGGGCCGCCCATATCGCGCTGCAACTGCTGAGTGTCTAAACCCATGGATCGCGCAACACGCAGGACGCTGGCCCTTTCGGCCCGGGGTTTCTGACTCATCAAGGCGCGATGAAAGTCGGCGTAGCGGCCCTGCTTGCGCGACGCCAGCGCCGCGCGGGCCGCGAAAACCGAACCCTCGCCAAAGACCGGCCATTCCCGCATCACCATCCGCAAGCCGGGATCGGCTCCTAACACGGCATCCACCACTGGCATCATCGCACGGCAGAACTGGCAGTTATAGTCGAAGAACTCGATCAGAGTCGCATCGCCGTCAGGATTGCCGAAGATCGGCGCATTCGCGTCATGTTCAAGCTGCCTGCGGAATTCGGGTGGAAGCGAATGACCAGCCCAAGATAGGCGCGGTGCGATGGCCATCGCCGGAGCGGTAAGGGCCAGGGTCAGGATCATGCGTCGCTGAAACATCATGTCACTCCCGTCACGCCGAGACCGCGAACGTCGTCATCATGCCGCTGGCAAGATGCGGCATGTGGTGACAATGCAGCATCCATTCCGCCGCCTCGCCCGCATCCAGCGCCACCGTGACCATCGACATGGGCGGCACATAGACCGTGTCGCGCAATGCACCGGAAAACCGTCTGCCATTGATCGCGACAACTTGGAAATGATGGCCATGCAGATGCATGGGATGGCCCATCATCGACATGTTGTGGAACATGATCTCGACCCGCTGGCCTGTTTTGGCCGTAACCGGAATCCGATCCTCGAACACGCGGTCGTTGATGGTCCAGCGATAGGGCTGCATCTGCCCGCCCAGCATCACCATGGGTGATGCATCGGCAACTCGTTCCGTCAGCGGAGCAACGGCCCGCAAGGCGGCTTCCTGTGCAAGGTCGATATCGAATGCAGGTGCGGCCTCGTCTGCCATTCCAAGCATGACCGGCACCTTGGCGCCAGCGGTCGCAAGGATAAGGCCGGTGCGCTCCTGCGCGCCTTCGCGCAGAGCAAGGATCGGCCATGCGCCGCCTCCGGTGGGCAGGTCAAGCTCGATATCCAGGCGCTGCCCCATGGCCAGACCAAAGCGCGTTCCTGGCAAGGGCTGCACCGGCTGGCCATCCACCGCAACAAGCCGACCCGGAACCTCGCCGCTGTCGAGCCAGAATACCGTGGCCGCAGCCCCGTTGATGACCCGCAGCAGGACCCGGCCACCCTTTTCTACCCGCACAACTTCCGGGTCGCTCAAGGTGCGGTCATTCACCAGATAGGCATCGAAATCGAAGTCGTTCAGATCCATCTGCATCCCGGTCATGCCGGGCATGGACATGCCGCTCATTTCCGACATCACATTCATGGCCATGCCGCCCCCCATGTCATGACCGGCATGGGGATCGGCTGGTTGCGACATTTCGGCTTCGGCGGCCTCGTCATGCCCCTTTCCCGAGCGGATTTCGTCCAGCACCTCTTCCGGCGGGCGGAAGGAAAAGTCATGCAGGAACATGGTGACCTCTTGCCGATCAGCTCGCAGATCCTCGGGGCGGCGGACGATCAGGGGTGCGGCCAGCAACTGCATCTCCTGAATGGGCACATGGCTGTGCATCCAGTGCGTGCCTGCTGCGGCCTCAAAATCATAGGCACGCGTCTCTCTTGGCTGCAGCAGCGGCATCGGCATATCGGGAACGCCGTCCTGTGCGTTCGGCGGGATCTGTCCATGCCAATGAATGATCGTCGGCTCGGTCAGATCGTTGGTCAGGTCCAGCAGGAAACGCTGGCCGGGGTCCAGAATCAGCCCGGGCGTTCCGTTGCCGTTGATCAGCCCGAAAACAGTGGCGGCGCGGCCATCGATGTCAAGCGTGCGCGTCGTTGCCTGCAATGCCAGCGCGGCTGGCTGCGCAAAGCCCGCGCGCGGGATGACAAAAGCTGCGGCCATGGCAGCGGATGCGGTCAGAAAGCCGCGGCGATTCAGCGTGCATGTCATATGAGTAATCCATCAAACCCCGTGGGGCGAACAATGTTCGGCACCTTGAACAGGTGCGGCAAATCAGGTGTTCAGATGGATTTCGGAGGGCGGTATCCGGGGCCGACCAGACGGCCCTCACGTGTCACCGCTATAGAGTGCCATTTCAGCGAATGCTCGGTCTCAACAGGCGCAAGTTGCGCGGCAGCAAGCCAGGGCGTAGGTGTGCCGACACATACAATCCCACAGGCATCGGTCATATCGTGCCGAGAAGGCTCTCCCGAATAACCGTGCTCATGCCCGGCTGTGTCGCCGGGATGGCTGATCGAAGCGACAACTTGATCGGTCGGCAGTCCGGCTGGGCCAGCACTTTGCCCATGCTGCGTCGCACCCGCCAACACGAGCAGGACAACAAGCAGAGAACATATCGCGCGGCACATCATGTGGTTGAGTTGGAACCTATGAAACTAGCTTGACAATAAGCAGGACAGGCTCTCGTTGCA
Organism: Paracoccus sp. PARArs4; assembly: GCF_947311865.1. Classification (NCBI taxonomy): domain Bacteria; kingdom Pseudomonadati; phylum Pseudomonadota; class Alphaproteobacteria; order Rhodobacterales; family Paracoccaceae; genus Paracoccus; species Paracoccus sp. PARArs4. The sequence goes on along the minus strand of NZ_CAMZMW010000005.1, from coordinate 39,140 downwards.
ATTCACGGAGTAATCAACAGAGGGTGTAGGTTTTTCCCTTCTGAGCCATTGACCGGCAGCCCTCCCCCTAGGTTCTGCCACCTTCCGCCTCCCCGCCGGTCTGACTGGCGATGTATGACTTGCCATGCGCGCGAGGCTGAGCCTCATGTGGGATGCAAGAAGGAGGCGCTGGGCGTGGTCAAAAGACTGAGATTGAACGAGAAATCGGTGCGGGAGGCGGTGCCGGAACCGGGCCGGGACTATCAGATTTTCGACAGCGAGGTGCGGGGATTTGCCATCTGCATCTACCGCTCCGGCAACCGGGCCTTCACGCTGGATTACCGCCATGCCGGACGGCAGCGGCGGATGACGCTGGGGCGCTGGCCGGAATGGTCGACGGCAGCGGCGCGGGAGCGGGCAAAGGAGTTGCGGCGCGAGATCGATGCCGGGGGCGATCCGCTGAGCGCGAAGGAAGACGGGCGGGACGCACCCCGGTTCAGGGATCTGGTTGACCGCTATGCCGAGGTGCATCTGCCGAATCTGGCGAAAACCAATGCCTCGGATCAGCGCTCGATGCTGACGAAGCTGGTGGGCCCGGAGTGGAACAACAGGCTGGTGACCGAGATCACGCCCTATGATGTGGAAAAGCTGCTGAACCGGATCGCCGAGGGCCGGTGTCGTCCCCATAAGGCAAACCCGAACAACCGGGCAAGGAAGCTGCAGGGCGCAAAGCCGACGCCGGTGCGCGCCAACCGCGTCGGTGAGGTGCTTCGAAAGATGTTCACCTATGCGCAGGGCTGGGGCTGGCGGGAGGATAACCCGGCCTCTGGCTTCCGCCGCCGGATCGAGAACCCGCGCGAGCGGTTTCTGTCGCAGGACGAAATCCGGAAGCTTGCTACCGCGCTGGACGCGGCCGAGGATCGGCGCGCGGCGGATATCATCCGGCTCTGCATGCTGACCGGCGCGCGGGTCGGCGAGGTCCGGCAGGCGCGGTTCGAGCATTTCAACCTTGAACATCTGAGCTGGTCAAAGCCCGCCAGCATGACCAAGCAGCGCAGGACTCACCGGCTGCCGATCTCGGACGAAGCCGCAGCCATTGTTCGCCAAAGGCAACTGCTGGTGCCGCCCGGCTGCTCATACCTGTTTCCGGGCGATGTGCCCGGCCAGCCTGTGAAGGAAATCCGCCGCTTCTGGCATCAGATCCAGAAGCAGGTGAACATTCCCGATGTCCGCATTCACGACTTGCGCCACACCTTCGCCTCGCTACTGGTCAGTGGCGGTGCGTCACTGGAAATGATCGGAAAGCTCTTGGGTCACAGCCAGACGCAGACCACTGCGCGCTATGCCCATCTGATGGACTCGCCGCTGCGCGCCGGGGTCGATGCCGTGGCCAGCGCCTTCCGGCCAAAGCCGGTGCTGGTGCATGATGCCGGGGCGCAAGATGATCAGGCGCGCAAAAGCGCCTGACCAAACGTCGGCCTCTCGCAACGGGCGCTATGGGGTTTCCCGCAGCGCCCGCCAGATCGGGGTCAGTCGCCTTCGGATCGTACTCTCATCAGGTATCTCGCGACCCGGAGAGGTCTTTGCGAACCAGTCCTGAACTTCCGCAACCCATTCACCCTGCGTTGCAGGCAGGCCATCCTCGTGCAGACGGACCATCTGCGAGATATAAAGACCTTCCCAGTCATAGCGGGATGGCGCACCGCCCGGATCTGCCGCACGCTTGGCGAGACCGTGGGCAATCTCGAACTCGTAAACCTCACTCGCGAGGATCAGCAGGTCGGAGGGTTCGACGGTGATGTGATTTTCGGGATCCGCGATCATCACCCAGTCCTTCTGGCCAATTGGTCGAACCCGCCGGATCACGCGGCGTTGCGGCCCGCTGGCCCAGCGCCGGAACATGCTGAGGATATCGACCACGGGCACCACGACCAGCCCTGACAGAATCGTCCCGTTCTGCTGGATCGGCTCGATCGCCATGACGACCTCGGGCTTTCCGTTGATGGCCCAACCCGCCAGATCGTCGAGGCTGCAATCCCATCTGATCGCAACTTCCTGAACCGTGAAAAACGTGCGTTGCGGCAATCCCATCTTCTTTCGTCTCCCTGCTCGTAGGCGCTGGGCTGCCCTTCTTCCGATCCCAAAGCGCCTTGCCTCAATCCTCTCGCGCGCAGACACAGCTTTCCCGATCACGGGCCTTGCAAAGGCTCGCGTCGCTCGACCGCATCCGGCGTGATTGGCCGACTTCTTCACCACCAGAACGAGACTTGTCCAGACGATTTCACTGGGGACAACCGACTCTTTGTTCTTGACATGTTCCAGCCCGAACAAAGGCTGAATCTGACACCGGCGACCGGCAGAAGGGGTTCTGCCGGTCGCCGGATTTTGCCTCTTGACAGCCTGTCTCGCAGTGCATGCGCATCGCCAAACCCAGCAAAACATGGGGTGGCATAACCTCCGGGAGGTTACGCCACCTTCCGCCTCCCTGCCGGGCCTTTTTATGTGATTGTTCTTCTCCCCGTCAGCGGCCCGGTCCGGGCGATGCAAGATGGAGGCAAGAGCATGACACAACCCATGAGTGCGGAACCGACGGTTGAACCGCGCCTGCTGCGCGGCTGGATCAGCCGCTACGATCTGGCGCAGGAGCTTGGCCTCACGGTCGATACGCTGGGGCGCTGGGAGCGGCGGCGGAAGGGTCCGGCCTGTGTCCGCGCCGGTCGCAAGATCTTTTACCGGATGAGCGTGGTGCAGGACTGGCTGCAGTCGCAGGAGATGCCGCGGGTCACCGACGCGAAACCCGGCAAGGCGCGGGGGCGGAAATGAACGCTATGTCCCAGATTCCCGATGCCGCTATCGATCATAGCTCTACGACCGATACTGCCTGCCCGCCGGACTGGCCCGCCCAGCGCCTCTCTGAGGCCCGGGGCATTGTCGCCGATTTCGTCCATCACCCGGACAGCCTGATCATCCTGGCCTGCCGCGCCATCGCCGCGCACAGCCCCGAAGATCAGGAACGCCGCGAGGCCTTGGCCCTTGCCGGTCTGCTGATCGCCGTGTCGAACCGCAAAGCGAAAGGTGGTGACGCATGACCCGTCGAACACCCGAGGCCGATATCCAACGCGCCATTGTCCACACATTGCGGATCGTCCTGCCCCGCGATGCCATCATCCACCATTCCGCCAATGAGGTCGGGTCGGGTGGCAAGGCCGCACGGCAGCGCCAGGCGATCCTGACCGGCATGGGCGTGTTTCCGGGCTTTGCCGATCTGGTCGTCCTGACTGGCGGGCAGGTGTTGTTTCTGGAGGTCAAAAGCCCGTCCGGCCGCCTCAGTCCGGCCCAGAAAGCGTTCCGCGACATGGTGAAGGCCCAAGGGTTCGGCTGGGCGCTGGTCCGCTCCGTCGAGGACGCGCTGGGCGCGCTCGCCGATCACGGCATCACGACGCGCGCCCAAGCGCTAAACCCGCGACGGAGGGCCTGCGCATGAGCCACTACGCGACCAACTGGGCCATCCTGCAGCGTGGGCTGAAGCCCGCCACCAAGATCGTGCTCTGGCATCTCTGCGACCGTCACAATCCTGACTTCGGCTGTTTTCCGACCCAGGTGCGATTGGCCGCCGATTGCGAGATGTCGGTGTCATCCCTGAATGACCATCTCCGGGCGCTGGAAGAGGCGCGGCTGATCCACCGCGTCCGGTGCCAGGATCCGCAGACGCATCGACGCCAGGCAACCCGCTACATCCTCGGCTTCGAGGATCGATTTCCCGATCCGTCCGGCGGGGACGACGAGGACGATTCTGGCCCTGACGACGGCGATGACAGCGACGATCCATGTCCGGATTCCGGAGATGGAGCCATCTCCGAAAAATCCCCGAAGCCATCTCCGAATTTGGCCGGGTTCCATCTCCGAAATTCGGAGACTAACCCTGTAAGAGAACCATTAAGGGAACCAGTAAAGGAGGAGGAGGGCGCGCGAGCGCGCGATGACCGATTTGAAGAGTTTTTCGACGAGTTGATCGATGTGCTGGGCCTCGACCCGAAAAACCTGCCCGGCTGGTGGCAGGGCTGGCCGCCGAGAGAGCACGTCCGGCGCTGGATGACCGATCTCGGGCTGACTGAGGAACGGATCATCGCCGTGGCTCGTGACAGCCGCAGAACCCACCCCACACCGCCAGACGGACCGAGGGCGCTGGACAGGGCGATGGAACGGGCTGCGAAGACGGCCGAGGCCGGGACATCCCCCAACAGCGACAAGCGCCGCAAGCGCGGCGGCAAGCCCGCCGACGCGCCCCGGGCCAGCATGGACGAAATCGCGGGGTTCTATGCCGGGCTGGTGAACGGGGACGGCTACCTGCCGTCCAACGCGATCTCCAACACCGTGCGCAATGCCATGCTGGAGCGGGGACTGGTCACACCGGAACGGCTGCGAGCGCGGAGCGTGGCATGAGCATCCATTCCCGCTTCCCGAACCGCAGTGCCACAAACACCCGCAGCAAACGCGCGCTGGACGTTCAGCAGGTCTTGGAATGGGCCTTTCGCATGGAGAAGGCCCGGCTGGAACTGCCTGAACCGCCCGATCCGGAGCGCGGCGAAGGTCTGGGCTTCGGCCTCGAATATGTGCTGATGCAGCGTGCCGCGCTGGGCTGCAGGATCGATGGCGGGCGCTACAAGCCGGACAGCTCCACCCACGAGGATGCCGACGTGGTCGCGGCCTGCGTCGCTGGACTGCCCACCTCGCTGGGCGGGTTGCGCATGGCGATCCGCCTCGCCGAACTGGCCCGCGCCGGGATAACACCCGACTGGATGCCCGGCGCCGTGCCACGCTGCGTGCCGGTCGAGACGAAGCGCAACCAGCATGGCGAACGCTCGATCACCATCCCGGTCGGCACAACCCGTGTGTTCTCACGCGGCAAATGGCGGACGGTCGAACTCCGCGCCTGTCCGGTCACCTTCTCGCCGCATCCCGACCAGATCGCGGCCGCGCGCCGTCACTACGACCACTGGTGGCTGGCGCTGGACTGGGTGCGGGAGGGTTTGCGCGACGGTGGCATGCTGCGAAGCATCGACGTGACCGATGCCATGCCGAAACGGCAGCCGTGGGTGCCCCGGACATGCTGCGAACAGATCGGCAACAAAACAGTTTGACATTCGTGCCCGGGTTGACTCATACATCAAACATCGAAGACGAGCGCCCGGAGAACAGACGCGCTTCAGGCGCTCTTCCGGTCAGACCCTCCAGCCCCATCCCCCTGCCCTGGTTCCTCCCTGTCGCCATTCGTATTCGGGGGGGCGCAGCGCGGAAGATTGCCAGCGTCAGGCGTTTTCACCGGGGAATCCAGGCGGAATCCACTTGAGCCAGAAGAGCGCAGTTTCCATCAATAAAACAAGGCCTTAAGCGCCGCCGCAGGGTGGATTCCCGCTGGATTCCGGCGGAATCCAGGAAGCCACCTGCGGGATCCCTTTTGCGGAAGCCACCGCCAGCGGAATCCACCGGAATCCACCCGCTGAGAAGCCACAAAAACCACAGGACAACCCTGCCCCATGGACCTCACATTCGCGCCGCGCCAGATCGAGTTCTGGCCGATCGAGCGGCTGCGCCCCTATGCCCGGAACGCGAAGATGCACGGGCCCGATCAGGTGGCGCGCATCGCCGCCAGCATGGCGCGCTTCGGCTGGACCGTACCCTGCATGGTCGGGGACGATGGCGAGCTGATCGCGGGCCATGGCCGCGTGCTGGCGGCGACGGAGCTGGGGCTCAGCGAGGTTCCGGTGATCCGGCTCGGCCATCTCGACGAGGCCGAACGCCGGGCCTACCGAATTGCCGATAACAAGCTGACGGAACTCGGCGACTGGGACGAGGCGCTGTTACGTGACGAAGTGGCCGGGCTGCTGGCGGACGATTTCGACCTGTCGCTTCTGGGCTTTGCCGAGGACGAGCTGGAGGCGCTGCTGCAGGATCCCGATCTTGCCGAGGATGGCGCGGCCGAGGGCGAGGACGATGTGCCGGAAGCGTCTGCCGATCCTGTCTCGGTGCCGGGCGATCTCTGGCAGCTCGGGCCGCACCGGCTGGTCTGCGGCGACAGCACCTCAGCAGATGTGGTCGCAAAGCTGCTGGGCGATGTCCGCCCGCTGCTGATGGTGACCGACCCGCCGTACGGCGTCGAATACGACCCGAGCTGGCGGAACCAGACTGGCGCGGCCAAGACGAAACGTACCGGCAAGGTGTTGAACGACGACCGGGCCGATTGGCGCGAAGCCTGGGCGCTGTTTCCGGGCGACGTCGCCTATGTCTGGCATGGCGCGCTGCATTCAACCACCGTCGCCGACAGCCTGATCGCGGCCGGTTTCGACATCCGCTCGCAGATCATCTGGGCCAAGGACCGGCTGGTGCTGAGCCGCGGCGATTACCACTGGCAGCACGAACCCTGCTGGTATGCCGTGAAGAAGCGCGGCAAGGGCCATTGGACCGGGGATCGCAAGCAGACGACGCTCTGGCACATCGCGAACCGAGATCAGGATGCGGAAACCGTGCACGGCACCCAGAAGCCGGTCGAATGCATGCGCCGCCCGATCCTGAACAACTCGAGCCCCGGGCAGGCCGTGTATGAGCCGTTCATGGGCTCAGGCACCACCCTGATCGCGGCTGAGACCACCGGGCGGGTCTGCTACGGCATCGAATTGAACCCCGCCTATGTCGATGTCGCCATCGCCCGCTGGCAGAACCTGACCGGTCAGGCGGCGGTGCTGGACGGCACCGACAAGACCTTCGACGACCTGACCGCCACTCGACGCTGAGACCATGAATGACCTGGCTTTACCTGCCCCCGGACGCGTTTCCGGGGCCGATGACACCTGCCTCTTCGGACTTTCCCTCTGCTCCGGCGCGGGCGGGATCGATCTCGGCCTCACCCTCGCCCTGCCCGGATATCGAGCTGTGGGCCATGTCGAGCGGGAGACCTATGCCGCGGCCACTCTCGTGGCGAGGATGGCGGACGCGGCCTTGGATCAGGCTCTTGTCTGGGACGACATTGCCACATTCGACGGCAAGCCTTGGCGCGGCGCGGTGGATATCGTCTCTGCGGGCTATCCGTGCCAGCCGTTCAGCGTGGCGGGCAAACGCCGGGGTGCGGACGACCCGCGCCACCTCTGGCCGCATGTCGCCCAGATCATCGGCGAGGTCGAACCGCCCTTCGTCTTCCTCGAAAACGTCGCCCATCATCTCCGCCTCGGCTTCCCCGAGGTCGCCAGCGGACTGGTCAGCATGGGCTACAGGCTTGCGGCAGGATTGTTTACGGCGGCGGAAGTCGGTGCCCCGCATCGCCGGGAACGGCTCTTCATCCTCGCCATCCGGGAAGGTGACGAACTGGCCGACCCCACGCGCCTGCTCCGGCACCCGCTCGAGTGGCGGCAATCGCAGCGAGATCATGCGCCTCTGGCCGACGCCTCGGGCCAGCGCCAACGAGAACCGACAGACCAGACCAACGCCATCGCAGGCGGCGGGCAGGCACGGGATGAACCTCGCGACAACGGCCGCGCAATGGCCAACGTCGCTGGCGACGGATGGCAGCAAGGCGAGCGCGGGCAATCGCAAATCGGCGGACCTGACACATGCCAGCCGGATGTGGATGACGCCGACGGCGCGCGATCACAAGGATTGGGCGACGAGCCTTGCGAACACGCCGGTGAACGGCCTCCTTGGCCGCCAGGTCCTCACGACACCGATGGCTGGCAGCGATACCTGCGATCAGCGCCGGACGCTGAACCCGCTGTTCGTCGAGGATCTGATGGGCTGGCCTGCAGTGTGGACAGGCTCCGCCTCTGTGGCAATGGCGTGGTCCCCTTGGTTGCGGCGCATGCGCTCAGAACTCTGGCGTATCAGCTGCTGGACGACGGGTGATCCGGAGGGCTAACAAGCTCAAAGGCAGCTTCGAGCCCAGACTCTCAAATGCTGTGCTGCGCTTGGACGGACACGATCCGCATTTTGTTGCCGTTGACAACTGAAAGGCCGCCTCGAAGCCGACTTTCGAAAGAGCGCCGTAGCCGCGGTGCGGCTTCCCAAAAGCTAGGCTACGGACCAACAGCGCTAGAAGCTGCGAACACGATGGACTACAGGCCCAGCATGCAATAGCTATTCGACCGGACCATAAAAATGAGGTCAAAATACGCTCGCCGTTGCGAATTCATACTTCACAACGCCTTTGAGTGGGTCGCAATCTTCGCGACAAAGACCTCGGAACGAAGAAGTTTAGAATGACAGAGTGTCCGATTTGGAACCCCGCAACTGGCATTACTGATCTCGATGCCGATCGTGCCCAACTTAGCGCGTCGGAAATACCGGGTATTAAGGCGGTGTGGACAGATCAACGAAAGCGATTGAAGGGCTCCGCCCAGCTGTCTGATTTCACCGAAAAGCTGAGCCGGGAGTGGGCCATCGAGACCGGCGTCATTGAAAACCTCTATGAGATCGAACGGGGCGTTACCCAGACACTTATCGAGCGTGGCTTTCAGGCTGAACTTCTGAGCCATGGCTCGACCAACAAGCCACGCGAGTATGTGATCCAGCTGCTGCGCGACCAGAAGGATGCGCTGGATGGGGTGTTCGATTTCGTGAAAAGCGACCGCGCCCTTTCCGCGTCCTACATCAAGGAACTGCACGCCGTGCTTCTGCGAAGCCAGGATACGACAGAGGGTCTGGACGCGCAGGGACGACATGTTGACGTGCCTTTGATAAAGGGGGCTTGGAAGAGGCAAGCAAACTACCCGGTGCGCGACGGCATCACATTCACTTACTGCCCTCCCGAGCACGTCGGCTCCGAAATGGATCAGTTGATCAAGATGCATGCGGAACATGTGGCGAAGTCTGTGCCAAGCGAGGTTCAGGCAGCTTGGCTGCATCATCGCTTCTCCCAGATCCATCCCTTCCAGGATGGCAACGGGCGTGTTGCGCGCGCGATCGCCTCACTGGTCTTGGTAAAGGACGGATTGTTCCCGCTGGTCGTAACACGGGATGACAAGCCAACCTACCTGGATGCGCTGGAAGCGGCGGACTCGGGCAATTTGAAACCGTTGATCGATCTGATCGCCAAATTGCAGATAAGCCAGTTCCGGAAGGCTTCAGCAATTTCTGAATCTCTATTGGTCGAGGAAGATGTCCAGGCCGCGCTCGGAGGTCTACTCAAAGCCGCCGACAAGGTTGCCGCAGACCAGCTTGCCGCGCTGAGGGGGGTTTTCGATCTTGCTCACATCCTCGAAGACGATCTTAGCGACCGGCTTGCTGGGATTGCGCCCACTGTCGCAACTGCGCTTCAACGAGTGAGCGATGGAGCGACGGCCTTCGTTACAAAGTCCAATTCGGAGACGGACCACTACTTCCGAGCGCAGATCATCGACAATGCAAAGAACCACATAGGTTACTTCGCCGATACCGGTGAATACAGATCATGGGTCGCTCTCAACATGCGGTGGTCGCGCCGCGGTCAGCTCGTGTTCGCGAATCATGGGATTGGCAGGCCATTCAACGGAAGCCTCATTTGCGCGCCATTCCTTGAGTTCAAGGACACTGACGAAGAGGGGCAAATGCGGGCCACCTTGGCGCCGCTCGCGGAGGAGGGCTTCGTCTTTTTCTACAACGAGGATCGAGAGCGGCTGCTGTCCCGCTTCAGGCCTTGGCGCGAGAGTGTGCTCAAGGTAGCTCTCAAAGAACTGACTCAGAATTTGTAGATCCAGCATCAACCTGGCCATCGACGTCAAGGATAAAACTGATTCAATTTGCCGCGCTGGTGGGCCCCCACTCCTGTACTGGTAGCGGCTAGCTGCTTTGGCAAAGAGTTGCGACTTCACTGCTGCATATGTGTTTCGGTCTTATCTCAACCCGATGTAGGGTGCTTGTTTGTCGCGAAGCGCCGACAGCCGCCGTTCGGGCAATCGCGGCGAATTCACCCCTTGTCCGCTTTGCCGCCATTTGACGGGCTGATCCTATCGGATCGTGGCACCAACATGCCCGGCGAGCCGATAGACCCTGCCCCTCTCGGCGACCTTCTCTGACGCCACCTCCAGCCCCAGCTTCTTCTTCAGCGAGCCGGAAATCGCACCCCGGATACTATGCGCCTGCCAGCCCGTCGCCTCTGCGATCTCCACGATACTCGCACCCTCGGGCGCCCACAGCATGGCGATCAACTGCGCCTGTTTCGTGCCGGGGCGCTGGGCGGCGGCGATGGCCTCGGGCTTGGCGTCCCGCAATCCGGCCATGGTCCTGACCACGACCGGATCGATCCCGATGGCGTCCAGCCCGGCCTCGGTCGCGATCAACGTGGTGCCATGTCCATCGCCGGTCTCACGCCAGAGCGGTTCGTTGCGGCGGATGTTGACCTCGACCTCTTCGATCCAGCCGAGCTTGATCATCCGGCCGATGGCCATCTTCGCCGCAGCGCCATGCAGTCCCTCCGGCAGCGGAAGGGCGAGGTTGCCCGGCCGGGCGCTGGCGCGGGTCATGATCAGGGACTGCGTCTCGGTGAGTATCGTCATGGAAAGCTCCGTGGATTGCCGCCGCAGGCTGCGGTCGGCTTCTACGGAGCGTTCGCCCGGCTTACGCGGCCCCACTGGGGCCACGGTCCGGGCTCACCCCCGCATCGCGCGGGGCGCAGCAAGTGGCGAAGGCCAGCCCGTCAGGCGGCGTGTTCGCCCTCACCGAAGGCAAAATCGCTGATCTGCTTCAGAAGATGGGCCTGATATTCGAGACTGCCAAGGTCGCTCAAGTTCAACCGCTCCGGGTCGGCACCGAAATGATCCTCGCTGAAGCCCTGCAACCGGGCCAGCATGGCGTCGATTTCCGCCTTTTTCGCGATGAAGGCAGCGAGGGCGGCGTCATTGTTGCGGGCGGTCTGGCGGGTCATCTCAGTCTCCGGAGCAGCGTTTCGTTGATGCAGCATCGCTCTGCGGAACCGCGAAGTGTAGAGAATTCGGAGCAATAACCGTGCTTTATGATGCACATCACCATCATCTTCGGACGGGTCTGCCATGCAGGGTATGAGCGAACGGGCCTATGCGGCCCATGCAGGAATTTCGCGCGGGGCGATCCAGAAGGCGCGGAAAAGCGGTCGGCTGGTTTTGTTCGCCGACGGCTCCATCGACGCTGCGGCATCTGACGCAAGGCGCGCGGCCACGACAGACCCGGATCAGCAGAACCGGTCCAAGGGTGGCACGGCGCGACAGGCTACGGCACCGGGCAGACCGACCCGCCTCGACACCAATCTCGCGGCCCCGTCGATCTCCGGTCCTGGCGACAGTTCCTCCTATCTGAAGGCCCGGACGGCGCTGACGGTCTATCAGGCGCAGGAGCGTCAGATCGCCATCCAGAAGAAGAAGGGCGTGCTGGTCGACAGGGCGCGGGCCGAGACGCTGGTGTTTCGCCTCGCCCGGCAGGAGCGCGATGCCTGGGTGACATGGCCCGCGCGCGTTGCCGCGATCATGGCGGCAGAGCTCTCGGCCGAGATGGTAAAAACCACCGGGGAAGCAATGAGCATCGGCACCGGGGTGCTGCAGAGGGTGCTGGAAACCCATGTCCGAGACCAGCTTGCCGCCCTCGCCGACCTCAAGGTTTCTCTTGAATGATGACGATGGAAGCGATGATCACAGCCCCGACCTGAGTTTCGACGGCGCCGAGGACATGTTGCGCGCCTGGTCGCGCGGCATCCGGCCAGATCCCGATCTGACGGTTTCGGAATGGGCGGACAAACACCGCTTGCTCAGCTCGCGCGCGGCAGCCGAGCCCGGTCGCTATCGCACCGCACGGACGCCCTATCTGCGCGAGATCATGGATGCGCTCTCGCCTGGCCATCCGGCGCAGCGGATCAGCTTCATGAAGGCCGCGCAGGTCGGCGCGACCGAGGCCGGGAACAACTGGATCGGTTTTGTGATCCACCACGCGCCGGGGCCGATGCTGGCGGTGCTGCCAACCGTCGAGTTGGCGAAACGCGCCTCGCGCGGGCGGCTCGATCCGCTGATTGCGGATTCGCCCGCGCTCAGGGAACGGGTCAGCCCCGCCCGGTCGCGGGATGCCGGGAATTCGATGCTGTCCAAGGAATTCCCGGGCGGCATTCTGGTCCTGACTGGCGCCAATAGCGCGACCGGGCTGCGCTCGATGCCCGCGCGCTACCTGTTTCTCGACGAGATCGACGCCTATCCGCCCTCGGCGGACGAAGAGGGCGATCCGGTGACGCTGGCCGAGGCGCGCAGCACGACCTTCGCGCATCGCCGAAAGGTATTTCTGGTCTCGACGCCGACCATCCGGGGGCTCAGCCGGATCGAACAGGAATTCGAAGCGAGCGATCAGCGGCGCTATTTCGTGCCCTGCCCGCATTGCGGGGCGATGCAATGGCTGGAATTCGAACGCCTGCGCTGGGAAAAGGGTCGGCCCGAGACCGCCGCCTATGCCTGCAACGCTTGCGATACGCTGATCGCCGAGCATCACAAGACCGCCATGCTGGAAGCTGGCGAATGGCGCGCGACGGCGATTGCAACTGACCCGCATCATGTCGGCTATCACCTCTCGGCGCTTTATTCGCCCATCGGCTGGAAGAGCTGGGAGCAGATCGCCCGGGAATGGCTGGCGGCGCAGGGCAATGACGAGATGCTGCGCGCAGCCCGCAACACGCTCTTGGGCGAGACCTGGGTCGAACGCGGCGAGGCGCCGGAATGGCAGCGGTTGGCCGACCGCTGCGAGGTGTTTGGTGCCCAGATCCCTGAGGGTGGACTGTTCCTGACCGCTGGGGCCGATATCCAGAAGGACCGGATCGAGGTCGATATCTGGGCCTGGGGTCGCGGGCTGCAGAGCTGGCTCATCGATCACATCGTCATCCCGGGCGGGCCGGACAGTCCGGCGGCATGGGCGGAACTGACGAAGCTGCTCTGCCGCACATGGCAGCATGCCAATGGGGCGGTGATGCCGATTGCAAAGCTGGCCGTGGATACCGGCTATGAGGCGGCTGCGGTTTACGCCTGGGCGCGAGCGCAGGGGTTCGATCAGGTCGCACCCGTCAAAGGGCTCGAGGGCTTCAACCGGGCGACGCCAGTCTCGGGGCCGACCTTTGTCGATGCGACGGTGGGCGGAAAGCGCCTGCGGCGTGGTGCCCGGCTCTGGTCGGTCGCCACGGCCACCTTCAAGATCGAGACCTATCGCTTTCTGCGGCTGGAACGGCCGACAGACGAAGAGCGTGCGGCGGGTCTACCCGATCCGCCGGGCATGATCCATCTGCCGGACTGGGCCGACAGCGAATGGCTGAAGCAGCTGGTGGCCGAGCAGCTGGTCACGGTCCGCAACAAGCGCGGCTATGCCCGTCAGGAATGGCAGAAGCTGCGCGAACGCAACGAGGCGCTCGACACCCGCGTCTATGCCCGCGCCGCCGCCTGGGTCATGGGCGCGGATCGCTGGGACGAGCGGATGTGGCGGCAGCTGGAGGATCAGGCCGGGGTCGCGGCACCCGAGACAGTAACCAGCGATACCGCCGAACCCATAGCGGACCCGCCTGCCCGTCAGGCGGGCACGCCGCCAACCACACCGCGCCGCAAGAGGCAGACTTACACACCGCGTTTCATGAGGTGAGGGATGGAGACCGAACGGATGCAGGCGCTTCTGAGTGCCCTGCAAGAGGCCCGGTTCAGCGGGCTGCGCAGCGTCAGCTATGACGGCAAGACCCTGACCTATGGTTCCGACACGGAACTGGCAGCCGCGATCAGCGATCTGGAAGCCCGCATTGCCCGGGCATCCGGCACCAGCCGCCGTCGGCGCTGGGGCACCGTGGCCACGAAAGGGCTCTGATCCATGGCATTCGACGGCATCCGCCAGCGCCTCGGCGCGATCATCGGCGGGTTCGATGCGGCGCAGTCGCACCGCCGCCTGCGCGGATTCCGGGCCAGCCGCGCCCACGTGAACACGCTGATCGCGGGCGCGGGCGAGACCATCACGGCTCGGGCCCGCTGGCTGGCGCGGAACAATGGCTATGCCTCGGGTGCCGTGGAAGCTTTCGCCAGCAATGTCGTCGGCGACGGGATCAAACCATCATCCTCCATCGCCGATGCCGCCCAGAAGGAAGCCCTGCAAAAACTCTGGCTCGGCTGGACCGACGAAGCCGATGCCGAGGGTCTGACCGATTTCTACGGGTTGCAACGCCGCGCCGCCCGAGAACTGTTTCTGGCGGGCGAGGTGTTTCTACGACTGCGACCACGCCGACCCGAAGACGGGCTTTCGGTGCCGCTGCAGCTGCAGATGCTGCCCTCGGAGATGCTGCCGATGGATCTGAACCGGGAACTGCCGGGCGGCGGGTCTATCCGTCAGGGCATCGAATTCGACGGCATCGGGCGACGCGTCGCCTATCACTTCCTGCGCCGCCATCCGGGCGATCTGACCGATCCCGGCCTCGTCGGCGAAACGGTGCGCGTGCCGGCCTCCGAGGTGATCCACATCCTCGATCCGGTCGAGGCCGGTCAGTTGCGCGGGGTGTCGCGGTTTGCACCCGCGATTGTGAAGCTGTTCACGCTGGATCTCTATGACGATGCTGAGCTGGAGCGGAAGAAGACGGCGGCGATGTTCGCGATGTTCATCACCTCGCCCGCCCCGGAAACCCCACTGGAACCGGCGGAAGAGGATCTGGAAGTCGAACCCGGTCAGGTGGTCCGCCTCGATCCGGGCGAGGATGTTTCGACCCCCGCCACGCCAGACTCGGGGTCCACCTATGAGCCCTTCCAGTACCGCACGCTCCTGCAGATCGCGGCGGCGCTGGGCATCCCCTACCCCTATCTGACCGGCGATGCCGCGCGCGGCAACTTTTCCAACACCCGCGTGGCGCTGCTGGATTTCCGGCGGCGGGTCTCGGCGATCCAGCACAGCGTCATCGTTCATCAGCTCTGCCGCCCAATCTGGCAGCGCTGGCTGGACCTGGCGGTGCTGTCCGGTGCCATCGACCTTCCGGGCTATGATCGCGACAGGCGCAGCTTTCAGGCGGTCAACTGGCTGCCGACGCGCTGGGACTGGGTCGATCCGATGAAGGACGCCTCGGCCGAGATCCTGCAGATCGAGGCCGGGCTCAAATCCCGCAGCCAAGCGATCTCCGAGCGCGGCTACGACGCCGAGCAGGTCGACCGCGAGATCGCGGCCGAACGCAAACGCGAGGCGGCGCTGGGCCTCGATTTCCGCCGCCCCGGCTCACCCGCGCAGGGACCGAAGAGTGAGGCCGGGCCCGAGGAAGACGATCCGGCTGGTGATCGTAGCGATGACGACCCGGATGCTGATGACACCGACGATGACGACGCCAAGCTTCGGGAGGACCGCTGATGCATCATGCCCAGATCGCCCAGCGGGCCTTCGACACGCCGCTGATGATTGCCCCCGCCAAGGCGCTGGCGTTTCTCTCCGGCCTCGGGCCGCGCATCACCGGGCAGGAGATCAGCTTTGACAGTGTGACCATCGCCGAGCCCGATCTGTCGGCCGCGCGACAAGCTGCCCGCGTCTCGTTGATCGGCGGCGATCTTGTCGGGCGGCATGGCGATGATGCAGATTCACCCTTCCCGGTGATCGACGGTGTGGCGGTGATCGCCATTGCCGGAACGCTGGTCCATCGCGGCGCCTGGATCGGCCAGAGCTCGGGCCTCACCTCCTACGAGGGGCTTGCGGCCCAGATCGACGCGGCGGTTCATGACCCCGCCATTCGCGGCATCGCGCTGGAAATCGACAGCTTTGGCGGCGAGGTCGCCGGGGTCTTCGATCTCGCCGATCGCATCCGTGCCGCGCGGACCAAAAAACCGGTGCACGCCTTTCTCGCCGAGCATGCGCTGTCGGCGGGCTATGCGCTTGCCTCGCAGGCGGATCGTATCACCCTGCCCCGCACCGGGGCGGCGGGCAGTATCGGTGTCATCACCATGCACACCGACATGTCCGGCATGCTGGCCCAGAAGGGCGTGGCGGTGACACTGATCCATGCTGGCGCGCGGAAAGGTGACGGCAATCCCTATGCCGCACTGCCCGAAGCTATCCGCAACCGGCTGCAGGCCGAGCTGGAGGATCTGCGGATGCTCTTCGCGGAAACCGTCGCCGCCGGGCGTGGCAACCGGCTCGGCACGAACGCCGCACTGGCCACCGAAGCCGCGATCTACCGCGGTGCGGCTGCCGTCGAGGCCGGTCTCGCCGATGCCGTGGCCGATCCCCGCACCGCGTTCCGCGCCTTTGCCAACAGTCTCGGCTGCCCGGCAATGCCGGTCGCTCGCACGCCGCAGCGCCAAACCCTTTCACCACCCCACCCCAAGCAGGAGATGATCATGACTGATCAGACGGATGAAGATGCCCGGACACCGGACCAGCAAGAGCCGAACGCCGCCGCGCCCGGTGCAGAGGCCACGCCGACGGCACAGGAACCGCCCGCGCCCGGCGCCGCACCGGTCGATGCCACCGCCGATGCCATCCGCACTGAGGCCGCCGAAGTGGCCTCGATCTGCGCCCAGGCGGCAAAGCTGGGCGTCGCCCTGGACGCCGCCGATGCGGTCCGGCGTGGAGTGAATCCCGATGCCCTGCGCGGCCAGATCCTAGACAGCCTTGCTGCCAAGAGCGACGCCAGCGGCATTCTGGCCAGCGCGCCCACGCCCACAAACAAGCCGAGCCCGCTCGTGGCGGCCGCCCGCAAATCCGCCGACAGCGCCCAGCGCTGATCGCCTGATACCTTCCGGAGACCCCAATGCCCGTCCTGACCCAGCCGCCCTCCATGGGCGATGCGCTCAAATATGAGCTGAACCCCAACTATACCCGCGAGACCATCATCTTGGCCGAGGGCACGGAATACCCGGCCGGTGCGGTTCTGGGCCGCATCACCACCAGCGGCCAGTACACCTTCGCCAGCCATGACGGCAGTGATGGGGCCGAGGAGGCCGCTGGCATTCTGCTCTATCCGGTCGATACCCGCCTGTCTGAAGCCACCGGCATCCTGCTGGCGCGGGGCCCGGCGATCCTGTCGCGTGACGCGCTCTTCTACGATGGCAGCGTCGATGACGCGGCCAAGATCGCTGCCAAGCACGCGGAACTGACCGCGCTGGGCATCGTCATCCGCGACAGCGCCTGACCGGCGGCTGCGGCAACAGCGCCCCCTCTCTCATCCTTCCTCCCGACAAGGTTTCCCCATGACCATCATCCGCAATCCCTTCGATGCCGGCGGCTATTCGCTGGCCGAGATGACGCAGGCCATCAATATCCTGCCGAACCTCTATACCCGCCTCGGCGAACTGGGTCTCTTCCGCTTCGAGGGCGTCTCCCAGCGCAGCGTCATCATCGAACAGATCGAAGGCGTGTTGAACCTTCTGCCCTCGGTGCCGCTGGGCGGTCCCGCCACCGTCGGCTCGCGCGAGGGCCGCGCCATGCGCAGCTTTGCCCTGCCCTGGATCCCGCATGACGATGTGATCCTGCCCGCTGATATTCAGGGTGTGCCCGCCATTGGCGCGATTGACGAGGCCGACCCGCTGGTTGCGGTGATGACCCGAAAACTGACCCTGATGCGCCGCAAGCATGCCCAGACCCGCGAATATATGGAGATGAACGCGTTGCGCGGCATCGTGAAGGATGGCGCGGGCACTACCCTCTACAACTATTTTACCGAGTTCGGCATCGCCCAGATCTCGGTAGATTTCGTGCTTGGCACGGCCGGCACGAACATTCAGGGCAAGGTCCGCGAGGTGCTGCGCGCCGTCGAGGACAATCTCTTGGGCGAAAGCATGTCGGGCGTGCATGCCCTGGTCAGCCGCGAATTCTTCGACAAGCTGATCTCGCACCCCAAAACGGAGGAAGCCTACAAGTTCTACGCCGCGACCGGCGCCCAGCCGCTCAGGCAGGATGTGCGTCGCAACTTCCCCTTCGCCGGCATCCTCTTCGAGGAATATGCGGCTGCAGTGACGCTCTCGACCAAGGCGTCGGAGCGCCTGATCCCGGCAAACGAAGGCATCGCCTTCCCGACCGGCACCATGGACACGTTTACGACCTATGGCGGACCGGCGAACCTGCTGGAAACCGCCAATACCATCGGCCTGCCGCTCTATGCCCGCCAGCATCTCGACCCGAAAGGCCGCTGGATCGATCTGATGACCGAGGCCTCGATCTTGCCGGTCAACAAGCGGCCGCGCCTCGCCATCCGGCTGTACAGCTCGAACTGATCGACCATGAACGCTTTTGCCGCCGCCATGGATCGCATTTTCGGCCATCCCGATATGGGCATCTCCGCTGTCTGGATCGCGGCGGGCACATCGGAGGAGCGCCCGATCCGCCTCATCCGACGCGCGCCGGACCGGATCACCGAATTCGGATCGGCGCAGATCCTGTCCGAGACCCTCACCGCCGATATCCGGATCAGCGATCTCCCCGCCCCCCGGTCGGGCGATCTGATCGTCATCGGCGCCGAGAGCTTTGCGATCCAAGGCGAGCCCATCCGCGACCGCGACCGGCTGATCTGGACCGTAGAACTGCTGCCGGCATGAGGTTGAAGCTCGACATCGATCCCGATCTCTTCGCGATGATGCAGGCCGAGATCGAGGCCGGCGAAAAAGCCGTGACTGGCGCCATGCGCGAAGCTGGCCTGGGCCTGAAAACCGCATGGCGCGGGCAGATCACCGGGGCTGGGCTCGGACGGCGGCTGGCATATTCGATCCGCAATGCCACCTATCCGAAAGCGGGCGAGAGCCTGAACGCAACTGCACTGGTCTGGTCCAAGGCGCCGGTGATTGTTGGCGCCCATAATGCCGGACCACTGATCCGCTCCCGCGACGGCTTCTGGCTGGCAATCCCGCTTGAGCCCGCCGGAAAATCCCTGCGCGGCGGGCGCATCACCCCCAGCGAATGGGAGCGCCGGACCGGGCTGCGGCTGCGCTTCGTCTATCGCAGGCCCGGGCCGAGCTTGCTGGTCGCCGAAGGGCGGCTGAATACCAAGGGACGGGCTGTGGCGTCACGGTCAAAGACCGGTCGCGGCCGCGTAACCGTGCCGATCTTCCTGTTGGTGCCGCAGGTCAGGCTGCCCAAGCGGCTGGATCTGACACGGGATGCGGAGCGGGCGGCCGACGCGGTGCCCGGGAGGATCGTGGGAAAGTGGGTTGAGAGACGGTGAAGGAGCGCAACCGAGCCAGAATCCGTCGCCGCAGCAGTTTGGCGGAACAATACCCAGCCAGCATTCCTGTTGCGTCCAGCGCCAGCGGCGCTACAAACTGGGATAATGAACCAACAGACGCCCATTCATGAATTCGTTGGGGTTGGCCTTTACTCGGTGGCCGACGCAGCGAAGCTCCTGAAGGCACCGCCGCGAAACTTGCGGCGGTGGTTGGGTGGCTATGACTACAGGCGAGACGATGAAATCCGGCATGTGCCGCCACTCTGGACGCCGGACATTCCCAAGCTCGACGATGACATCGAGCTGAGTTTCCGCGATCTGATTGAGCTCCGCTTCGTGAGAGCTTTCCTTGAAAAGGGAATCGGACTGAAGGCCGTTCGCAACTGCTTGGACTATGCCCGGCAATGCATCGAAACTGACCGACCGTTTTCGTCAGGGCGCTTCAGAACCGATGGCAGGACCATCTTTCTGGAAAGTCTCGAAGCTGCAGGCGAGCCTAAATTGCTTGACCTCAAGGAAAAGCAGTATGTTTTCAAGCAGGTCGTCGAGCAGAGCTTCAAGGATCTGGACCTCGAAGGCGACATTGTCGCGAGGTGGCGGCCGTATCGCGGCAAGGACAGTATCGTTGTCGATCCGACCCGATCATTCGGTCAACCGGTGGCTGCAGCTTCGGGCGTGCCAACCATCGTGCTGGCTGACGCCGTGAAGGCCGAGGGCTCCGTCGCACGCGTCGCGGCATTGTATGAAGTCGACAAATCCGTCGTTCAGGATGCTGTCAGGTTCCATGAGGAGCTGTTGGCCGCTTGAAGGTGATGGTTGATGAAAACCTCCCCCCGGCCATGGCGAAGGCGCTCTCAGCCCTTTTCGCAGGAACGCACGAAATCATCCATCTGAGGGACAAGTTTGGCCCTGCGGTAAAAGATACCGAATGGATTGCCGCGCTTCATTCAGAGGGTCATTGGATCATCATCTCCGCAGATCGACGGATTGCTAAGAACAAAGCCGAACAACAGGCATTCAAAGGATCCAAGCTGGTCGGCTTCTTCTTTGCATCTGGACTGCAGAAGGCAAAACTGACCAAGCAGATGGAGCGGCTGATGGCCCTCTGGGAAACGATTGAGAAGCAGGCAGAACTGGTCGGCGGCGGTGCAATGTTCGAGATCCCAATGAAGAGCACCAAGCTCAACCAGATCTGATTGCCGGTTGCGGCACGCCGCACCGGTCTGGCTCTGCTTTCAAGTCGAGAAAACTCCAACAGGTTTTTCGGCAACCTTATCCATTATAGGCCAAAGAAATGCCGACCCTCCGCGAAACCATCCTTAGCGCGTTGCAGGCGCGTCTTTCAACGCTGCCCGCAACTGCCCTGCGCGGCGACGTCCTGCCTGAACGCGTGCCCCTTGAGGGCCTGCTGATCCTGCGTGACGGCGAACCGGACGAACCCGAGGTGACACTGTCGCCGCTGACCTATCACTACCAGCACCGCGCCGAGATCGAGGCTGTCGTGCAGGGCGCCGACCGTGATGCGTCCTTTGACGCCCTCTGCGCCAGCATCGGAACGGCAATCGCCGCCGACCGCACGCTGGGCGGGTTCTGCGACTGGGTCGAGGCGGAAGCACCGCGCCCGGTCGATCTGCCCGTCGAGGGCGCGGCCAGCCTGAAGGCAGCGGTGATCCCCATCATCCTGCATTACACCACCGCCGACCCGCTCGGCTGACCTACCCTAAAATCAGGAGAACACGATGGCACGAGCCCAAGGGGCGCGGGCGCAGATGTCGCTTGCGTTCGAGACCGTCTATGGCACGCCGCCTGCGGGCGGTTATACCAAAATGCCGTTTGCCAGCACCACGCTCGGGGCCGAACAGCCGCTTCTGAACTCCGAACTGTTGGGCTACGGTCGCGATCCGCTGGCGCCGATCAAGGATGCGGTAACGGCCGATGGCGATGTGGTCGTGCCCATCGATGCGGAAGCCTTCGGCTTCTGGCTGAAGGCAGCGTTCGGAGACCCGGTCACCACCGGCACCGGACCGTGGACGCATGAATTCCGCTCGGGCGCCTGGTCCCTGCCCAGCCTCTCCATCGAGACCGACATGCCCGAGGTGCCGCGCTATGCGATCTATTCCGGCTGCGTGCTGGATCAGCTCAACTGGCAAATGCAGCGCTCCGGTCTGTTGACCGCCACGGCCCGGCTGGTCGCGCAGGGCGAGACCATTGGGACCGTCAGCAGCGCCGGCACGCCCGCCAACATCGATCTGAAGCGCTTCGGCCATTTCAACGGATCGATCACCCGCAACGGCGCGGCGCTGGGCAATGTCGTCTCGGCCCAGATCACCTATGCCAACAATCTCGACCGGATCGAGACCATCCGCGCCGATGGCCGCATCGATGGCGCCGATCCGTCCATTGCGGCCCTGACCGGCTCCATTGAGGTCAGGTTCGCCGACAGCACGCTGGTGACCCAAGCCATCACTGGCGATCCCTGCGCGCTGGAATTTTCCTATGCCCTGCCCTCGGGGGAGAGCTTCAGTTTCACCGTCCATGCCGTCTACCTGCCTCGCCCCCGGATCGAGATTTCCGGGCCGCAAGGCGTGCAGGCCACATTCGACTGGCAGGCCGCGCGCGACAGCATCTTGGGCCGCATGTGCACCGCCACCCTGATCAACGACCGCGAGGAATACTGAGACCATGCTGACACTCGACTTGAGCAATGAACCGCGCTGGCACGATCTGGCGCTCGGCGTCCGGGTGCAGCTGCGTCCGCTAACCACCGCCCTGATGGTCGCCACCCGTAGCGATCCGGATGTCGCGGCGGTTCCCGAAGCAACCAGCGACGAAGAGCGTGCTCTGATCTTCGCCAAGGCACTGGCCCGCCGCGCGGTGCTGGACTGGGAAGGCGTCGGCGATGCCGCGGGCAATGTCATCGACCCCAGCCCCGATGCCATCAATGCCCTGCTGAATGTCTGGCCGATCTTCGAGGCGTTCCAGTTGGTCTATGTCTCAAGGGGCCTGCTGCTGGAACAGGAAAAAAACGTCTCCGCGCCCTCGCCGAGTGGTCCCTCGGTGGGGGCGACAGCTACTGCGCGGCCTGTACGCAATGCTGCGAAGACTGCCCGACGCGGCAAAACCAGCCGCTGACTTATGAGGGCTGGCAGGTCTGGGATTTGGTCGGGCGGCTTGGCGGTCAACTGCGTGTGCTGCCGGGCGCGGTGATCGGCTGGGATCTGACTGCCGCGCTGGGTCTGGCGGCGGCGCTGGGCATCCGCGCCCCAGCGGCGGCAGAACTGCTGCCCATCATCGAAGCGGTGATGGTCCGGAAGATAAACGAACAGATGGAACGATGACATGGCCGAGAAACGTGTGAGCGTCCGCCTCGCGGCGGTGGGCGGGCGGCAGGTGCGCGCCGAGCTGGAAGGTGTCGGCGAGGCCGGGTCACGCGGCTTCGGGCGGCTGTCGCGCGAGATGGAGGCGGCGAATGCCCGCATGGCCGGGTTCACGCGGAAGGTCGGTGTCGCTGCTGCCGCTGCAGTTGCCGCCGCCACGGCCGCTGGCGTCGCCATGGTCCGGTCGGGTCTCCAGACGGTGGATGCGCAGGCCAAGCTCGCCCAATCTCTCGGCACAACCGTCGCATCAATCCAGACGCTGGAACGTGCGGGCGAACTCGCCGGCGTGTCGATGTCCGGGATCGAGCAGGCGACCAAGGATCTAACGCGGCGGCTGAGCCAGGCAGCGGCAGGCGGCGGTCCAGCGGCGGAGGCGCTGGCGCATCTGGGCCTCACGGCAGGCGAGTTGCTGGCCCTGCCCCTGGACCAGCGCGTCGGCTCGATCAATGCCGCCATCGAAGCCTTCGTGCCGGTCGCACAGCGCGCCGCCGTCGCGGGACAGCTCTTCGGCGAGGAAGGCTCCATCGCCATGGCGCGGATCGACACCGCGACGCTGCGCCAGGCGACGGAAGATGTCCGGGCTTTCGGGGTCGTGGTCTCGGAACAGGATGCCGACAGGATCGAGCGCACGAATGACGCGATCTCGCGGCTCGGACTGGTCTGGCGGGGCCTGTCGAACCAGCTGGCGGTTGCCGCAGCGCCCGCGCTGGAAGCTGTCGCCGATGCCATGGCGGCGCTGGCCAGCCGCACTGGCCCGCTTGGCATGGCGATCTCTGGCCTCTTCGACCAGATCGGAAGGCTGTCCACCTATGCGGCCAGTTTCGCCGCGTTCATGGCCGGCCGCTGGGTGGCAGGTCTGGCAGCGGCCGCGCTTTCGGTCCGGGGTCTCGCGACAGCGCTGGTGGTTCTGCGCGGCGCGCTAATCCGCACTGGCATCGGCGCCCTGATCGTCGGAGCGGGCGAGCTGATCTATCAGTTCACGAAGCTGGTCAGGGGCGCAGGCGGCTTTGGCCATGCCATGGCGCTGATGGGCGATGTGGCCAAGGCCGTCTGGGAAGGCATCAAGACCACCGCCTTGTCCTTCGCCGACGATTTCCGGGCCATGCAATCGGAGATCGAGGCGATCTGGACCCGGCTGATGGCCTTCCTTGCCGGGAAATGGGCGGATTTTCTCGGCATGATTGGCCCAACCTTCAACAAGGTGGCCGAAGAGATCGGCTCCGACACCCGGATCGATGTGTTCGAGGCGCTGGGCCGGGCCTCGATGCTGGAGCATTCGGCCAGCAATGCCGGTCACATGGCGGGTCGCTACCGCGACCGGGCCAGTTCCAGCCGGGCTTCCGCCTTCGATGGCGTCGGCCCGGCCATGGATGCCCTGCGCGCGGCAATGTCGGGCGGCGAAGATGATGCCGGTGGCGCGGCGCTGGACGTGGCGACAGAAGCTGCCGGGCGCTATGAGGATGCACTGGGCGATGTCGAAACAGCCGCCACCGGCGCGGGTGCTGCCGCAAAGGACGCCGGGGCCGCAGGCAAAGCGGCGGCGGAAGAGGTCAGGCCAGCGACCGAGGCCACGGCCACCGGCTGGAAAGCCGTGACAGAGGCGCTGTCGGACTATGCGAAGAAAGCCAAAGACATCGGTGCCGATATCGGCCAGGCGCTGGTCAGCGCGTTCCAGAGTGCGGAGAGTGCGGTCGGGGAATTCGTGAAGACCGGCAAGCTCGACTTTCGCGATCTGGTCACCTCGCTGCTAGCCGACCTGTCAAAACTGGCCGCGCGACGCTTCCTGCTGGGGCCGATTGCCAATGCCCTTTCCGGCGCGCTGGGCGGCGCGGGCGGGATTTTCGCCAGCATCATGCACGCGGGCGGCATGGTTGGCGCCACGGGTCCAGGCCGCATGGTCCCGGCACTCGCCTTCGCAGGCGCACCACGCATGCATAGCGGTGGCATGGTCGGGCTGCGTCATGACGAAGTGCCCGCGATCCTCCAGCGCGGCGAACGGGTGCTGTCGCGCCGCGAGGCGCAGGATTACGGCAAGGGCATCGCCGTCAACATCAACGCCCGCGACGCAGAAAGCTTCCGGCAATCCCGCACCCAGATCGGCGCCGACATTGCCCGTGCCGTCTCGCTGGGCCGACGCGGATTATGAGAAAGAGATCAGAACATGGCATTTCACGAGGTACGGTTTCCGGACAATATCAGTCGCGGCGCGCGGGGCGGGCCGGAGCGGCGCACCCAGATCGTCGAACTGGCGTCGGGCGATGAAGAACGCAATGCCAGCTGGGCCAATTCGCGCCGCCGCTTTGACGTCAGCTACGGCATCCGCCGCGCTGACGATCTGGCGGCGGTGGTCGCCTTTTTCGAGGCGCGGAACGGCAGGCTTTACGGCTTTCGCTTCAAGGACTGGGCCGATCACCGGTCCTGCCTGCCCTCGCAGATGTCGTCGCCGATGGATCAGCTGATTGGAACCGGCGATGGTGTTGCGACAGGGTTTCAACTGGTCAAACGCTATGCCTCGGGCGGCCAGAGCTGGGCACGGGCCATCACCAAGCCGATCGCCGGAACGGTCCAGATCGCCCTGAACGGTGTCCCGCAGCCCGTCGGCTGGTCGGTCGATCCGAAGACCGGCGTCGTCAATTTCGAGACCGCGCCCTCAACCGACATCGCCATCACCGCCGGGTTCGAATTCGATGTGCCGGTGCGCTTCGACAGCGATGTGCTGGATGTGACGCTGGATATCGAACGGCTGGGTTCGATCACCTCCATTCCCCTGCTGGAAATCCGGCGATGAAGAATATCCCGCCCGCATTGCAGGCCCATCTCGACAGCGGCACCACGACACTGGCCTGGTGCTGGCGCATCACCCGCGCCGATGGCGTGGCTTTCGGCTTTACCGATCACGACCGGGTGCTTGCCTTCGATGGCACCGAATTCGAACCGGAAAGCGGGCTGACGGCGAGCGAGATCCGCGCCGGTGCCGATCTCTCGGTGGACGCCCAAGATGCCGCAGGCGCACTGCGCTCGGACCGGATCACCGAGGCCGATATTCTGGACGGGCGCTGGGACAATGCCGAGGTCGAACTCTGGCGCGTGAACTGGGACAACCCTGCGCAGCGCGTGCTGATGCGACGCGGCGCCATCGGTCAGATCCGTCGCGGGCGGCACGCCTTCGTGGCCGAGATCCGCTCGATGTCGCATATTCTCGGCCAAACCGTCGGCCGGACGTTTCAGGCGAGCTGCGATGCCGCGCTGGGCGATGCCCGCTGCGGGGTCGATCTGGAAGATCCGGCCTATCTGGGAAGCGGCGCCGTGATCGACAGCCTTCGCGACCGGGCCTTTACCGCCTCCGGGCTCGGCGGTTTCGTGCCCGGCTGGTTCCGCTTCGGCACGCTGGAATGGACATCCGGCCCCAATTCCGGTCGCCGCGCGGAGGTTCTGGCCCATGACCGCAGCGATGGCGTGGCGGTACTGACCTTGCTGGAAGCGCCGATCCGACCCATCGGCGCAGGCGACGGTTTCATCATCCACGCCGGCTGCGATAAACGCATCGCCACCTGCGCACAGACGTTCGGGAATGTGGTGAACTTCCGGGGCTTTCCGCACATCCCCGGCCAGGACACCATCCTGCGCTATGCCTCATCGGACGGTGGGCATGATGGCGGTGTGCTGTGATGTCCGCCGATCCGGACCGCGTCATCGCCGCCGCGCGCAGCTGGCTCGGCACGCCTTATCACGATCAGGCCAGTCTCAAAAACGTCGGCTGCGACTGCCTTGGGCTGGCGCGCGGCGTCTGGCGCGAACTGGTCGGCGACGAACCATTCCCAATCCCGCCCTATAGCCGCGACTGGGGCGAGACGGGCACCCGCGAAGTGCTGGCGGACGGCGCGCGGCAGATGATGATCGAACTTCCGGTCGCGGATGCCGGACCCGGCGCGCTGGTCCTGTTCCGCATGCGCCCTGGCGCCATCGCCAAACATGTCGGCATTCTGACCGCGCCGGACCGCTTCATCCATGCCTATGAGCGGCTGGGCGTGATCGAAGAACCCCTGACCTCCGCCTGGCGCCGCCGCGTCGCCTTCGCCTTTCTGTTTCCTGCCTCCTGAGGTTTTCCCAAATGGCAACCCTTGTTCTGGCCTCGGTCGGCGCCACGATTGGCGGTGGCTTCGGCGGCGCGATCCTCGGATTTTCCGGTGCTGCCATCGGCGGCATGATCGGCTCCACCATCGGCGCGGCCGTGGACAGCTGGATCGTCTCCTCGCTCGCCCCGGCCCAGCGCATCGAAGGTGCCCGGCTCGACAATCTGCGCATCACCGCCTCGACCGAGGGCGCGGTCATTCCGCGCGTCTTCGGCCGCATGCGAATCGGCGGCAATATCATCTGGGCCACCGACTTTCGCGAGGAGACACGGACCAGCCGGCAGGGCGGCGGCAAGGGCGGCGGGCCCAAGGTTGAGACCACCGAATATCTCTATTATGCGTCTTTCGCCGTGGCACTGGCCGAGGGCGAGATCACCGGCATCGGCCGCATCTGGGCCGATGGCAAGCCTTTGGACACATCCGGCCTCACCTGGCGCTGGTATCCGGGCAGCGAGACACAGGACCCGGACCCGTTCATCGCCGCCACGATGGGGACCAACGCGACGCCTGCGTATCGCGGCACGGCCTATGTTGTCTTCGAGGATCTGCCGCTGAGCGATTACGGCAATCGCCTGCCGCAGCTGTCGTTTGAGGTCTTTCGCCCCCTTGCCGATCCCGACACGGCAGAAGGGCTGTCCCGCGCCGTGACCCTGATCCCGGCCTCGGGCGAATTCACCTATGCCACCGAAGCTATCCGCAAAGGCGGCAAGGGCGACAGCGCGGCCGAGAACCTGAATGCGGCGCCTGGCAGCCCGGACATGATCGTGGCGCTGGACCGGCTCCAGGCCATGGCGCCAAAGGTCGAAAGCGTCAGCCTCGTCGTCGCCTGGTTCGGCAACGATCTGCGCTGCGGCCACTGCGCCCTCCGGCCCGGCGTCGAGGTGGCCGAGAAGGCGAGCACGCCGCACCTCTGGTCAGTCAGCGGCATTTCGCGCGATCAGGCGCATCTGGTCAGCCGTAATCAGGAAGATCGTCCCGTCTATGGCGGCACGCCTGCGGATTTCGCGGTGGTGCAGGCCATCCGGGAGATGAAGGCACGAGGGCTGCGGGTCACCTTCTATCCTTTCATCCTGATGGATGTCCCACCGGGCAATGCCCTGCCGGACCCTTATTCGGACCATGCCGCTGGCACCGGCCTGCCTGCTTTTCCATGGCGCGGACGGATCACCTGTTCGCCTGCCGCTGGGCAAATAGGCAGCGTCGACAAGACGACGGCTGCCGGGGATCAGGTCGCGGCTTTCTTCGGTACTGCCAGCGTGGACGGTTTCACCATCACGAATGACGAGGTGCGCTGTATCGGCGATCAGGGTGATCATGGGCTGCGGCGGATGGTGCTGCATTACGCCCATCTCTGCGCCGCAGCGGGCGGCGTCGATGCCTTCCTGATCGGCTCCGAGATGCGCGGCCTGACCACCCTCCGGGCAAGCGGGAACAGTTATCCGGCCGTCGCGGCATTCCGGGCGCTTGCCGCCGATGTCCGTACCATTCTCGGATCCGGCACGAAGATCAGCTATGCCGCCGACTGGTCGGAATATTTCGGGCATCAGCCTCCAGACGGCAGCGGCGATGTCCATTTCCACCTCGATCCGCTCTGGGCGGACCCCGCCATCGACTTCACCGGCATCGACAATTACCTGCCACTGTCGGATTGGCGCGACGGCTTCGATCATCTGGACGCGCAGGCAGGCTGGCCCGCCGTCCATGACCGGGCCTATCTGCAGTCCAACATCGCGGGCGGCGAAGGGTTCGACTGGTTCTATGCCTCCGAGGCCGACCGTGCAGCGCAGATCCGGACCCCGATCACCGACGGTGCTTACAGCAAGCCCTGGGTCTTCCGCCCCAAAGACCTGCAGTCGTGGTGGTCGAACCGCCATTACGACCGTCCTGGCGGCCTGGAATCCGCGACACCGACCGCATGGGTGCCGCAGTCCAAACCGATCCGTTTCACCGAACTGGGCTGCCCCGCCATCGACCGGGGTACCAACCAGCCGAATGTCTTCTATGATCCGAAGTCATCCGAAAGCTTCGTGCCGTATTTCTCGCGCGGCTGGCGCGACGATGCCATTCAGCGGGCCTATCTGGAGGCGACATACCTCTTCTGGGGCACGGCAGCCAACAATCCGGTCTCGACGGAATATGCGGGCCGCATGGTCGAGGTCGGCGAATGCGCCGCCTGGACCTGGGATGCCCGACCCTACCCGTTCTTTCCGGCGCTGGGCGATGTCTGGACCGATGGCGCCAACTGGCGGCTGGGACACTGGCTGACCGGACGGTTGGGCGCGGTATCATTGGCGGCCCTTGTCCGTCATCTCTGCCGTCGCGCCGGGCTGCCGGAATCCCGCATCGATGTCTCCGGCCTCTGGGGCGCCGCGGAGGGCTATGCCATCACCGCGCTGGAAAGCCCGCGCGCCTCGCTCACCACGCTGGCGCGGCATTTCGGGTTTGACGCGGTGGAGAGCGAGGGAGTAATCCGATTTGTGATGCGCGGCCGAGCACCTGTCGCCACCATCACCCCTGACGATCTGGTCGCGGGCAATACCGACGGCGAAGCGATCGAGTTGACCCGGGCCCAGGAAACCGAACTGCCGCAGGCGCTGAAGTGGCAGGTGGCCCGGGCCGATGAGGATTACGATGCCGCCTTGGTCGAGGCGTCGCGCATCACCGTGGACACCAGCCGCATCGCTTCGGAGAGTTTTCCGATGGCGGTGCCGCCGGAAGAGGCCGAGCGTCGTTGCCGTCGCGCCCTGCAGGAAGCCTGGGCAGGACGCGAAAGCGCGGTGTTTCGCTTGCCGCCCTCGAAACTGGCGCTGGACCCAGCGGATGTCATCGCACTGGATCACGACGGACGCGCCCAACAATTCCGGCTGACCGCCATTGCCGATGCCGAAGCGCGCGGCATCGAAGCGGTGCGGCAGGACCGCGAGGCCTATGACCTGCCGCCCGGCGCGGAACGACCTGCCACCCTTACCCGTGCGGTGACATTTGGGCCGCCGGAAGTTGTCATTCTCGATCTGCCACAGCTGCGCGATGACGTTCCCGCGCATCAACCGCTGATCGCCGCGACGGCAAAACCATGGCCCGGCGCACTGGCCATCTATCGCAGCCCCGGCAGCGACGGGTTTGAACTTGTGACGACAGTTCGCCGCCGCGCGAACATGGGGCGTCTGGCCGCCGATCTCTGGCCCGGTCCGACATCGCGCCTCGACATGGGCAATGTCCTGATAATCGATCTCGCAAGTGGCCAGCTGGAGAGCGTCGGCGATCTGGCGCTGTTCGGTGGCGCGAATGCAATGGCGGTCGAATCCGGGCCAGGGCGCTGGGAGATCGTCCAGGCGGGCCATGCCGAGCTGATCGCACCGGGGCGATACCGCCTGACCCGGCTGTTGCGCGGCCAGCGCGGCACCGAGCAGTCCATGGGCAATCCGACCCCGGCCGGGGCGCGGGTGGTGCTGCTGAACGAGGCGCTGACCCCGCTGCCGATCCCCGAGGGCGATCTCGACATCCCGTTCAACTGGCGCATCGGGCCCGCCCGCCATCCGGTCAGCAACGACACCTTCACCGCCCTCGCCTTCACGCCCGAAGGTGAGGGGCTACGGCCCTTATCGCCAGTGCATGTCGGCCAGCCATGGCGCCGCCCGCATGTGCCCGGTGATCTGGTGATCCGATGGACACGGCGCTCCCGCAGCCTCGCTGCCGACAGCTGGCAGGGGATGGAGGTGCCGATGGCGGAAGAACGAGAGGCATGGTCGGTCGAGATCCTGGATGGTGCGACCGTCCGGCGCGGCCTCGAATCCAGCACCACCTCCGTCACCTATCGCGGCGCAGATCAGGTGGCGGATTTCGGCGGGCTGTTGGCCCCGGGCGACAGTCTGAGCATCCGCATCTGCCAGCTTTCCGCCCGTATCGGGCGCGGCGCGGCAATCACCACCACACTCTATCTCTGAACTAACCCGGAAGATCACGATGCCCGACAGCACGACAAACCTGTTGCTGCCATATCTCATGGCAGCACAGGCCCAGAAACACGTCACCCATAACGAGGCCCTGCGCCTGCTGGACGGGCTGGTCCAGCTTTCCGTGAAGAGCCGGGTACTGACCGCGCCACCCGCTAGCCCCGCCGATGGCGACCGCTATATCGTCGCCTCTGGCGCGACCGGCGGCTGGGCGGGGTGGGATCTGAACGTGGCCCTCTGGACCGACGGTGACTGGCTGCGCCTGCCGCCGCGCGACGGCTGGCGGGCATGGGTCGAAGATGAGGGAGTTCTGCTGGTCCGGAATGGCACGGGCTGGCAGCCGGTCATCCCGACCACCCTCGACGATCTGACCCGGCTCGGCATCGGCATGGCGGCGAGCGCGGGTTCGCCCTTCTCGGCCAAGCTTAACAGCGCCCTCTGGACAGCCCTTTACGCCGCCGATGGCGGCAGCGGCGATCTGACCCAGACCCTGAACCGGGAAACGGGTACGGACGATGCCGGGCTGATCCTGCAGACCGGGTTTTCGACCCGGGCCCTGATTGGCCTCTTCGGATCTGACCAGCTGCGCCTTGCGGTCTCGCCGGACGGGGCCAGTTTCCGCGATGCGCTGGGCGTCGACCCGGCGACGGGCATCGTGGATCAGCCGAACCTGCCGCGCTTCAAGGCGTGGACGAATTACGACAACTATGTCGCCACCGATACCTGGACGACGCTCGGGATCAACATCGCGGAGTATAACGATCAGGGCTGCTTCGACGCGGGCACCAATGGCTTCGTGGCGCCGGTCGCCGGAACCTATCTCTTCGGCGCCTCGCTGCTTTTCAAGATCAATGCCAGCGGCAACGCCCGGATGCGTGGGCGGCTGGTGCTGAACGGATCCACGGAAATTCGGGGATCGCAGGGCGAGATTTCTGGCGCGCATGTGTCCGAGGCGACCGCCCTCTGGCTACAGACCATGGTCCCGCTGGACGCGGGCGATACCGTCGCGCTGCAGGGCACGTTCCGGGCGGCGGATGGGTATTTCGCCGCCGACCATACCACCTTCTGGGGAGCGAAGATCGGATGACACCCAAACGTCTCGACGACATGCTGCAGATGAGCGAGAGCGAATTCGAGGAACTGCTGGCGCGCGCCGCGCAGGAAGGCGCGCGCCGCGCCCTTGTCGATGCCGGTCTCGATGGCAGGGAAGCGGCCCTCGATATCCGTGACCTGCGGGCGCTGCTGGAAGGCATCCGCCTGATGCGTCGCACCGCTGCCCAGACCGTGATCCGCATGCTGACCGCCGGTCTGATACTGACCCTGCTGGCCGGGATTGCCCTGAAGCTGAAACTCTTCGGCGAGGGCGGCTGACGCACTGGACGGTAATCGCCGCCGCACCCCTCGCAGACCCATTCACCCCACGGCCCGCCCTTCCGGCGGGCTTTTTTCATATCCGGAGGAGATCCATGACCACCCGCTATTATCGCCATTGGCGCGACGTGCCGAATGACAGCTGGCGCTGGCCGAACTTCTCGCCAGCCGAGATCGCCTGCCGGGGCACCGGATCGATCCTGATCCATGACGCAGCCCTCGACCGGCTGCAGGCGCTGCGCACCCGCGTCGGCAAGCCGCTGATCGTGAACTCGGCCTATCGCAGCCCCGAGCACAATGCCCGGGTGCGTGGCGCCAAACGTTCGAAGCACCTGGAAGGCGCGGCCTTCGACATCTCCATGGCCAATCACGATCCGACCAAATTCGAAAAGGCAGCGCGAGCTGAGGGCTTTCTGGGTTTCGGCAGCTATCCCCGCTCGGGCTTCATGCATATCGATCTTGGCCCCGCACGGCGCTGGGGCGATCCCTTCCCGGCCCGCGCCATCCCCTTCGCCGAGGATCAGCCACCGGCGCGGGAACATCTGGCCGACAGCCGGACCATGAAGGGCAGCGGCGCGGCCGGGATTGCCACCGTCGGAGCGGCAGGCATCGAAATTGCTCAGGACGCGCTCGGCGATGCGCAATCGGCCATCGAGCCGCTGATCCCCTATCTCGACACTCTGCGCTGGGCCTTCATC
This sequence comes from Paracoccus sp. PARArs4, assembly GCF_947311865.1. Classification (NCBI taxonomy): domain Bacteria; kingdom Pseudomonadati; phylum Pseudomonadota; class Alphaproteobacteria; order Rhodobacterales; family Paracoccaceae; genus Paracoccus; species Paracoccus sp. PARArs4. The sequence goes on along the minus strand of NZ_CAMZMW010000005.1, from coordinate 6,506 downwards.
GCGATGGCGCTGGCCGGGATCGGCCTGACCGTCTGGGCCAGGCTCGACGACTGGAACCGGGGAAGACGGTGATGGGCGCCCTCGTTGCGCTGCTGGCGTCGCACTGGGCGCGGCGTCTGATCATCGGGGCCGCGCTGATCGGCGCGGTCCTGCTTTTCCTCATCAACCTGCGGCGGGCAGGCGAAACCGCCGGCCGCCACGCCGAACGCCTGAAACAGATGGAGCGACAGAATGACATCCAACGCCGCATGCTGGAGGCAGCCAGCAACCGCCCTCGTGATCGCGACGAGCTTGCTGAGCGCCTGCGCGACGGACGGTTCTGATCGGGGCGGCGCGATCTGCTCGCCGGTGGTCGCTTACGATCAGGCCGCGCGCGACAGGGCGGCGGCGGAGTTGGAGGCGCTGCCCGACGATGCCGTTCTAGTCGGGATGATGGCGGATTACGCTGTCATGCGCGCGCAGGCGCGGGTGTGTGCGGGCTGATCGCCGATGTCAGGACGCCTCGGCCGGGGCATCCACCAGCGCCAATGCGCCATCCGGCAGCGGGCGTTGCAGCTTGCTGGCGATTTCGATCGGCGCCGAAAGCCAGGTCTCCCAATCCCGGGGATCGGTCAGGATGACCGGCATGGCTTTCGGATGCACAGATTTCACCTCGGCACTGGGCGCGCAGGTCAGAAAGGCATAGAGATCGTCGGTGGTTTCGCCATCCTTCACCTTCCGGACCGAAGTCCAGCCACGGACCTCGATCCCGGCGAAGAACATCGGCGTCTCTGCTTCCGAGGTCGCGAACCACTGATTGCCGCCCTTGATCGGCTCGGCGAAAGCCGTGACCGGCACCAGGCAGCGATGCGCGGGGCCGAACCAGCGCCGCCAATGTGGCGAGGTCAGGTTGCGGACATTGGTGACGCCTGGATCCCGCTGGGTCTTCAGGACAGAAGGCGGCGATGGCATCCCCCACCGTGCCTTCACCAATTCCAGCGAATTGCCATCATGGCGGACGATCGGAGCCAGCTGATCCGGATAGACCTTGCCCGGCGCGACATTGCCCGCTCGGTCAGTCATGGTCAGCCCACTGAAAAGCTGGCGCATCGCCTCCTGCGTGGTGGTCTGATTATAAAGATTGCACACGGTATCGTCGTCCTCGGAACGGCCAAAGGGCAGATAGGGTGAACTGTAGCCCGGCAGGCAGGTTCCGTCAGCCAGTTCCAGATCCGGAAAGGCGGTCAGGCAGGCGCTGGCCGCATCCGGTTCACGGAAATAGAGTGCAATCCGGTCCCGCGTGCCGCCGCGCCCGCCACCATGCCAGGCATAGTTTCCCCTGCCGATCCGAGTCGCCAGCCACTCATGCAGCGCATCGGACCAGCGGCCAAAACCCATCTCCGGTACGCAGATCAACACCCGGACCGGGAAGGCCGAATCGTCGATCTTGGCTTGAGGTGTGCTGCGGCGCGTCATAGGCGAGAACAAATGCAGAACAAGTAGATCAAAGCAAGTAAGAACCCCGCGAATACAGGAATTAGCTCGGGAAGCCGACTGTCGGCATTGCGGCATGGCGCTCACAGCAAAACTGTACAAGCGACTACTCAAACAACGCGCGGCGCAATTGGCCGATGTCGCCCGCTGACGTGATTCGCTCAAACGCTTCTAGACATGACCAACTTCCGCTCTGATCATTGGACAAGCTCAAAGTCGTCTAGAGCGACTCCATACAGCTTCTTAAATGATTCGTTCCCCCACGCCTCCGCTTGCGTCTGATCATAGTTCTCGAACAACCAACGGAAGTCGCAGACAAAGGGGCCGTCTTTAAGGAGCCACTGCCTAGTCAGATCATAGAGAGCCATCGTGCTGTAGAAGCGCTGAAAGGTATCCATGACAGCCTTCTCCGTGCGGTTCGTCCACCTCCTTGGATAAACGCCCTCCTTGTCGCCCCGATCGCTGAACAGCGACAGATGGCGCAGCCATACGTCGCGCACTTCCTTCTTGTTCTTGTCACCTGCCAGGTAGGCGCCGGGCCAACAGAAGAACTCGGGGTGCTCCATCTTATCCTGGCACAGCGCGACGAAGTGGGAGAGGAACACCCTGATCGGGAGATTCATGGGCTCGTACTCGAACGTGCGATACTCCTCCATCAGCTTGGGAAGGCCCGGAGCCTTTTCAAGCCATTTCAAGACAGCGCTCAGCCCCTCCATGGGGTGGTCGTACCCCGCAGCTTTCGTCAGTTCCCCGGATACAACGACGTACTCCTCCCTAGAGTATTCGGTGATGGACCGCTTCAAGTGCGGCAGCTCCTTCACGCAAAAGCAAAGCTTCGTGAAGCGGACACCAACATCCACGTCAAGTATCAGATCCTCGAAACTCGTTACATCCAGAGGCAACCCACGCGTCGGATTGATCGATAGGTCGCACACAAGCAGGAACAACCCGATCAGCGGATCATCCAAATGCTCCGGCCATTCCGCATCGGCAAGCTCGAGGAAGCGCTCGAAGGCTTCGACATAGACTCCCGAAAAATACCCCATATCGCGCAGATCGGTGACTAAGAGTGGCTCCTCCTGCGTGTTGTTCAGGAATTGGAGCTGGATGAATCTTGCTTGCCCCTCATAGATCGCGCGCATGCCAGTAGCAGGCAAGCGAACCGGCGAGCGCCAGTAAAACCCCTCATGCTGAGCGGCATTGAGACGCTGCACCTCGGCATCCCATTCAGACATTTTGGGCAGAATTTTGAACTCCGGGTCAATCGCATCGGCGATCATACCCACGAGCTGGCCGTAGACGATGAAATATCCGTGCCCCACTGACTCGAAGTGATTTTCCTCGATCATCCAATGAATGTTCTCACGAGGCTCATAGGCGTAGTATTTGTAGTACTCGACGTCGAGAGCGTTGTTCACGGCCGCATTAGCCGCTGCAAGCTTTGCCTGTGCCGAGTGCCCCTCTTTCAGAAGCATCTGGTCCGTATAGCCTTTCAGGGGCTTTTTGGCACCGATTGTGGCGAGCACCTCCTTGAGCTCACCCATGCTTGAATGACATTGAGCAAGGTAGCTGAGGCTGAACAGCAGACCCGATGTGGATCCGACATGCTGCCACCAATGAATGGTCTCGTGAATGTAAGTCGAGTAAGCCTGAATTAAATCAGCTGGAGCGGCGCTTGCATCAAATTCGTTCGACTCGATCCTCTCCATAAGTTCATGATTGCGTGGACTTAAGCGCAGCACGAACCGCATTGTTTCATACATTCCATGGGCATTCAGACATGCATTGAAGGTCGGTCCCGCTTCGAAACCGTCGTTCGCCGAAGCGAGGCGTTCGTGATCGAGAGCAAACTGTGTCACAGATTTTTCGGTCATTCTTGCCGTCTAAAAGCTTGGGTCATGCTGGCACCCATTTGGTAGCGGCGACGCTGCAAACCTTTCCGTCGTATACGAAGGCCACGCTGTATCGAGCGCGTGTGACGGCCACGTACATTTTCGTCGCGGATTTTGCTACATGACTGATGTCGCCCGACGCGAGCCATTTGCGAGCTGGCCCGTGCGGGTAGATCAAGACCCGATCGAAGGTGAGGCCCTTTGACTCGCCGAAATTCATAGCTTCGTTAGAATCACACTTGGTCGCAGCGGAATACCGAAGCACCTGTGGCGCGAACCGCGTTATGTAGTCACCCACGTCAGCGCTTGAGACGAGAAACAATCCGTCGTGTCCCGTCAGCTTGTGGTTGCACGAAATTGTCTTCGGCTCGTCCGGGAAAAAGCTGTCGCCCAAGTTCGCAATGGCTTGGTTGCAGCGGTATGTGTGGGCTTCGTGCTCGATCGCAACGAGCCCCTCCTTTTTCCACAGCTCGAACTTCTTGATGATGGCCGGACCAGCAAACGCTTTGTTTTTCGACGCGTTGTTCGTGGCAAATGTGGCCTGTCGGTGGTCACCGACGAAGGTGACTGAAACGCCCGCTCTTAATATCAACTCCAAGAGATCGAGGTCGTACCCGGCCATGTCCTGGATCTCGTCGATGATGATGTGGCTGAAGCGTTGCTTCAGTCGTCGCATGATCGCACCACCTGATCGTCGATCACACTCGCAAACGAACTTCGCAATCTTGTCTGAATATATCCGAGAGCCATCGAGGAAGTAGTGGTCGCTGATCCGTGCCGCCGGAATGTAGGGGACCGACTTTCCTTCAACCCAGTGGATGCCATCAACCCGACTCGCGTGCATGGCTGAACGATAGGGACGGGCAAGCTCCCGCAGCAGAAACGAGTACCACGAGATAACTTCCAAATGGGAGGGAATGGTGCGTACGCGTTCATAGGCCTTGAGCTGAATTTCACGGACATTATTGCGTGTATAGGTGATCAGGGCGGTTGCTCCCTGCCCCTGTTCCCACGCTAGCGCCTGATCGACGACTCGCGTGGTCTTTCCGCCTCCGGCGGCGGATATCACAATGCGATTAGCGCACGGCACGGGCGATATAGTCCGGAGGCGACCACTCCACGTCTGTTTCGAAGAACTTAAGACCGGTCTCAGCTTTGTGTTTGACCATGTGTTCGATAGCGGCTGCCTCATCCGCGAATTTCTTGCCGAGGACAGCGTTGATCGTCGCCAAGCCGTTCTTCTTCACGAGCTGGGGCTCAAGCGTGTGGGCGGTTTCGTCTTTATCGTATTGGATTTTGACGATGTCGGAGTTCAGGTAGTCGGCATATTTTCTTTCCAACGCAGCGACATCAGCATCGTTGTCGGTCACGATATCGGCTGTCTTATTTAGGAGGATTGCGATTTCGAGGAAGCGTTTAAAGGCAAGCGAATTCACAGAAATCACATCAACCCCATCCTCCAGCGGCATCTTGCCGTGCTTCATCTGGTAGGCGCGTTGGACAATCAACTCGTCTGACGGCCCCTCCACGAGGATCGAACGCTTCGCAAGGATGAGCCGCAGCGTGTCGTGCCCCGGCAGCTTCATAAAATAGTCCTGTGTAGTCTTATCCTTCAGGTCGGTCAGGCGCACACCCTCGCCGCGGAGGAACAAAAGTACGGACTCCACGCCAAGCTTGTTGAGAACAAAGCTGCTGTGCGTCGTGATGAATATCTGTCGCGAACCAGCGTTAGCCGCAATGTGGCCGATTAGTTCGTTGAGGCCAGCGTAGGAGAGGTGATTTTCAGCTTCCTCAATCAGGATAATGTGGGATTTTGCCGACGTCTCCATCGCGAGCTTAATCTTGACCGAATTCTGCTCGCCTTTCCCTACGAGTGACAAAGGAATATCGTCCAGGTGAGGCATAATTCCAGCCTCCCAGTTCGCCCGAGCGGACGTGTCGAGGGAAACCGAGATAACCTTGTCGCTGATCTTCCCCTTCTTTTCTGCTAGGGCGTCGTTGATCGTCTTGACCTTCGGCTCTTCAAGAAAGCGATCCTTCATGAGCCGATAAGTCAGCGCGAGATCCACCTTCTCTTTCGAGGTAAGGCTCTCCTTCACGATGTCGATAACGTAGCGGCTAGCTGCCGAGTTGTTCTTGATTGTGCTTGCATCGATCAGGCTTGAGCGAAGTGGAATGCCGCGCGAATTTAGAACGTCGTTCTCGGCGAAGTCCCTCCACTTGATCCAGTAGTACTCCACTGGCACCGTACGAATTTCCGAAGGGTCGGAGACGTACTGAGCAAAGTCCTCTGCGTGCGCCGGGTTGAGTTCAATGAGGAGCGCCACGCCGGGAAGGTCAAGGCCAAGAGTATTGTTGTTGCCTTTGAGCTTCGCAAGGGCCGGATCGTCGGCGAGATACACCTCAATTAGGATCGATGGCGGTGCCTGCGCAAGACCCGCCTTCAGCGCTTCGATGTACTCAAGAACGAGATCGACATTGAACAGATATGGATGGAGTTCAATATGGAGAGGACGGCCGTTGAGTTGACCGGTAAGCGCCAGGTGGATCGCTTCAAGGAGGGTGGATTTGCCACACTCGTTGTTTCCGACAATGACGTTCAATTTGTCATTGAAGGTGACGTTTGCCTGCTTAAGGCAGCGGTAGTTTCTGATTACCGCCCGTTGGATGAACAAACCGCGTCTCCCTTTGCCGCATACGCTGCCATGAGGCACAGCTTAAGCAAAGTCTGCAAGGGCCGGTGCGGCTTAGCCAAGTCTAGCTGCCCAGAAAAAAGCTGGATACGAAATTGGGGTCGGGCGACCTTCTACGAGGTCAGTCCACCCGTAGCTTTACTGGCCCGCCTCGATCCCGCGTGTCGGTTTGGTCAGCATCAGCCCAATGACCGCACGAATCTTTGCTGAGGTGGTAGTATCGAAGGCGAACTATCAGCGGCATTGAGAGCCAAGGCGTCGTACGGTTCTGCCACCCGTCTCTTCAAACGTTGATGTGGCGTTGATGTAAAACGGGGATTGGGATGCCTGACCATTTCGGTCGGCATCCAAGCATTTGATTTATTTGTTATTTTTGGTTGCGGGGGCAGGATTTGAACCTGCGACCTTCAGGTTATGAGCCTGACGAGCTACCGGGCTGCTCTACCCC
>NZ_CAMZMW010000004.1:0-237931 GCF_947311865.1 Paracoccus sp. PARArs4 | reverse complement strand
GAGGGTCTTTCTGTCCGCCGTCGCTCTCGCCGCAACTGTCATCTTCTGGCTTTGAAAATTAACGAGTCTGGAGCCTACGATCCCGAGGCTGCCCGCGCCCTGCTGGAACAGGCGGGCTGGACGCCCGGCGATGACGGCATCATGCAGAAGGACGGGGAACGCTTCGCGGTCGATCTGGTGACCTATCCCGACCGGCCCGAGCTGCCGCTGACCGCGACGGTCCTCCAGCAGCTGTTCCACGAAATCGGCGTCGAAATCCGCATCGTCTCGTCGAACTCGTCCGAGATCCCCGCGCGCCACGCGGCGGGCACGCTGCAGATGGGGCTGATGGCGCGCAACTTCGCGCTGGTGCCCGATCCGACCGGCACGCTGCTGCAGGATTACGCCCCCGGCGGGGACTGGGGCGCGATGGGCTGGGACAACCCCGAGGCCGCGCAGCTGATCCGGCGCATGGCCTCCGAGGGCGCGACGCCGGGCGACCGCGCCCGTATCGCCGCGATCTTCCGGCAGGAATTGCCGGTCATCCCGATCGCCTGGTACCAGCAGACCGCCGCCATCTCGGACCGGGTCGAGGGGATCACGCTGGACCCCTATGAACGCGGCTTCGGGCTGGCGCGCGCGGGCTTCGTCGAATGAGGGGGCTGACCGGTATCCTCGCCTTCCGGCTTGCGCAGGCGGCGGGGGTGGCGCTTGTCGTGGGGGTCATGTCCTTCCTGATGATGCAGGCCATGCCCGGCGATGCGGCCTATCGCATCGCCGCGGCGCGATACGGCTATGACATGGTGTCGTCCGAGGCGGCGGATGCCGTCCGGGCCGAGCTGAACCTGGATGCGGGTGCGCTTGCGCAGTTCGGCGGCTGGATCGCGGACCTGCTGCGCTTCGATCTGGGGCGCTCGGTCGTGTCGGGCGAGCCCGTCGCCCACGAGATCGCGCACCAGCTGGGCGCGACGCTGCACCTGTCGGTCGTGGCGCTGCTGATCGCGCTGCTGATCGGGCCGCCCCTGGGGGTGCTGGCGGGGCTGCGCGCGGGCGGCCTGCTGGACCGCGTGCTGCTGGTCGTCGCCGCGGGGCTGCGTGCCATGCCGCAATTCCTGCTGGGACTGGTGCTGATCGTGGCCCTGGCGGTCGAGGCGGGGCTGCTGCCCTCGGCCGGTCACGGGCGCGCGGCGCATGTCGTGCTGCCGGCGCTGACACTGGCCCTGGGGCTGGCCGCGGGCTCGGCGCGGATCGCGCGCGACCTGATGGCGGATATCGCCGCCAGCCAGCACTATGCCTTCGCCCGCATGAAGGGCCTGTCCGACGGCCAGGTCCTGCGCCATCACGGGCTGCGCAACATCGCGGCGCCGCTGCTGACCTATCTTGGCCTGCAATTCGTGTTCCTGGCCGAGGGCGTGGTCGTGGTCGAGACGATCTTCGGCTGGCCCGGCATCGGCCATGCGCTGATCCACGCGGTGTTCCACCGCGACGTCCCGATGGTGCAGGGCACCGCGCTGGTCATGGGGCTGGGCTTCGTCGTGCTGAACGCCCTGATCGACCTTGCGGCGGGCCGGATCGACCCGCGGGGGGTGACCGCATGAGCCTGCGTTCCGACCGTATCGGCTGGGCCCTGCTGCTGGCCGTCATCGGCTTCGCGCTGCTGGCCCCGGCCTTCGACCAGACCGGCCCGCTGAAGCAGTCGCTGCTGAAGGCGCTGGCCGGACCCGACGCCGCGGCGCCCTTCGGCTATGACCACCTGGGCCGGTCGCTGTTCTCGCGGCTGGCGCATGCGCTGCGGCTGTCGCTGACGATCGCCTTTGCCGCGACCGCGACGGCGGCGGTGGTGGGCATCGGGCTGGGCGTCCTGGCCGCATGGCGCGGGGGCTGGATCGACCGCGCCCTTGGGCTGGTCGCCGACAGCGTGCTGGCGCTGCCCGCATTGCTGATGGTGCTGATGATGGGCGTCATCCTGCCCGGCATGGGCGCGGCCTTCTGGGCCGGCATCGCGGCCGTCCAGTGGATCGAGTTCTTCCGCCTGACCCGCCGCGCCTGCCGTGCCGTCATGGACGGCCCCGCGGTCGAGGCCGCGCGCATCCAGGGCTTCGGTCCGGCATGGATCTTCCGCCGCATCCTCTGGCCCGAGATCGGCCCCGTCCTGCGCACCGCGATGGCCTTCGGCGTGGCCGGTGCCATCGCGGCCATCGCGGCACTCGGCTTCGTCAGCGTGGGCGTGCCCGCGCCCACGCCCGAGCTGGGCCAGATGATGGTCGAGCTGCTGCCCAGCTGGCGCGAGGCGCCCGTGGCCGTCGCCCAGCCCGTCGCGGCCTGCTTCCTGCTGCTTCTGTCCCTGAACCTGATCGCCGGAGGTCGCGCATGACCCTTCTGAAGGCCCGCGATATCTCTGTCACCGACGGTCGCGACACGCTGGTCCAGCCTCTGTCGCTGGCCCTTCGGCCCGGACGCGCCCTGACCATCCTGGGCGAGAGCGGCTCGGGCAAGAGCCTGCTGGCGCAGGCCATCCTGGGGACGCTGCCCAAGGGGCTGCATGCCTCGGGGGAATTGCATGTGGGCGATGTCGCGCTGGACCCTGCGCGGCCACGCGGCAACCGTGCGCTGTGGGGGCGGCTGATCGCCGTCCTGCCGCAGGAGCCTTGGCTGGCGCTGGACCCGCTGATGCGGGCGGGCCGCCAGGTCGAGGAAACGCACCGCATGGTCGCGGGCAGCGCCGATGCCCGCGCCGCAACTGCGCGCGACCTGTCCGAGCTGGGCCTCTCGGGCGCGGGTGCGCGATGGCCTTGGCAGCTGTCGGGCGGCATGGCGCAGCGCCTGGCCTTCGCGGCGGCCCGCGCGGGCGGGGCGCCGATCACCGTGGCGGACGAGCCGACCAAGGGGCTGGACGCGGATCGGCGCGACGACGTGCTGGCCCTGCTGCAACGCGGGCTGCGCGACGGGGGCGGGCTGCTGACGATCACCCACGACCTCGACCTCGCGCGCGGGCTGGGCGGCGACATCATCGTCATCCGGGACGGCTGCGCGATCGAACAGGGCGAGGCCGCGAAGGTCCTTGCCGACCCGTCCCACCCCTATACCCGCCGCCTGATCGAGGCCGACCCCGCCCGCTGGCCCCCGCGCAAGCCGTCGGTGCCGGGGGCGCCCCTGCTGGGCGCGCGCGACCTGGTCGTCAGCCGCGGCGGGCGCGCGCTGTTTGATCCGCAGGATATCGACCTGCACCGGGGCGAGGTGATGGGCATCCAGGGCCCCTCGGGCTGCGGCAAGTCCAGCCTGGGGAATGCGCTTCTGGGCCTGCTGCCCGTCGCGGGCAGCGTCTGGCGCGATCCGTCACTGCCGAAGGTCGCCTTCCAGAAGCTGTGGCAGGATCCGGTCGCGGCCTTTCCGCGCCGCTTGCGGTTGGGGCAGGGCATCGACGATCTGGTCGCGCTGCACCGGCTTGACGCATCCGAGGTCGCGCCCCTGATGGCCCGCCTTGCGCTGCGCCCCGAACTGCTGGACCGCCTGCCCGCCGAGGTTTCCGGAGGAGAGCTGCAGCGCCTTGCCCTGCTGCGCGCGCTGCTGCTGAAGCCCGCCTTCCTGTTCGCGGACGAGCCGACCTCGCGGCTGGACCCCGTCACCCAGGCCGAGACGTTCGACCTGCTGACGGGCATCGCGCGGGAACGCGACATGGCGATGATGATCGTCAGCCATGACGCGTCCCTGCTGCGGGCATCCTGCGACCGGGTGCTGCGCCTGCCCGATCAGCCCCCGGCGCGATAGCTGCCCGAGGCCGCGATCAGGCCGCGCGTGTAATCGGCCTGCGCCGCACCCCGGCGCAGGTCCTCGACTTGCAGTTCCTCGACCAGGCGCCCGTGCTGCATGACCGCGATACGGTCGCACATGTGCCCGACCACCGCCAGGTCGTGCGTGACCATCAGGTAGGTCAGGCCGTGTTCCGCCCGCAGATCCGACAGCAGGTTCAGGATCTCGGCCTGGACGCTGACATCCAGCGCGCTGGTCGGCTCGTCCAGCAGCAGCAGGCGCGGCTCGGCGGCCAGCGCGCGGGCGATCGCCACGCGCTGCCGCTGCCCGCCCGACAGCTGGTGCGGATAGCGGAAGCGGAAGCTGCGCCCCAGCCCCACATCGTCCAGCAGCCTGTTGATGCGCCGGTCGACATCCCCGATCCCCTGCAGGCGCAGGGTCTCGGACAGGACGGCATCGACGGAATGGCGCGGGTGCAGGCTGGCATAGGGGTCCTGGAAGACCATCTGCACGGTCTTGAAGAACTGCCGGTCGCGCCTTGCGCCGTGGATCGTGCGGCCCGCCACCTCGAGATTGCCGGACCAGCTGTCGATCAGCCCCGCGACGGCGCGCAGGATGGTGGACTTGCCCGAACCGGATTCGCCCACCAGCCCGAAGCTTGCGCCCTGGGCCACGGCGATGGAGGCGTTCTTTACCGCATCCACGCGGTCGGGCGGATCGCCGAACCAGACGTTCAGGTCGTGGATGGACAGCATCGGCGGCTTGGTCATCGCAGCCCTCCGGGAAGATCGGTATCGGCATGGGGGGCGATCGGGTCGCCGTCGCGCCAGCTGTCCTGCCGGGTCAGCACCGGCAGGCGGTCCTGCGGCGCGTCAAGACGCGGCAGGCTGGCCAGCAGCCCCTGGGTATAGGGGTGGCGGGCCTTGTGCAGCTCGCGCGCGGGCAGCGTCTCGACGATGCGGCCGGCATACATGATCAGCACGCGGTCGCAGAACTGCGCGACCATGTTCAGGTCGTGGCTGATGAAGATCAGCCCCATCCCGCGATCGCGCACGAGGTTGTCCATGATCGACAGGACCTCGTTGCGGACCGACACGTCCAGCGCCGAGGTCGGCTCGTCCGCGATCAGGATCTCGGGGTCGGGGGCCAGCATCATGGCGATCATGATGCGCTGGCCCATGCCGCCCGACACCTCGTGGGGATAGCTGTCCATGACCCGTTCGGGGTCGCGGATCTGGACGGCGCGCAGCATCTCCAGCGCCTTCGCATGGGCATCGGCGCGGCTGACGCGGCGATGCAGGCGATACGCCTCGGTGATCTGGCGACCGACGGTCATCACGGGGTTCAGGCTGAACTTGGGGTCCTGCATGACCATGCTGATCCGCTGGCCGCGGATCTTCCGCATCCGGCGTTCGGGCAGGTTCAGGATCGACTGGCCCTGGAACTCCATCCGGTCGGCCTCGACCCGGCCCGGCGGCCGGATCAGGCCCAGCACCGAACGGCCCGTCATGGACTTGCCGCTGCCGGATTCGCCGACGACGCCCAGCCTTTCGCGGCCAAGGTCGAAATCGATCCCGCGCACCGCCTGGAACAGGCCCTGGCGGGTCGGGAAGGTCACGCGCAGGTTGCGCACTGACAGAAGCGGGGCGTCGGTCACTTCGCGCCTCCTTTCGGGTCCAGCACGTCGCGCAGCCCGTCACCCAGCAGGTTGAAGGCCATCGAGACGGTGAAGATCGCAAGCCCGGGCATGGCGGCGACCCACCAGAAGTCCAGGATGTAGGTCCGCCCGTCCGAGATCATCGCCCCCCATTCGGGCATGGGCGGCTGCGCCCCCAGGCCGAGGAATCCGAGGCCCGCCGCGGACAGGATGATCCCCGCCATGTCCAGCGCGACCCGCACGATCAGCGAGCTGACGCAAAGCGGCCAGATATGGCGGAACAGCAGGCGTGCCCGTCCCGCGCCCTGCAGCCTTGCGGCGGCGATGAAGTCCGCATTGCGGATGGTCAGCGTCTCGGCCCGGGCAAGGCGGGCATAGGGCGGCCAGGCGGTCAGCGCCAGCGCAAGGACCGCGTTGCCGATGCTGGGGCCCAGTGCCGCGACGAAGGCCAGCGCCAGGATCAGCTTGGGGAAGGCCAGGAAGATGTCGGTGATCCGCATCAGGACCTGGTCGACCCAGCCCCCGGCAAAGCCCGCGACCGTGCCGATGAACAGCCCGATCACCGGCGCGATCAGCGCCACGGTGCCCACGATGAACAGGGTGATGCGCGACCCGTGGATCAGGCGCGACAGGATGTCCCGCCCAAGCGCGTCGGTTCCCAGCCAGTGTTCCGCCGAGGGCGGTTGCAGGCGGCTGGCCAGATCCTGCGCGAAGGGGCTTTTGGGCGCCAGAAGCGGGGCGAAGGCGGCCATGCCCAGAAGCAGGATCAGGATGATCAGCCCCAGCATCGCCAGCTTGTTCGCGCGGAATGTCAGCCAGCCCTGGTAGAACGCGCCCAGCCGTGCCTGGCGGCGGGTCTGCGGCGCATCCGACAGCAGCCATTCGCGGCGTGTCATGGTATTCGTCATTTCGCCCTCGGATCCAGCACGCGATAGAGGATGTCGCTGAACAGGTTCAGGACCACGAAGCAGACGCCGACGACGACCGTGCCGCCCAGCACCGCGTTCATGTCCCCCGACAGAAGCGAGCGGGTGATGTACTGCCCCAGCCCCGGCCAGCTGAAGATGATCTCGGTCAGGACCGATCCCTCCAGCAGCGACCCGAAGGACAGCGCGATGACCGTCACCAGCGGGATCGAGATGTTGCGGAAGGCATGCCCCCAGATCACCGCGCGTTCGGACAGGCCCTTCACGCGGGCGGTGGTGACGTATTCGGCCGACAGCTGTTCCAGCATGAAGCTGCGCGTCATCCGGCTGATATAGGCAAGGCTGTAATAGCCCAGCAGGCTGGCCGGCAGGATGATGTGGCTGAAGGCGTCGCGGAACGCGGCCCAGTCGCGCGCAAGGGCGCTGTCGACCAGGATCATGCCGGTCACGCTTGGCACCATCCCGTCATAGATGATGCCCTGCCGTCCCGGCCCGCCGACCCAGCCGAGGATGCCGTAGAAGATCAGAAGCCCCATCAGGCCCAGCCAGAAGATGGGCATGGAATACCCGACCAGCGCCACCACGCGGGCGACCTGGTCCACGATGCCGCCGCGCCGTGCGGCGGCGATCACCCCAAGCGGCACGCCCGCCAGCACGCCGATCAGCGTGCCCAGGGTCGCCAGCTCGAAGGTGGCAGGAAAGACGCGGCGGATGTCGTCCCAGACCAGCTGCCCGGTCGAGATCGACCGCCCGAAATCGCCGGTCACGACGTCGCCGATATAGTTGAGGAACTGGATGGCCAGCGGCTTGTCAAGGCCCATCGCCTGGTAAGCCGCGTCGTATTGCGCCTGCGTCGCGCGATCGCCCACGACCTTCAGGACGGGGTCGATGGGCATGACGCGCCCGATGATGAAGGTCACCAGCAGCAGGCCCAGCAGCGTCAGCGCCAGCGACAGGGCGGTCCCCGCGATGCCGCGCGCACGCCTGCGGCGCAGGGCCGTGCGCGCCGACGGGTCGGGGCGGCCGTTGCCGGGGGACGTGCCCCCGGCGGCCGCGGTCGTGTCCGAAGCCAAGTCTTATTCGCCCTTCGACACCTGGTGATAGACGACCGAGGTCACGGCGCCGCCGCTCCACCAGTTCTGGACGCCGTCGCGCAGGCCGACCTGCTCGATGCGCTGGAACAGCGGCACGATGGGGGCCTCGGCCTGGTACTGGCGCTGGATGTCCTCGTACATCGCGGCGCGCTTCTCGGTGTCCTGCTCCAGCGTGGCGGCCACGGTGGCCTCGTTCATCTCGGCGGGAACCTCGTAGGCGTTGCGCCATGCCAGAAGGCCCACGGCATTCGCCTCGTCGCTATTGTCGGGGTTGAAGGCGAAGGTCGCGGCATTGGTGTTCGGGTCGGAATAATCCGGGCCCCATTCGCCCAGGAAGATCGGCACCTCGCGGGCGCGATAGGCGTCCAGCACCTGCGCGCCGGTCATCTGCTCGATCTCCAGCGTCAGGCCGACCTCGGCCATGGATGCCTGCAGGGTCTGCGCCACGTCCACGTATTCGCGCAGGTCGCGCACGCGGGTGGTGATGGTGCCGCCCTCGATGCCCGCATCCGCCAGCAGCTGGCGGGCCTTTTCCACGTCATAGGTCCAGGCCTGGTCCTCCAGCGCGCCAAGATAGCCCTTGGGCAGGAAGGCCTGATGCGTGATGAACTGCCCCTTGAGGAAGCTCGAGGTGATGCCCTCGTAGTTCACGAGATGCTTCATCGCCTCGATCACGGCGGGGTTCGACAGCAGCTCGTCCTTCTGGTTCAGACCCATGTAGAGGATGCGGCCGCGCGGCTCGTCCTGGATCGTCACCCCCTCGACCGAGGCGATGCTGTCCACGTCGGTGGGGGTCAGGTTGCGCGCGACATCGATGTCGCCCTGTTCCAGCAGCAGGCGCTGCGCGCTGGATTCCGCGACGTTGCGCACGATCACGCGCTTCATCTCGGCCGCGCCCTGCCAGTAATCCTCGAATGCCGTCAGCTGCACGGCCTCGTTGGGGCGCCATGCGGCCAGTTCATAGGCCCCCGAACCTGCCTCGGACGAGGTCAGGAAGGCATTGCCCAGGTCGCCGTCCTGTTCGTTGGCCAGGACCGTCTCCTTGTCGACGACGCTGGCGATCATGGCCGTCAGGCAGTTCAGCACGAAGGACTGCGCATAGGGCTGGTCCAGCTGCAGGGTCAGGGTGGTGTCGTCGAAGGTGATCATCTCCTCGACATTGTCGGCGGTGAAGCCGAACTGCGTCAGGATGAAGGCGGGGGTCTTGTCCAGCTTGACCGCGCGCTGCAGCGAGAAGGCCGCATCCTCGGCGCGGACGGGGTTGCCGGAATGGAAGGTCACGCCCTCGCGCATGGTGAAGGTGATCGAGGTGCCGTCCTCGGACACCTCCCAGCTTTCGGCCAGGGCGGGCTGGAAGCCTGCCTCGGGGTCCAGCGGGTCGAAATCGACCAGCCGGTCATAGGTGTTGCGGTTCACGTCGTTGCCCGCGAACTCGAAGGCCTGCGCGGGGTCCAGGCTGATGATGTCGTCGATCGTATGCGCGATCACCAGCGTGTCGGCGGGCGTCTCCGCGAATGCGGCAGGCGCGAAGGCCAGCGCCGACGCCAGAAGAACGGCCCGCGAGGTCAGTCGAATGGTCATGTCTGTCATCCCTGTTGAGTTGCGCCCTGTCTGAGGCAGGGTTTGCATGACCTGCAGGTTGGCCCATGCCCCCGGGTCATGCAAGTGTCCCTTGCGGCAGGTCGCGCACGGATTTTTGGCTGGAACGGATTGCCCGTTTCTGGTCAGAGAGGCAGGGAACGAAACTTCGCGACCCTCTGCTCCAGAAAGGACCGCAGGATGAGCATCCATCTTTATCCCAACGATCTGCCCGACGATCTGGACCTCGGCAATGTCGTGGCCATCGACACGGAGACGATGGGGCTGGACCCGCGCCGCGACCGCCTGTGCCTGGTGCAGCTGTCCTCGGGGGACGGGGATGCCCACCTGGTCCAGATCGAGCGCGGCCAGACCGAGGCCCCGAACCTGACGAAGCTGCTGACCGATCCGAAGGTGCTGAAGCTGTTCCATTTCGGACGCTTCGACATCGCGGCGCTGGAAAACGCCTTCGGCGTGGTGACCGCGCCCGTCTGGTGCACCAAGATCGCCTCGAGGCTGGTCCGCACCTTCACCGACCGCCACGGCCTGAAATATCTGCTGAACGAGATGGTGAACGTCGATGTCAGCAAGCAGCAGCAGACCAGCGACTGGGGCGCGGCCGACCTGACCGACGCGCAGCTGGAATACGCGGCCTCGGACGTGCTGCACCTGCACAAGCTGAAAGAGGCGCTGGAAACCCGCCTGAAGCGCGAGAACCGCATGGGCCTTGCGCAGGCGTGCTTTGACTTTCTGCCCGCCCGCGCCCATCTGGACCTTCTGGGCTGGGGCGACGAGGGTGACATCTTTCGCCACTGATGATTGACGGGGCGACGACCAAGGAGGAAGGTTTGAACGATTACATCGCCGCCGCAAGGCGCGTCATCGCGACGGAAATGGCGGGGCTTCAGGCCCTGTCCGACACTTTGGGCGAGGAATTTGACCGCGCCGTCCGCACGATCCTGGGCGCCGAGGGGCGGGTGATCGTTTCCGGCATGGGCAAGTCGGGCCATGTCGGCCGCAAGATCGCGGCCACTTTCGCGTCCACCGGCACGCCGGCGCAGTTCGTCCATCCGGGCGAGGCCAGCCACGGCGATCTGGGCATGGTCACGAAGCAGGATGTCGCGCTGGTCCTGTCCAACAGCGGCGAGACGCCCGAGCTGGCCGACCTGATCGCCCATACGCGCCGCTTCGGCATCCCGCTGATCGGCGTCGCCTCGCGCCCCGGATCGACGCTGATCCGGCAGTCCGACGTGGGCCTGCTGCTGCCCCAGGCGGACGAGGCCTGCGGCAACGGCATCGTGCCCACGACGTCGACCACCATGACGCTGGCGCTTGGCGATGCGCTGGCGATCGCGTTGATGGAGCATCGGCAGTTCACCCCCGAACATTTCCGCGTCTTCCATCCCGGTGGCAAGCTGGGCGCGCTGCTGGCCAAGGTGGGCGACCTGATGCATCGCGACATGCCGCTGGTGGACAGCGACGCGCCCATGTCCGACGCGCTGCTGATGATCAGCCAGAAGGGATACGGCGTCACCGGCGTCACCGGCCCCGAGGGCGAGCTGGTGGGCATCATCACCGATGGCGACCTTCGCCGCCACATGCAGGGGCTGCTGGATCACCGCGCGCACCAGGTCATGACCGCCGCGCCACGCGTCATCGCGCCCGATGCCCTGGCCGAGGCCGCGCTGGCAGAGATGCAGGACCGCAAGATCACCTGCCTGTTTGCGGTGCAGGACGGGCGGCCATGCGGCATCCTGCACATCCACGACTGTCTTCGCGCGGGGCTCGTGTGACGCCATGAACCGCACCCGCATCGTCCGCTGGCTTCGTGTCCTTCTGCCTTTGGTGGCGCTGGCGATGCTGTCGACGATGTTCCTGTTCTCTCGCGGGTCCGATACCGAATCCCGCATCCCCTATGCCGAGGTCGACGCCGAGGAAGCCGCCCGCGAGGGGCGCGTGGTGGCACCGGAATATTCCGCCGTCGCGGGCGACGGGTCGCAGATCGCGCTGCGTGCCGCGAACGGGCGCCCGACCGCAGACGGCGCCACCGCCGAGGGGTTGCAGCTGGACCTGCGCCGCAGCGACGGGGTGACCGCCACCGTTACCGCGCCGAATAGCGGATCGGATGCCGACGCGATCCGGCTGGGCGGGGGCGTGACGATGCAGACCTCGACCGGGTGGCGGCTGGTGACCGACAGCCTCGAGGCCGCGACGGGGCAGGGGGTGCTTCGCGCCGATACCCGGGTCGAGGCCGAGGCCCCCTTCGGCGAGATCGAGGCCGGATCGATGCGGCTGGAGCCCGAGGACGCGGAAGCATCCGACGGACCGGCGATCTTGAATTTCTCGGGCGGGGTCCGTCTGATATACCGCCCACAGACCGAATGAGGGAATCCGCCATGCCGCGCCAGTTCGTCCTTGCCCTGACCCTCGCGCTGCTGCCCGCGGCGGCCATTGCCCAGAGCGTCGCTTTCGGCGGCATGGACAGCGACCCCTCGGCCCCGGTCGAGGTGGCGGCCGACAACCTGTCGGTGAACCAGTCCGACGGCAGCGCGCGCTTTACCGGCAACGTGGTGAT
This sequence comes from Paracoccus sp. PARArs4, assembly GCF_947311865.1. Classification (NCBI taxonomy): domain Bacteria; kingdom Pseudomonadati; phylum Pseudomonadota; class Alphaproteobacteria; order Rhodobacterales; family Paracoccaceae; genus Paracoccus; species Paracoccus sp. PARArs4. The sequence continues at coordinate 226,372 of NZ_CAMZMW010000004.1, read as the reverse complement.
CGGCCAGGGCGAGATGCGCCTGTCGGCCGACGACGTGACGGTCGAATATGCCGAAGGCGGGCAGGACCGCATCCGCGCGCTGCTGGCGCGTGGCAACGTGACGCTGGTCGCGGGCGAGGACGCCGCCGAGGCGCAGGAGGCGCGCTACGACGTCGAGGCCGGCACCGTGCTGCTGACCGGCGACGTGCTGCTGACGCAGGGCCGCAACGTGCTGTCGGGCAACCGCATCACCGTGGACATCCGAAACGGCACCGCCGAGGCGCAGGGCCGCGTCCGCACCATCCTGCAGCAGGGAAGCGGCCAATGACCGAGGGGCTGATCGTCCGCGAACTGCGCAAGTCCTACAAGAACCGCCCCGTCATCCGCGAGGTGTCCGTCAGCCTGTCGCGCGGCGAGGTCGTGGCCCTTCTGGGTCCGAACGGATCGGGCAAGACGACGACCTTCTACTGCATTGCGGGGCTGGTGACGCCCGACGCGGGCAGCGTCTCGATCGACGGTCGGGACGTGACGCGCCTGCCCATGTTCCGCCGCGCGCGCATGGGCATCGGCTATCTTCCGCAGGAGATGTCGATCTTTCGCGGCCTGACGGTCGAACAGAACATCATGGCCGTGCTGGAGGTGTCGGTCGCGGACCCCCATCGCCGCCGCGACAGGCTCGAGGAACTGCTGGCCGACTTCTCGATCACGCATCTGCGCGGCGCCCCCGCGCTGGCGCTGTCGGGCGGCGAACGCAGGCGGGCCGAGATCGCCCGCTGCCTTGCCTCGAACCCCGGTTTCCTGCTGCTGGACGAACCCTTCGCGGGCGTCGATCCCATCGCCGTGGGCGAGATCCGCAGCCTTGTCCACGACCTGAAGGGGCGCGGGATCGGCGTGCTGATCACCGATCACAACGTCCGCGAGACATTGGGTATCGTCGATCGCGCCTATATCCTGCATGACGGCCACGTCCTCATGTCCGGCACCACGGACCAGATCGTCGCCGACCCCAAGGTGCGCGAAGTCTACCTGGGCGAGGGCTTCCGCATGGCGTGATGCGCGTCGTGCAAATCGCTCTCACGGCCACGTGCGCACCGTTGACAACGCCGGAATGCTGTCACCAAATTGACTCATGCGGGCGCGGAAGTGCCGCCCCGCCGACCCCCGTTTCCGCCGTCGCCGGCCTTTGAACGGGCCTGCGCAACGAAACGGGCAACCGGAGAGGAATAACGATGCGCTACACCATCAGCGGAAAACACATCGATGTCGGAGATGCGTTGAGCACGCATGTCAAATCCGAGCTGGGCGAGACGATCGAGAAGTATTCTCAGCGCCCGACGGATGCGACCGTGACCTTCTCGAAGGACGCGCATCAGTACTTGTGCGACGCTGTGGTGCATCTGTCGACCGGGCTGACCGTGCAGTCGCGGGGCCTGGCGACCGAGATCTATGCCGCCTTCGAGGCCTGCCGCGAGAAGATGGACAAGCAGCTTCGCCGCTACAAGCGCCGTCTCAAGGATCATCACAAGGACCGCGCGGCACCTGTTGTCTTCGGCGAGGCCGGAAGCTATGTGCTGGCCGCCGACGAGGACGAATGGGAATCGCAGGGCGGAAGCCTGGAACCCATCATCATCGCCGAGATGGAGAGCCGCGTTCCCACCCTGTCGGTCGGTGATGCGGTGATGCAGATGGAACTGGCAGGCACACCGCTTCTGGTGTTCCGCAACGAGAAACATGGCGGCGTCAATGTCGTCCACCGCCGCGACGACGGCAATGTGGGCTGGATCGACCCGCGCGGAAACGGCTGAGCGCCGCCGCGACTGACGCCAATTTGAACTCTGTCGCCCCCGTGCCCGTTGGGATTTCGGGGGCGGTCGGATTGGGAAAGACGCGAAGACGATGCAGATCAGCGAGATCCTTCAGCCGGGGGCGGTACGCTCTCTCGGGCAGGTCACCTCGAAGAAACGGCTGTTCCAGGAACTGGCCGAGCTGGCCGAGGCCCAGTACGGCGTCCCGGCATCCGAGGTGCTGGACGCCCTGCAGGAACGCGAGAGCCTTGGCCCGACGGGCGTGGGCCACGGCGTGGCGCTGCCCCATGCGCGGCTTCACGGGCTGGAAAAGGTCGCGGGCCTGTTCCTGCGGCTGGAGAAGCCCCTGGATTTCGACGCCGTGGACCGCCAGCCGGTGGATCTGGTCTTTGCGCTTCTGGCCCCCGAATCGGGCGGCGTAGACCACCTCAAGGCGCTGGCGCTGGTGTCGCGCACGCTGCGCGATCAGGACCTGCGCCAGAAGCTGCGCGCGAATGACGATGCCGTCGCGCTGCACGCCGTCCTGTCGGCGGCACAGGGCATCAAGGCCGCCTGAGATTTGGAGAAGGACCGATTCGGCCCTATATTGGGGCCGGGAAGGAGGTCCCCATGACCAAGCATATCGCCGATCAGCCAAGGCTTCGCGGACAGTCCCGGATGCAGCATTTCCTGCGCCAGGACCGCGATGCCATGCCCCATGAAAGCAGCCTGAGCCTGCAGTCGCGTCCGCAGGGCCGCGACGGGCAGTTGCGCAAATCCGCCGAGTTCGCGCGGATCGAACGGGGCAGGCTCGCCTGACAAACACCCGGTCCGAACATGCGAAAGGGGGGCGCGAGGCCCCCCTTTGACGTCGATGCGTGTCGCGATCAGGCGCGGACCAGCGCCTCGTAATCCTCGGCCACCTTGCGGGTGATCTGGCCGACCTGGAACATCCAGTCGCCGATCTGGCCCACCGGGGTCACCTCGGCCGCGGTGCCGGTCAGCCAGCATTCGCTGAAGCCTTCCAGCTCCTCGGGCAGGATGCGGCGTTCATGGACGACGAAGCCCTTGTCCTTCAGCATCTGGATGACGGTCTGGCGCGTGATGCCGTTCAGGAAACGGTCGGCCAGCGGCGTGTGGATCTCTCCGTCCTTCACGAAGAAGATGTTCGCGCCGGTGGCTTCGGCCACGTAACCCTCCCAGTCCATGAACAGCGCGTCCGAGCAGCCCTTGGCCTCGGCCGCGTGCTTGGACATGGTGCAGATCATGTAGAGACCGGCGGCCTTGGCCGCGGTCGGGATGGTCTCGGGGCTGGGACGCTTCCACTTGGCGACGTCCAGCTTCGCGCCCTGCCATTTCGCATCGCCGTAATAGCTGCCCCATTCCCAGGCGGCGACGGCGACGCGCACGGGGTTGCGCGCGGCGGACACGCCCATGTCGGGCCCCGACCCGCGCCATGCCACCACGCGGATATAGGCGTTCTCGAAGCCGTTGGCCTTCAGCACCTCTTCCTTGGCGGCGTCCAGTTCCTCGGCCGAGTAGGGAAGCGGCATGTCCAGCAGGCGGCCCGATTCGATCAGCCGCAGCGAATGCTCGTGTCCCTTGAAGATCTTGCCGTCATAGCAGCGCTCGCCCTCGAAGACCGAGCTTGCATAATGCAGCGCATGGGTCAGGACGTGCACTTTCGCGTCGCGCCAGTCGACCAGTTCGCCGTCCATCCAGATCTTGCCGTCGCGATCGTCGTAAGCCCCGTTCATCGTCATCTCCGTCGACCACCCGATGTTCGATTCTTGCGCAATTCCGGGCGGATTTGGCATGTTTGTTACGCAAGACGGTTGACGGCTAGCAATCACCGCATAGAAAGTCAACAACGCTGCCATAACGCGACGACAAGACCGGAAGGACCCCGCATGCAGGACAAGGCCCGTATTCAGACCATGGTCGGCGAGGATCTGCTGTTCCTGACGGACGACCAGCTGCGTCGCGGGATCGAGGCGATGTTCTTCGCCTACCGGGCCTTCACCGCCGATCCGGACATGATCCTCGAGGATCTGGACTATGGTCGTGCCCATCACCGCGCGCTGCATTTCATCAACCGCGAACCGGGCCTGACGGTGACCTCGCTGCTGGCGGTGCTGGGGGTGACCAAGCAGTCGCTGAACCGCGTGCTGCGCGCCCTGATCGAGGACGGCCTGGTCGAAAGCCGCGTCGGCCGCCGCGACCGGCGCGAAAGGCAGCTGTTCCTGACCCAGACGGGCACCGCGCTGGAACGCCGCCTGTCCGAGGCGCAGCGCGCGCGGATGCGGGGCGCCTATCGCAAGGCGGGGCCGCAGGCGGTGGCCGGTTTCCGGCAGGTGCTGGAAGCGATGATGGACCCCGACATGCGGGCGCAGTATCAGGCGATGAAGGATCTGCCCGAAGATCGCTGAGCCGCCAGGGGAAACGCCATGACGACCGACGCCCATCTGCTGATCGTCGATGACGACGAACGCATCCGCGCCCTGCTGGGGCGCTTCCTGCGGCGCAACGGCTTCATGGTCAGCATGGCGCGCGATGCCGCCCAGGCCCGCAGGCTGCTGGCGGGTCTCGAATTCGACCTGATCGTGCTGGACGTGATGATGCCGGGCGAGGACGGCTTGGAACTGACGCGCGACCTGCGCAGGCGCATCCAGACGCCCATCCTGCTGCTGACCGCGCGGGGCGAGACCGAGGACCGTATCGCGGGCCTCGAAAGCGGGGCGGACGATTACCTGCCCAAGCCCTTCGAGCCGCGAGAGCTGCTGCTGCGCATCTCGGCCATCCTGCGCCGCGTGCCCGCCGTGGAGATCGCGCAGCCCAAGTTCCTGACACTGGGGCAGCTGCGATACGACACGGACAAGGGCGATCTGTGGCAGGGCGACACGCCGCTGCGCCTGACCGGCACCGAATCGGCGCTGCTGCGCAGGCTGGCCGCCAGCCGGGGTCAGCCCGTCAGCCGGGCCGAGCTGATCGAGGATCTGGGCCGTGGCGGCGACGAGGCCGAGGGCGGCGAGCGTGCCATCGACGTCCAGATCACCCGCCTGCGCCGCAAGATCGAGCCCGACCCGCGCGAACCGCGCTTCCTGCAGACGGTTCGCGGCACCGGCTACATGCTGGTGGTGGACTAGCGGCGCCCGCGCCCCTAGCTTGGCCAGCGACATGGACGCCACGACTTATCAGGGAATCGAGCTGGACGCCGAAACGGCGCTGGCACTGCTGGAATGGCAGATGGAGATGGGCGCGGACATGCCGGTCATGGACGCCCCCGTCGACCGCTTCGACCTGCCGGCCCGCCCCGAACTGCCGCCGCTGCCCGCGGCCCCCGCAGCCCCCGTGCCCCCGCCTGCCGACGATGACGACAGCGCCGCCCGCCTGGCCGAGGCCGAGGCCCTTGCCGCATCGGCAACCACGCTCGAGGCGCTGGCATCCGCCCAGCAGGGCTTCGACGGGATCGAGCTGAAGAAGGGCGCGCGGAACTTCTGCTTTGCCGACGGCAACCCCAAGGCCCGCGCCCTGATCCTGGGCGAGGCGCCGGGGGACGAGGAGGACCGCCAGGGCCGCCCCTTCGTGGGCCGCGCAGGGCAGTTGCTGGACCGCATGTTCGCCGCCATCGGCATGGCACGCGACGCGGTGGATGCGCAGGCCGCGATCTATGTCGTGAACGTGCTGACATGGCGCCCGCCTGGCAACCGCGATCCCAGTCCCGACGAGATCGCGGTCAGTATGCCCTTCCTGCGGCGGCATGTCGAACTGGCCGATCCCGACGTGATCGTGCTGATGGGCAACATCCCCTGCCAGGCCGCGCTGGAACGTCGCGGCATCCTGCGCCTGCGCGGCCAATGGACCGAGGCCTTCGGCAAGCCGGCGCTGCCGATGACGCATCCCGCCTATCTGCTGCGCAATCCGCAGGCGAAACGAGAGGCCTGGGCGGACCTTCTGTCGCTGCAGGCGCGGCTGGAATCGCTTTCCGTTTAGGTTCGGTTTCCCCATGATGTGCTAACCGGGCGTCACAATCACCGGGACCTGGCACATGCGTTTTCTTTCCCGCAGCCTTCTTGGGCTGTTTCTCGGCTTCATGACGCTGGCATTGCTGATGCTGGCGGCGGGCGCCGTCTGGCGTGCGGCCACGGCATCCGACGATGGGGGCGGGCCAGGGCGCGGGGCGCGCGAACAGGTCTATACCGCGCGCCTGATCCGGGTCGAGGCCGGGCCGGGCGTGCCGGTCATGCAGGTCTATGGTCAGGTCGCATCGCGCAGGGAACTGCAGCTGCGGGCGGGCGCTGCGGGGCGGATCGTCATGCTGGCCGACGCGCTGCAGGAAGGCGGCAGCGTCGCGGCGGGGCAGCTTCTGGCGCGGATCGATCCGTCATCGGCCTCGGCTGCGCTGGAAAGCCGGCAGGCCGAACGCGACGATGCGCAGGGCGTGCTGGCCGATGCCCGTCGCGCGGTGTCCATCGCGACCGAGGATCTGGCCGCCGCCATCCGCCAGGCCGAACTGCGCGAGACCGCGGTGACGCGCCAGACCGACCTTGCCGCCCGCGGGTTGGGGACCAGCGCCGACCGCGAGACGGCGCAGCTTGCGGCCTCGACCGCGGAACAGGCCGTCATCACCCGCCGCGCGACGCTGGCCGATGCCGAAAGCGCCGTCACCAGCGCCGAGAACGCCCTGCGCCGCGCCGAGATCGCCCTGTCCGAGGCCCGCAACGACCTTGCCGATACCGAGATCCGCGCGGGCTTCGACGGGCGCGTGACCGACGTGACGGCGGTCGAGGGGGGGCTTGTCAGCCTGAACGAACAGCTTGCGACCATCATCGATCCCGCCGCGCTGGAGGTGGCGATACCGTTGTCGCTGGACCAGTTCGCGCGGCTTCTGGACGGTGACGGCACGCTGCCGCCGCTGGACCTGCGGCTGGTGCTTGACGGAAGCGCGGGCCAGATCGGCGCGGCGGCTCGCATCGACCGTGCGGCTGCCTCGGTCGCCGAAGGGGCGGCGGGGCGCTTGGTCTATGCCCGCGTGACCGATGGCGCCAAGGCGCTGCGCCCCGGCGATTTCCTGTCGGTCATGATCGAGGAGCCCGCCCTGCAGGATGTCGCGACCGTGCCCGCCGCCGCCATCGGCAGCGACGGCACGGTGCTGGTCGCGGGGCAGGACGGTCGGCTGTCGGCCCTGCCGGTCGAATTGCTGCGCCGCCAGGGCGACGACGTGATCATCGCGGTCCCCGACGCGCTGGACGGCGCGCGGATCGTGGCCGAACGCTCGGCCCAGCTGGGCGCGGGCATCCGGGTCGAGGACAGCACCGCCCCGGCGGATGGCCCGGATCGCGGCGGATCGGCGCAGCGCGGCCCGAATGCGCAGGGGGCCGGACGTGGCTAGTCGCGGTCTGCTGTCGCTGTTCGTCCGACACGCCACGCTGGCGAACCTTCTGCTGGCGGTGATGGTGGTCGCGGGCCTGTGGTCCGCGCCGCGCCTGCGCGCGCAGTATTTCCCCGACACCGTCGTCCAGGAGATCGACGTCCGCGTGACCTGGGACGGCGCCGGGGCCGAGGATGTGGACAGCGCCGTGGTCGCCGTCCTCGAACCGGCGCTGATGTCGGTCGAGGGCGTGATGCTGACCAGTTCGCAGGCCGCCGAAGGGTCGGCCCGCATCAACCTGGAATTCGAACCCGGCTGGGACATGTCCCGCGCCATGACCGAGGTCGAGACCGCCGTTTCCGGCGCGGGCGACCTGCCCGAGGGCACCGAGGATCCCGAGATCACGCGCCGCGCATGGCGCGACAGGGTGGCCGACATCGTCATCTCGGGGCCGGTGGGGCTGGACCAGCTGGGCCGCATCGCGGACGACATGACGAACCGGCTCTATGGTCGGGGGGTGACGCGGCTGACCGTGTCCGGGATCGCCGCCCCCGAGACCATGGTCGAGCTGCGCATGGCCGACCTGATCCGCCACGACCTGACCATGCAGCAGGTGGCCGAGGTGATCGCCGCCGCCGCCGCCCCCACGCCCGCGGGCGACATCAGTTCGGGCGCATCGCGCGTGCGGACGGGGTCCGAGACCCGCACCCCGTCCGAGGTCGCGGACCTGTCGCTGAAGGCGCTTCCCGACGGAACGCAGCTGACCGTGGGCGACGTGGCCACCGTCACCGCCGAGGGGATCGACCGCGACGTGGCCTTCTTCGCGGGCGGCGATCCCGCCGTCACCATCGAGGTCCAGCGTGCCGCGACCGGCGATGCGATCGGCATGCAGCAGACGGTCGAGGACATCGCCGCCGAGATGCGGCCGACCCTGCCCGAGGGCGTCACCGTCGAGCTGGTCCGCGCGCGGGCCGAGCTGATCTCGGCCCGGCTGGCGCTGCTGCTGGACAACGCGATCCTGGGGCTGGCCCTGGTTCTGGGGCTGCTGTTCCTGTTCCTGAACGCCCGCACCGCGATCTGGGTCGCGGCCGGCATCCCCGCCGCGCTGCTGGCCGCCGTCGCGCTGATGCACCTGGCGGGAATGACGCTGAACATGATCTCTCTGTTTGCGCTGATCCTGACATTGGGGATCATCGTGGACGACGCCATCGTGGTGGGCGAACATGCCGATTACCGCGCCCGCAAGCTGGGCGAGGCCCCCAAGCTGGCGGCCGAACGCGCGGCGGGGCGTATGGGCGCGCCGGTCATCAGCAGCACCCTGACCACGGTGATCGCCTTTGCCGGGCTGACCATGATCGGCGGCCGCTTCGGCCAGATCGTCGGAGAGATCCCGATGACCGTGATCCTGGTGCTGATCGCCTCGCTGGCGGAATGCTTCCTGGTGCTGCCGAACCACATGGCGCATGCGCTGGCGGGCCATGCCCGCGACCGCTGGTACGACCGCCCGTCCAGGCTGGTGAACCGCTGGCTGGACCGCTTCGTCGCGGGCGTGCTGCGCCCGCTGGTCCGGGGGCTTCTGGTCGCGCGCTATCCGGTGATGGCCGGCGTGATCCTGGCGCTGTCGCTGTCTGCCGGGATGCTGATGACGGGCAAGGTGCCGTGGCGGTTCTTCGACGCCCCCGAACAAGGCAGCGTCGAGGGGAACTTCGCCATGCTTGCCGGCGCCACGCGCGAGGACACGATCCGCGTGATGAACATGGTCGAACAGGCGACCCGCAGCGTCGGCCAGCGGTACGAGGACGAATACGGCACCAATCCCATCACGCACATGATGATGCTGGTGGGCGACAATGCGGGCCGTCCGCTGCCCGGCGCGGATACCAAGGATGCCGACCTTCTGGGCGCCGTCCAGATCGAGCTGATCGACCCCGATTTCCGCCCCTACAGCAGCTTCGAATTCGTGTCCGACCTGCAATCGGCCATGCCCACCGACCCCCGGCTGGAGGTGATCAGCTTCCGCGGGTTCCGTTCGGGGCCGGGGGGCGATGCCATCTCCGTGCGCATGACGGGGGCGGGGGCGCAGCGCCTCAAGGATGCGGCCGAGGCGATCAAGTCCGACCTGTCGCAATTCCCCGAGGTCTCGGCGCTGGAAGACAGCATGGATTACGACAAGACCGAGCTGGCGCTGCAACTGACCGCGCAGGGAGAGGCATTGGGCTTCACGACCGATGCGCTGGCGGCCGACCTGCGCCGCCGCCTTGGCGGGATCGAGGCCGCGACATTCGCGGTCGGCACCCGCACCGGCGCGATCCGGGTCGAGCTGCCCGAGAGCGACCGGCAGGCCGATTTCCTGGAACGGATGATGATGCGGGCCTCGTCTGGGGAATGGGTCCCCCTGGGCGATATCGTCACCGTCAGCTCCGAGGCCGGCTTCTCGGTCATCCGCCGCGAGAACGGCGAGAGGATGATCTCGGTCACGGGCGACATCGCCGATGACGACCCCGCCCGCGCCGCCCGGATCACGGCATATCTGCAGGACGACCTGATGCCGCGCATCGCGGGGGAATACGGTGTCGGCTATGCGCTGACGGGGCTGGCGGAACAGGAATCCGATTTCCTGTCCGAGGCGCTGATCGGCTTCGGCGCGGCGCTGACCGGGATCTACATGGTGCTGGCCTGGATCTTCGCCAGCTGGACGCGTCCGCTGGTCGTCATGTCGGTCATTCCCTTCGGCCTGATCGGCGCGGTCTGGGGACATGCGTCCTGGCAGCTGCCGATGAGCATGTTCTCGATCGTGGGGCTGATCGGGATGTCGGGGATCATCATCAACGATTCCATCGTCCTGATCTCGACCATCGACGAATATGCGCGGACGCGCGGGCTGCGTCCCGCAATCGTCGCGGCGGTGGGCGACCGGTTCCGGCCCGTGCTGCTGACCACCGCGACGACGGTGCTGGGGCTTGCGCCGCTGCTGTACGAGCGGTCCTCGCAGGCGCTGTTCCTGAAGCCGACCGTCGTGACGCTGGCCTATGGGCTGGGCTTCGGAATGGTGCTGGTGCTGCTGGTCGTGCCCGCGATCCTTGCGGTGGGCGCGGATGTCGGGCGGGCGCGCGCGGCCTTCGGCCGTGCGCTGCGCGCGGGGCCGCTGGCGGGCGCGATGCGCGTAGGCTGCGTGGCCGCGGGGCTGGGGATGCTGGTGCTGGTCGGGCCCGCGGCGGGGCTGCCCGTGCCCGCATGGTGGCCGGTGCTGGCCCCGATGCAGGCGCTGGCGGTGCTGGCGCTGTGGCTGCTGGCCGTGGCCTGCGCGACGGGCGCTTGGGCGCTGGCCGTCAGTCGGCGGCGCAGCCCTGAGTTTCGACGGCGCCATCCGCCGTCACCATCGTCAGCCGCAACCGGCTGCGGTCCAGGTCGAAGGGCGCGGCGGTGGGGCCGACCATCTCGACCACGGCCTCGGGGCCGTCGGGCGTGTCGTTCAGGTCGGCACCCGATACCCAGATCTCGGGGCGGCCCGTCAGCTCGATCGCGGCCAGCTCCACGCCCTTCACGGGGGGGTGCATGGCGACGCGGACGCCATCAGCGATGGGCGTGACGTCGCATCGGGGCAGGGCGTCCAGGCGCTTCGGTTCGGCCTTCAGCGCGGTCAGGATCGCGGGGTCGGGGGCCGCGCCGGGGGCGGGCGCGTCCAGCGTCAGATGCGCGGGCACGCAGATGTTCTCGCACAGGCCAAGGTCGATATCGACGGCGATGCGCATGGGGTCGGCGGGGTCGGCAGCCTCGGCGGTGAGGGGCAGGACCAACCTGTCGCGATAGCCCATTTCCCGCGCGTCGCCGCTGTCGATGGCCTCGGGCGCGGGCCAGTGCAGGTGCACCCGCGCCAGGTTGGCCGAACGCGTCCAATCGAAATCGGGCGGCAGGCCGCTGTCGCCGGGGCTGCGCCAATAGGTCTTCCAGCCGGGTTCCAGGTCCAGCTCCAGCGCAAGGACGCGTCGGCCGGCCTCGTCGGTCCATCCGGGCAGCAGCCGCGCGGATGCCAGGCCCGGCGGCAGGTCGTCCGCCCATGCGGGCAGGGCCAGCAGCGTGGCGCAGATGGCGGGCAGAATCGGGCGAAGGGCAAGCTTACTTGGCAACATGGGCCCACCTAGCCGCCCACGCACCCGCAACGGAAGTAACAAACGCGCGCATGGCTTGCGATTTGCCCGATGACACCCGATCTTGAACGGAAAGGAGACGCGATGACCACAGATACCCTGACGCATGACCAGCCCGAGAACCTGACCGGCAAGATCCTGATCGCGATGCCGGGCATGTCGGACCCCCGCTTCGAGCGCTCGGTCGTGCTTGTCTGCGCCCATTCCGACGAGGGCGCGATGGGACTGGTCCTGAACCAGCCCCTGCCCGAGATCCATTTCGGCGACCTGCTGGAACAGCTGGGCATCGAGAAGGGCGAGGATATCCGCCGGATCGAGGTGTGCTTCGGCGGCCCGGTCGAGCCGGGGCGCGGCTTCGTGCTGCACAAGGTCGCCCAGCACGGGCAGGACCCCGAGGGGCGCATGCGCATCAGCCCCGCGCTGGCGATGACGACGACGCGCGACATCCTCGAGGATCTGGCGATGGGGCAGGGTCCGGAACAGGCGGTGCTTGCGCTCGGCTATGCCGGATGGGGGCCGGGGCAGCTGGAATCCGAGATGCTGGCGAATGGCTGGCTGACGGGCGAGGGGCAGGACGACCTGATCTTCGATCCCGACCACGATGCGAAATGGCAGCGCGCGCTGCGTGCCCAGGGCATCGACCCGTCGCTTCTGTCGGCGGCGGCAGGGCGGGCCTGAGCGGCCCGCCATCCCGACCTCAACCCAGGTCGGGGAAGAACTTGTCCGAAGGGGTGAAGATCTCGCAGCCATCGGCGGTGACGCCGATCGAATGCTCGAACTGCGCCGACAGGGACTTGTCGCGCGTCACGGCGGTCCAGTCGTCGGCCAGCACCTTGGTTTCCGGGCGGCCCAGGTTCACCATCGGCTCGATGGTGAAGAACATGCCCTCCTCCAGCACGGGGCCTTTGCCCGCGCGGCCGAAATGCAGGACGTTCGGGGGCGCGTGGAACACCTTGCCGATGCCGTGCCCGCAGAAGTCGCGGACCACCGACATGCGCTGCCCTTCGGCATAGGACTGGATGGCCGCGCCGATATCGCCGAAGGTCGCGCCCGGACGAACGACCTCGATGCCCTTCATCAGCGCGTCATGCGTGACCTTCAGCAGGCGCTGCGCCTTGATCGGCGCGCGGCCCGCCACGTACATGCGGCTGGTATCGCCGAACCAGCCGTCCACGATCACGGTCACGTCGATGTTCAGGATGTCGCCATCCTTCAGAACCTTGTCGCCCGGAATGCCGTGGCAGACGACGTGGTTCACGCTGATGCAGCTTGCGTGCTGATACCCGCGATAGCCGATCGTCGCCGAGGTCGCGCCCAGTTCCTGGATGCGGCGGGTGATGAAATCGTCCAGCGCGGCGGTGGTGGTGCCCGGTTCGACCAGCGCGCCCACCTCGTCCAGGATCTGCGATGCGACGGCCCCCGCCTTGTGCATTCCGGCGGAATCGCCGGGCATGTGGATGCGGATGCCTTCCTTGGTCGTGCGGCTGTCGTTCATGGCGGGTCCTTATCTGGGCTTCCCCCCTAGATAGACGCCGTGACGCACTTGTTCCACCCCCACCCGCGCGCATAGATGTTGCGACCACACAGCGAAGGACGAAGCAAGATGCAGTCGGACAACCCCACCGCCGCGATCCTCGTCATCGGGGACGAGATCCTGTCGGGCCGCACCCGCGAGGGTAATGCCCACCACCTGGCCCAGGTCCTGACCGCCACCGGCTTCGACCTGCAGGAGATCCGCGTCGTGTCCGACGACCACGACCGCATCGTCGATGCGATCCGGGCGCTGGATGGCAGCCTTGGCGGGGCCTGGGACCTGCTGTTCACCTCGGGCGGGATCGGGCCCACGCATGACGACATCACCGCCGACGCGGTCGCCGCGGCGCATGGCACCACCGTCACCATCGACCCCGAGGCCCGCCGCCTGCTGCAGGAACGCTGCGACCGCATGGGGACCGAACTGACCGAGAACCGCCTGCGCATGGCCCGCATCCCCGTGGGCGCGACGCTGATCGACAACGCGGTATCGGCCGCGCCCGGCTTCTCGATCGGGCGGACGCATGTGATGGCGGGCGTCCCCGAGGTGTTCCGCGGCATGGTGGACTGGCTGATCCCGCGCCTGCCCAAGGGCCGCCCGGTCCAGTCGCTCAGCGTCGAGGTGCGCCGCGGCGAAAGCGACGTCGCCGAGGAGCTGAAGGCGATCGCGGGCGATTTTCCGGACCTGTCGCTCGGATCCTATCCGTTCCATGACGATGGCGGCTGGGGGACGAACCTTGTCGTGCGCGGGCTGGACACGGATCGTGTCGCCCATGCGATGGACGTGCTGAAATCGCGGCTGGCGCTGTGACGCGCCCCGCACCGGCCATTGCCGCCGCGTTCGAGGCCAGCTGGCCCGCCATGGAAACCCGCATCTTCGGCGGCATCGCCGTGGGCCGCGGCGCGGGGGCTGGCGGGCGCGTCAGCTCGGCCCGTGCCGTGGCCGAGTGGAGCGTGGACGACCTGGACGCCGCCGAGGCGCAGCACCGCGACTGGGGCCAGCGCATCCTGTTCCGCGCCTGGGACGACGACGACCGCCTGATGACCGCCCTGATCGAGCGCGACTGCGCCATCGAGATCCCGACACTGGTGATGTCGGCGCCGGTCTCGTCGCTGATCGACCAGGATGTGCCGCCGGTGACGGGCTTCGCGATCTGGCCGCCCCTGGCGATCCAGCGCGACATCTGGTCGGCGGGCAACATCAACCCCGCGCGGCAGGGCGTGATGGACCGCGTGGCCCATCCCAAGGCCGCGCTGCTGGGCCGCATCCAGGACCGCGCGGCGGGGGCGGGCTTCGTCGCCTGCCACGAAGGTGTCGCGATGATCCACGGGCTGGAGATCCTGCCCGCCTTCCGGCGCATGGGCCTGGGGTCCTGGATGGTCCGCACCGCCGCCTTCTGGGCGGCCGAGCAGGGGGCCGAGACCCTCGCCCTTGCCGTCAGCCGCGCCAACGAGGTCGCCCGCGCGACCTATGGCGCCCTGGGGTTCACGGTTGCCGGCAGCTATGCCTATTACGGGCGCGACAGCTGAGCCGCGATCGACTTCGCGATCATCGCCGGGGCTTCGGGCGCAAGGCCGATCGGGTCCAGCCGAGGCCCGTCGAAGCCCGCGGCGTCCAGCGCCTCGGGCAGGTCGTCGGTGACATGCTCGGCCCGCAGGGCGAACAGCGGCAGGCTGATCGCGCGGTGCAGGTCGCGCGCCGCATCCGCGATGAAGGGTTCCTGTTCGACGAAGCCCGTGACCACGCGGGCGAAATGCGGTGACAGCGTCTCGGCCAGCGCCTGCGTGATGGTGAAGCTGGCCTGGCTGCGCTGCGATCCATGCGCCGACAGAAGCAGCGTGACCTCGGACAGGGGCCAGCCTTCGGCATCGGCGGCCTCGCGGGCCTTGGCCACGATCAGGTCGGGCAGGCCCGCATCGGTGCCGAAGGGGCGCATGATATGGGCGGCGGGGGCGCCGGCCTCGGTCAGGCGGCGGGGCAGCTCGGTCCCGGTGAACCACCCCTCGGCCATGAACATGGGATAGACGATGCAATCGGGCGTCACCGCATCCGCCAGCGCGCCCGGTTTCGCCAGCGTCGCGCCGCGCACCGGCAGGCCGGGATTGCAGGCGGCGACGGCGGCGGCAAGATCCTCGACCGCCTGCTGCTGGGGTTCGGGATCGCCCGGCTGGCCGTGCGAGACGATCACCGCGCAGGCGGGCGGGCCGATGCGGTCCGCGATGCGGAACAGGCGCGCGAATTCCTCGGGCATCTCGAATTCGGCCAGGGCGCGGGCGCGTGCGCCTTCGGACATTTTGCGGGCGGTCTTCTCGATGATGCGGGGCATGCGCTCATCGGGCTGGGTCGCCATGAAATCGCCCAGGTACCAGCGGATGAAGGTGAAGCAGATCACGTCCTCGAGTGCCTGCACGTCGGGGTCGCGCTTGAGCCCCTGCTTGCGCAGCATCCGGCCCGCGCGGTCTATATCGGCGGCGTCGTATCCCGCATCGGCCATGATCGCGCCCACGCGCTCGGCATGGCGGCGCCCCTGTTCCTGGCGCCATTGCAGGTATCCGGGGCGGTTCATCGGAAAGCTGTCGCGCGGCAGCTTCCAGCGTTCGATATGCTGGCCGCGGCAGGCAATGCGCAGCACGTCGTCGGCATCGGGGAACAGGCGTTCCTGTTCCTGCGTCATCCGCCGACCATAGAGCAGGTTCGCAGGCTGGCCGTCCTCGTGGCCCGGATCCTGCGCGTTGGCTGCGTCGATGCCGTCGAAGGCGGTGGTCAGGCGTGTCATGGCTGCGTCCCTGCGTGGCGTTCTGCCCTGCAGGATGCGCGGGGCGGGCGACAGGCGCAAGCGGGTCAGGGCAGGGCGGTTGTGTCAGGGAAATCCGCGCGCCCCGCGATCACGGCATCGGCGGCCAGGTCCGCGATGATCGGGGCCATGCCGAAGCCGATCTTGAAGCCGCCATTGGCGATCCAGTGGCCGGGGCGGTCGGGCCAGGCGGCCAGGATCGGCGCGCGGCTGCGGGCGCGGGGGCGCAGGCCCGCCCAACGGTCGATCACGGGCGCATCGCGCAGCGCGGGGCAGATCGCGACCGCGCGTGCCAGGATGTCGTCCAGCTGGTCGTCGGGGCGGTCGTGGTCGAAGCTGTTTTCCGACGTGGATCCGACAGCAATGGTCCCGTCATCGTGCGGGACGACATGCAGCCCGTCCGCGAAGACCTGCGCGGCCCCCGGCGCGGGATGGCGCAGCAGCAGCGACTGGCCCTTGACCCCCTGTCCGATCCTGCGACCAAGCGCGTCGTTCAGGTGCAGCAGACCCTCGGTGCCCGTGGCCCAGATGGTGGGGGCGTGATCCTGCGGCGCGGGGTCGCCCTCGATCACCTCGCCGCCCTTCGCGCGGATCGCGCCCGCAAGGGCCTCCAGCGCGGCGCGGGGGTTCAGCCGCGCCGTCAGCCCGTCATGCAGCCACAGGCCCGTGGGGCTGTCGGGCACCAGGCCCCCTGGCGCGTCGGTCAGCGACATCCATGCATCGCGGGGCCAGCGCTCTCGCGATGCCTCGATCCGGTGCTGCAGGCGGGGCAGCTGCGCGCGATCCGCCACGGGCTGGATGCGGCCCGTGCGCCCGTAACCGGACGGCAGGCCGGACGCGTCCTCGATCTCGGCCCAGAAATCGGCGGCGCCCAGCAGGCTGGTCAGCTGCAGCGCCTTCTTGGGGTTCCAGTTCTCCGGCACATGCGGCGCCAGCGCACCCACATGCCCGCCCGAGGATCCCGCGCCGATCGTGCGGGCCTCGTGGACGCGCACGGCCACGCCGCGCCGTGCCAGCCGCCACGCGCAGGCCAGCCCGAATATCCCGCCGCCCGCGATCCGCACCAAAGCCCCGCTTGCCAATTCCATCGCGATCCCCGAATGCTGCGCCCCATGCACATAGCCGACGATCCATCCGAATACGAGCCGCCGCTGGAGTGGCGCGAGGGGGGCGTGCCCGTATCGACGCGCTTCGACGACCCCTATTTCAGCCTTGCGGGCGGGCTGGCCGAGACGCGCCACGTCTTTCTGGACGGCAACGACCTGCCCGCGCGACTGGTGCCGGGCTTTCACGTGGCCGAGCTGGGCTTCGGCACTGGGCTGAACGCGCTGGCGCTGGCGCGGATCGCGGATGTCCGGGTCCGCATGACCAGCTTCGAGGCCTATCCCATGACCGCCCCGCAGCTGGCGCAGGCCCATGCGGCATTTCCCGACCTGGCCGATCTGGCGGCGCAGCTGCGTGCAGGCTGGGACGCGCTTCTGGCGGGCCGTTGCGTCACGGTGGGGCAGGTCGTGCTGGACCTGCGGCTGGGCGACGTGACCGACGCGCTGCCTGCGTGGGACGGGCGGGCGGATGCGTGGTTCCTGGACGGTTTCTCGCCCGCCAAGAACCCGCTGATGTGGTCCGACGCCATCATGGCCGAGGTCGGTCGCCACACCGCGCCGGGCGGCAGCTTTGCGACCTATACTGCCGCGGGCCATGTCCGCCGCGCGCTGACAGGTGCCGGATTCGAGGTCGCCCGCATCCCCGGTTTCGGCACGAAGCGCCACATGAGCGTGGGTCGTCTGCCCATCTGAATGTGATCACGCGTCTGGCAATCGGGGTCCCCCATGCCTATCTGCCTGCCCGAGGGCGCGAAACAGCGGGAAACAGACGCATGAACGCGATCATCGAGATCGACAACATATCGAAGCAATACGAGGGCGGGACCAAGGCGCTGGACGGCGTCAGCCTGTCCATCGACCAGGGCGAGATCATCGCCCTGCTGGGACCGAACGGGGCGGGCAAGACGACGCTCATCTCGATCATCTGCGGGCTGGTGACGCCGACGGGCGGCACGGTCCGCGTGGGCGGTCACGACATCCGCAAGGACTGGCGCGCGGCGCGACGCCTGATCGGGCTGGTCCCGCAGGAGATCGCGCTGGAGCCGTTCGAGAAGGTGATGAACTGCGTGCGCTTCACGCGGGGCCTGTACGGGATGCCGCCGGACGACGCCTATATCGAACGCATCCTGCGGGCGCTGGCCCTGTGGGACAAGCGCGACGCGGCCACGCGCGAATTGTCGGGCGGCATGAAGCGCCGCGTGCTGATCGCCAAGGCGCTGGCGCATCAGCCCAAGGTGCTGTTCCTGGACGAACCCACCGCGGGCGTCGATGTCGCCCTGCGCCGCGAGATGTGGCAGGTCGTGGGCGAGCTGCGCCGCGAGGGCGTGACCATCATCCTGACGACGCATTACCTGGAAGAGGCCGAGGAGATGGCCGACCGCGTGGGCGTCATCAACAAGGGCAACCTGCTGCTGGTCCGCCCCACCGCCGAGCTGATGGGCGAGTTCGGGGCCAAGACCCTGACCATCGAGCTGGACAGCCCGCTGGAGGATGTTCCCGCATCGCTGGCGGATCGCGGCCTGACGCTGACCGATGGCGGGCGCCGGCTGGATTACGAATACGACGCCAAGGCCGACCGCACGGGCATCGCCCGGCTGCTGGGCGACCTCGCGGCCGAAGGGGTCAGCGTGCGCGACGTCTCGACCCGTCAGTCCAACCTCGAAGAGGTGTTCATGTCGCTTGTCGACGGCAACAAGGAGGGCGCGGCATGACCGGCATCAACTGGCGTGGCGTCTGGGCCATCTTCCACCACGAGATGACGCGGTTCTTCCGCACGATCATGCAGTCGCTGCTGTCGCCGGTGATTTCCACGACCCTGTATTTCGTGGTCTTCGGCGCGGCCATCGGGGGCCGGATCGAATCGGTCGAGGGCGTGCCCTATGGCGCGTTCATCGTGCCGGGCCTGATGATGCTGACCATCCTTCAGCAATCCATCAGCAATGCCAGCTTCGGTATCTATTTCCCGAAGTTCAGCGGCACGATCTACGAATATCTCGTGTCGCCGGTCGGCTGGCTGGAGGTGACGATGGGCTTCGTCGGCGCGGCGGCGGCCAAGGCCATGCTGATCGCCTTCGTGATCCTGCTGACCAGCTTCTACTTCGTGGGCGCGAACATCCTGCATCCGTTCTGGATGCTGGCCTTCCTGTTCCTGACCGCGATCGGCTTCAGCCTTCTGGGCTTCATCATCGGGCTGTGGGCCAAGAATTTCGAGCAGCTGCAGATCATCCCGCTGATGGTGGTGACGCCGCTCGTGTTCCTGGGCGGGGCGTTCTACTCGGCCGACATGCTGCCCCCCTTCTGGGAAGGCGTGGCCAAGCTGAACCCGGTGCTCTACCTCATCTCGGGGTTCCGGTGGTCCTTCTTCGGACTGGCCGACGTGCCGGTGGGCGTGTCGCTGTTCGCGGTGGCGCTGATGGTCGTGATCTGCATGGCCGTGATCCGCTGGATCTTCGCGACCGGCTGGCGCCTGCGGGAATGATCAGCGCAGCTTGATGCTGTCGCAGATGCGGGTCTGGGGATCGAGGCGCACATATTCGCGCGCCGAGATCACCTGCATGTCCAGCGACCGGTTCCAGCCGCCGAACCAGCGGTCGCGGACCCCCCCGCGATAGAAGTTGCCCATGATCTGATCGACATAGGGCGGGATGATCTGGGTGTTGGGGATGCGGGGCGCATGGAACCCGATCCGCGACCCCGGCCCCAGGCAGGCATTGGGCAGCGTCGTCAGGATCGTGCAGGCCGAGCGGCAATAGCCGCGGATGCGTACCGTCTTGCCGGACTTCGCCAGTTCCTGCCTGCGCTGGACCATCTGCAGCACGTTGCCGCCCTTGTCGTTCCACACGTCGATATAACGGCCCTGCTGGGCATGGGCCGCAGGGGCGATCCCGCCAAGGGCGACGATCAGGGGCAGGGCAAGGTGCAGCGTCTGTTTCATGGCAGGCATCTTCGCGGCAAAGCGGCACAAGGGAAAGTCACGTTCCGGCGAATTCTGCCACGCCTGCGCGGGAATCGGCGGGGCCTGCCTGCCTTGCCCCTTTTGCGGCGCGCGCGAATCGCTTATCTGCGGCGGATGCAGCAGAACCCGCCCGAACTTCGCCCCGACCTTGCGCGTGCGCGCATTCCCGATGAACGCCGCGACGGCCAGCCGACCATCGGCATGGTCAGCCTCGGCTGTCCCAAGGCGCTGGTCGACAGCGAACGCATCCTGACGCGCCTGCGCGCGGAAGGTTACGCCATCAGCGCCGATTACCAGGGCGCGGATGCGGTGATCGTGAACACCTGCGGCTTCCTCGACAGCGCCAAGGCAGAGAGCCTGGACGCCATCGGCGAGGCGCTGCAGGAAAACGGCCGCGTGATCGTGACGGGCTGTCTGGGGGCCGAGCCCGAATACATCACGGGCACGCATCCCAAGGTTCTGGCCGTCACCGGCCCGCATCAATACGAACAGGTGCTGGACGCGGTGCATGGCGCGGTGCCGCCCCGGCCCGATCCCTTCATCGACCTGCTGCCCGCATCGGGCGTCAGCTTGACGCCGCGCCATTACAGCTATCTGAAGATCTCCGAGGGCTGTAATCACAAGTGCAAGTTCTGCATCATCCCCGACATGCGCGGCCGCCTTGTCAGCCGCCCCGCCCATGCCGTGGTCCGCGAGGCCGAGAAGCTGGTCGAGGCGGGGGTCAAGGAACTGCTGGTCATCAGCCAGGATACCAGTGCCTATGGCCTCGATCGCAAATACGAGACCGAGCGCGGGCATCGCGCCCATATCACCGACCTGGCCCGCGACCTGGGGTCGCTCGGGGCCTGGGTGCGGTTGCACTACGTCTATCCCTATCCGCATGTGCGCGACCTGATCCCGCTGATGGCCGACGGGCTGATCCTGCCCTACATGGACATCCCCTTCCAACATGCCCATCCGGACGTCCTGAAGCGCATGGCCCGACCGGCGGCAGGCGCGAAGACCCTGGACGAGATCGCCGCATGGCGCAGCGTCTGCCCCGACATCACCCTGCGTTCCACCTTCATCGTGGGCTATCCCGGAGAGACCGAGGCCGAGTTCCAGACCCTGCTGGACTGGCTGGACGAGGCGCAGCTGGATCGCGTCGGTGCCTTCCAGTACGAAAACGTCGCCGGTGCGCGGGCCAACGACCTGCCCGATCACGTCGCGCCCGAGGTCAAGCAGGACCGCTTCGAGCGCTTCATGGAAAAGGCGCAGGCCATCAGCGCCGCCAAGCTGGAGGCCAAGGTCGGCAGCCGGATCGAGGTGATCGTCGATTCCATCGACGACGAGGGCGCGACCTGCCGCACCAAGGCCGACGCCCCCGAGATCGACGGCAACCTGTTCATCGATCAGGGCTTTGAAGCCCTGTCGCCCGGCGATATCGTCAGCGTCACGGTGGACGAGGCCAGCGAATACGACCTGTGGGGGCGGCTCTGACGCGATTGCCGGTCCCTGCCCATGAAAGGACCGGCATGACCCAGTCGATGTTGACGATCAGCCCCGCCTTCGATCCCGAGGGCGCCCCGCGCAAGCCCGGAGCCCTGTGCATCGGGGCGCAGAAGGCCGGAACGTCGTGGCTGGCCCAGATGCTGGGCCAGCATCCGCAGGTCTGGATCCCCCCCTTCAAGGAGGTGCAGTATTTCAACTTCCTGCACGTCCCCGACCACCAGCGCTGGATCCGCTGGCATTACCGCAACAAGCCGCAGGAGATCCGCGAACGCCATAAGGCACGGGGCGTGCCGATGCCCGAGGCGCTGGACGCCTATCTGAAGGGCATCACGGGCGGCAAGATGTTCCACAACCAGTGGTACAAGCGCGTCTTCGCCCCCGCGCCCGTCCATGCGACGCCGATGGATTTCACGCCGGAATACTCGACCCTGCCCGCCGAAGGGGTCGCCGCGGTGGCCCGGCTGCTGCTCAAGGCGCGCGTCGTCTACCTGGTGCGCGATCCGGTCGATCGGGCGATTTCGCAGCTGCGCATGAACCTGCGCCGGGCGGGGCGCGAACCGGCCACGGTCGCGGAATGGATGACCGAGCTGGACGATCCCGTGCTGTTCGACCGGGGCGATTACGCGTCCTACATCCCGCGCTGGCAGGCGCATTATCCCGACATGCTGATCCTGCCCTTCGGGCGCATCGCCACCGCGCCCCATGCCGTCCTGGAAGCGGTCGAGGATCACCTGGGGATCGGGCCGATGCCCTATGCCAACATGGGCAGCAAGGTCTTCGCGAACCCCAGGGGCCTGATGCCCCCGCCCGAGCTGCGCGAGGAATTGTCGCGCCGCATGGCCCCGCAATACGACTTCCTGCGGTCGCATATGGGCCCGGATTTCATGGCCGAGCTACGCTGACCTTTCACCGGCGCGCCCTTTCGCTTATGTGGGGGCAAAGCTTTCCAAGGAGTTTCCGATGGCGTCCTATCAGTTCGTCTACCACATGGACGGCGTGTCCAAGACCTATGCCGGCGGCAAGAAGGTCTTCGAGAACATCCGTCTGAACTTCCTGCCCGGCGTCAAGATCGGCGTCGTCGGCGTCAACGGCGCGGGTAAATCCACCCTGCTGCGCGTGATGGCCGGCTGGGACAAGGATTTCACCGGCGAGGCCTGGGCCGCCAAGGGCGCGACCGTGGGTTACCTGCCGCAGGAACCGCAGCTGGACGAGAGCCTGGACGTGCGCGGCAACGTCATGCTGGGCGTCGCGGGCAAGCAGGCCAAGCTGGATCGCTACAACGAGCTGGCGATGAACTACTCGGACGAGACCGCCGAGGAGATGGCCAAGCTGCAGGACGAGATCGACGCCGAGAACCTGTGGGATCTGGACAGCCAGATCGACGTCGCGATGGAGGCACTGCGCTGCCCGCCGGACGACGCCGACGTGTCCACCCTGTCGGGCGGCGAACGCCGCCGCGTCGCGCTGTGCAAGCTGCTGCTGGAAGCGCCCGACATGCTGCTGCTGGACGAACCGACCAACCACCTGGACGCGGAAACCATCGCCTGGCTGCAGAAGCACCTGATCGAATACCAGGGCACGATCCTCTGCGTCACGCACGACCGCTACTTCCTGGACGACATCACCAGCTGGATCCTGGAACTGGATCGCGGCCGCGGCATCCCCTACGAGGGCAACTATTCCGCATGGCTGGAACAGAAGGCCAAGCGGCTGGAACAGGAAGCCCGCGAGGACAAGTCCAAGCAGAAGGTGCTGGAGCGCGAGCTGGAGTGGATCCGCGCCGGTGCCAAGGCCCGTCAGGCGAAATCCAAGGCGCGTATCGCCGCCTACAACGAGATGGCCGGCCAGTCCGAGCGCGAGAAGCTGTCGCGCGCCCAGATCATCATCCCGAACGGCGAACGCCTGGGCAACAAGGTGATCGAGGTCGCGGGCCTGAAGAAGGCGATGGGCGACAAGCTGCTGATCGAGGGGCTGGACTTCAGCCTGCCGCCCGGCGGCATCGTGGGCGTCATCGGTCCGAACGGCGCGGGCAAATCGACGCTGTTCCGCATGCTGACCGGCAACGAGCAGCCCGACGAGGGCGAGATCACCTATGGCGACACCGTGCAGCTGTCCTATGTGGACCAGTCGCGCGACGCGCTGGACCCGAACGCCACCGTCTGGGAGGAGATCAGCGGCGGAGCCGAGCAGATCGTGCTGGGCGACGCGCAGATGAACAGCCGCGCCTATTGCAGCGCCTTCAACTTCAAGGGCGGCGACCAGCAGAAGAAGGTCGGCCAGCTGTCGGGCGGTGAACGCAACCGCGTGCACATGGCCAAGCTGCTGAAATCGGGCGGCAACGTGCTGCTGCTGGACGAACCGACCAACGACCTGGACGTGGAGACCCTGCAGGCGCTGGAAGCCGCGCTGGAGGACTTCGCCGGCTGCGCGGTCATCATCAGCCACGACCGCTTCTTCCTCGACCGTCTGTGCACGCACATCCTGGCATTCGAGGGCGACGCCCATGTCGAATGGTTCGAGGGCAACTTCGAGGCCTACGAGGAAGACAAGATCCGCCGCCTCGGCCCGGATTCGATCGAACCCAAGCGCGTGAAATACAAGAAGTTCACCCGCTGATGGCACGGGGCCGGTCCGTCAGGCTGTATCTGGCCGAAGGATCGGCCACCGGCATCCTGACGGCCGAGATCGTCAACTGGACGGGCCATGTCCTGGCCGGGCCGCGTGCCCGGCTGGAGGTCGCGCTGGGGCGCGCCGAGCTGGCCCGCACCGGCATCTACCTGCTGGTGGGCGATGCGGCCCAAGGCGATCTACCTGCCGTCTATGTGGGCGAGGGCGACAGCATCGGTCAGCGGCTGCGCGCCCATGCCCAGGACGAGACCAAGGATTTCTGGGACCGCTTCGTCGCCGTCACCAGCAAGGACATGAACCTGACCAAGGCGCATGTCCGCTTCCTCGAGGCGCGGCTGATCGCCATGCTGACGGATGCGCGCCAGTCGGTCGTGACGAACCGCACCGCCCCGAATTCGAGCGCCTGCCCGAGGCCGATGTCGCCGACATGGAGGGCTTCATCGAGGAGCTGGAGCTGATCCTGCCCGTCATCGGCATCCACCTGCTGCGGCGTCCGCGGGTCCGCGCACCCCAGCCCGCCATCGTGGCAGAGCCCGCCCCGCGATTCGTGCTGGTCCACGAGGGCAGAGGGATCGATGCCGTCGCGACCGAGGAAGAGGGCGAGTTCGTCCTGCTGGCCGGATCGCGCGGCAGCCTGCATCGCGGGCCGTCGTTTCACGACCATATCGCGCTGCTGCGCGACCAGGCGGTGGAAAGCGGCCGCGCCGTGGCCGAGGAGGACGGCCTGCGCCTGGTCGAGGACATCGCCTTTTCCAGCCCCTCGGCCGCAGCGGTGTTCCTGTTCGGCACATCGCGCAACGGACGCACCGACTGGCTGGTCGAGGGCGGCGCCGAGACCTATGGCGCCTTCAATACGCGTCGGCTGGCGCAGGTTCCCACCGCGTGACGGCCCGCAGCTTCGGCAGCGCCGCGCCGTCGCCCGCCTGCAGCCATTCAAGAAGCTTCTCGCGGATCTCGCAGCGCAGGTCGAAGGCGCGGGGGGCGCTGCGGGCGCTGGCCAGGATGCGGATCTCAACCACGTTCTCGCGGAAATCGGTGACCTGCAGGACAAAGACGTCGCGGTCCCACAGGGGGGATGCCTCGACGATGCGCCGGGCTTCGGCGCGCATCGCCTCGACCGGGGCGCGATAATCGACATAGATCATGACCGTGCCCAGCAGCGTGGAATCATTGCGGGTCCAGTTCTGGAACGGCTGCTCGATGAAATAGTTCAGCGGTACGACCAGCCGTCGCTTGTCCCAGATGCGGATGACGACATAGGTGCCGTTGATCTCCTCGATATTGCCCCATTCGCCCTCGACGATGACGGCGTCGTCAATGCGGATGGGCTGGGTCAGCGCCAGCTGGATGCCCGCGAACAGGTTCTTCAGCAGCGGCTGCAGCGCAAGGCCGACCACGATCCCCGCCGCACCCGCCGAGGCCAGCAGGCTGACGCCGTATTGGCGCACGCCCTCGATCGTCATCAGCGCGGCGCTGGTCCCGATGGCGATGATCAGGACGCCGCCCACGCGCTGCAGGATGCGCGACTGGGTGACGTGCTTTCGCGCCATCAGGTTGTCGTCCACGTCGATCCGGTAGCGGCGCAGGTGCAGGCTCATCCAGATGTTCAGCGCGGCGCGGGCGATCAGCGTGAGGCAGGCGATGAAGGCGATCAGCAGCAGGTGCCGGATCAGCCCGCCTTCCTTGTCGGGAAGCGTCGCGAAATTCGCGGCGAAGGAAACCGAGGCGATCAGGATGGCCAGCCGGACGGGCATGCGGGTCTGGGCCACGAGGTTCTTCCAGAAATCGTCCCCGTTGCGCAGGATCCGCCGCGCCACCGCGAAGATCGCCGAGGCCGCGAACCATGCGACCACCACCGCGATTCCGAAGAAGATGATGTTTTCCCACAATACCGGCATGCCCTGTCCCCTTGGCCAACGCGTTCAGGGGTGAAGGCACGGCCCCGCGGAACCGTTCCCGTCAGCACTTCAGGAATGCGCGACCTTCATGGGGTTGCCGCCCCTTCGGGCACGGATGGCCTGCAGGGGCGGCAACGGGGGCCGGTCTGGCCCCGTCGCCTGCCGTCTTCTGGCCCAATCCCTGTCAGGCCCAGTCCCACTGGCAGGTGAACTGGCCGAGGCGCGATTTCACGTCGCCCTCGTCCGCGCCGTCGCGGGCGATGCGGGCCACGAGGCCGCGCTTCTTGTCCTCGACCACCTCGACCACATGGGCACCGGTCCCCTGCAGGGCCGCGTCATAGACGCGGGTGATGGCCATGCGGCGCAGGTCGGGCTTGAAGATCTTGCCCACGGCGGTCTTGGGCAGCTCGGACAGGATCTCGATATGCTTGGGGATCGCGGCGCGTTCGTGGATATGCGATTTCGCATGCTCCAGCAGCTCCTCGACGGTGACATGGCCGTCGGTCGTCAGTTCCACATAGGCGCAGGGCAGTTCGCCCGCGAAGCTGTCGGGCTGGCCGATCGCGCCCACGAAGGCGACGGCGGGGTGGGACAGCAGCCCCTCCTCGATCTCGGCGGGGTCGATATTGTGACCGCCGCGGATGATCAGGTCCTTGGCGCGGCCCGTGATCCACAGATACCCGTCGGCGTCGATGCGCCCCAGGTCGCCCGTGCGCAGGTAACGTTCCTCGGCGAACAGGTTATGGTTCTTGTCGGCCTCGGTATAGGTCGAGCCGGGGAAGACGCCGGGATTGCCGACGCAGATCTCGCCCACCTCGTCCACGCCGCATTCATGCACCTGACCGCCATCGGAATGGTTCAGGATGCGGACATGCGTATAGGGCAGGGGGATCCCGACCGAGCCCACCTTCTTGACGCCCGCGACGGGGTTGCAGCTGACCAGGCAGGTGGCCTCGGTCAGGCCGTAACCCTCGGATATCTCGACCCCGGTGGCGGCCTTGAAGCGGTTGTACAGCTCGATCGGCAGGGGGGCCGATCCCGACAGCGCGGTCTTGAGCGATCCGACATTGGCATCGACCGGGCGCTGCATCAGCGCGGCGATGGCCGTGGGAACGGTGATGAGGAAGGTTGCCTGCCAGCGTTCGATCAGCTTCCAGAAATTGTCGAAGACGCCGTCGCCGCGATAGCCCGCGGGCGTCGGCATCACGGCATGCGCCCCCGACGCGATGCAGGACATCAGCACCGGATAGGCCGCGAAGACGTGGAACATCGGCAGCGGGCACATCAGCACGTCCGTCTCGTCGAACAGCAGCGTGCCGCCCAGCCAGCCGTTATAGATCATGCCGGAATACTTGTGCTGCGCGACCTTGGGCGTGCCGGTGGTGCCGCCCGTGTGGAAATAGGCCGCGATGCGGTCCTGCCGGGGGTCGTCGAATTCGAGGCGCGTGTGCTTCTGCGCGCTGACCGCAGCTTCGAAGTCGAGGACCTTGGCGTGATGGGTGGCGGTGACCTTGGGGCGGATCAGCGGCACGATGAACCGCTTCACGCCGCGCAGGTGGCGGTTCAGGTCGATTTCCACGATATGGGTGACGTTCGGCGCGGATGCCACGGCCTGGGCGGCCTTCTGCGCCACATCGGTCTTGGGGAACGCCTTGAGCGTCACGAGCACCTTGGCATTGGTCTCACGCAGGATGCCGCCGATCTGCTGGGCGTCCAGCAGCGGGTTGATCGGGTTCACGATCCCGGCGGTCGCACCGGCCAGCAGGACGACAGGTGTCTCGATGCTGTTCGGCAGCAGATAGGCCACGGTGTCCTGCGGACCCACGCCAAGACTGCGGAACAGGTTCGCGGTTTCGGTCACGCGCTCCAGCGTCTCGCGCCAGGTCAGGGTGGTGGCGTGATCCTTGGGGCCGGCCAGCAGCTGGAAGGACAGCGCGGGGCGATCCGGGAACCGTGCGGCCGTGCGCGACAGGAACTCATAGATGGTGACCGGCAGGTCGCGCCCCTCGTAGGGGCCCTCGTTCTCGATCCGGTCGCGGTCGTCGTAAGTGCTGAATTTTCCCATCGCTTCCTCCCTTGAAGGGCCCGTTCCCGGCCCTCCCCCTCGCGGCGAAGGATTGCCGGATTGCGCATGTCGGGCAAGGGGCGCGGCCCGGTGCCCCGCCGAAACGCCGCGTCATTGTGTCCGCGACCATGCGCAGCCTTGGCGGAAAATCGCAAGCGGGTGCGAATGCCGCTGCGTCATGTCGGGACGGGGTGGGTTGGTAACCTTTCGCGTGTATGAAGCGTTCAATCACAAGGCGAACGAACGGAGCGGCCCATGTCGGATCGAAACAGATGGCTTGCGGGAACCCTGCTGGGCGGGGTCCTGATGATCGCGGCCTGCGCCCCGGAACCCGGCGACGGCCCCGCGACCGACCCCTATGCCGTGCAGGTGGCCGAGGCGGGCGATGCGGAATGCATCGCGGCCTCGTCCGAGGCGAACCGGATCGGCGTGGCGGCCACGAACCGCGCGAGGGCGCGACAGGGGCTGCCCCCGATGCAGCCCGATCCCGTCCTGGCCGAGGTCGCGGCAAGGCACGCCTGCGACATGGCGGAACGCGGGCGGATGACGCATTTCGGAAGCAGGGCGCGGATGCCGTCGGACCGGGCGAAGCGCATGAACTATCAGCCGATGATCATCGCCGAGAATATCGCGGCGGGGCCGTATGATCTGCAGCGCGTACTGCTGGAGTGGAACCGGTCCGAGGGGCATCTGGAAAACATCATGCAGCCCCTGGTTCGCGATTACGGGATCGGACAGGCGATCGGCGCGGATGGCCGCACGCGGTACTGGTCCGCGGTCTATGCGGCGCGGAAATAGCGCGGCCCCGAGGGGGAGGGGCGCGTTGCCCGGCCATCGAGGCCGGGCAACGCGCTGCCTTCCGGCCGGCCTCGATGGCCGGACGGAAGGCATGCCCCCGCATCAGCGGTCGGTGAACTGCATCCGGGCCAATTCGGCATAGAGCCCGCCTTGGGCGACCAGCTCTTCGTGCCGGCCCTGCGCGACGATCCGTCCCGCCTCCATCACGATGATGCGGTCGGCCTTCTTCACGGTCGCCAGCCTGTGCGCCACGACGATGGTGGTGCGCCCCTCGGTCAGCGCGCCGATGGCCTCTTGCACCAGTGCCTCGGACTGGGCGTCCAGCGCGCTTGTCGCTTCGTCCAGCAGCAGGATGGGGGCGTCGCGCAGGATTGCACGTGCGATGGCGATGCGCTGGCGCTGACCGCCCGAAAGCGTCACGCCCCGTTCGCCAAGCGGCGTGTCGTAGCCCTGCGGAAGGGCCTCGATGAAGTCATGGGCGTGGGCGGCGCGCGCAGCCTGCGCCACCTGCATGTCCGACGCGTCCGGCCGCCCGAGGCGGATGTTCTCGGCGGCGCTGGCGGCGAAGATGGCGGGGTCCTGCGGCACCAGCGCCATCTTGGCGCGGAATTCCCGGCGCGACACGTCCCGCAGGTCGATCCCGTCCAGCGTCACCCGGCCTGTCAGCGGGTCCCAGAAGCGCTGGATCATCTGGATCACCGTCGTCTTGCCCGCCCCCGACGGCCCGACCAGGGCGACGGTTTCGCCCGGTGCAATCGTCAGGTCCAGCGATTCCAGCGCCGGGATGTCGGGGCGGGACGGGAAGTGGAAGCCGACCCCCTCGAACGCGATGCGGCCCTGCAGGGGCACGGGCAGTGGCGCAGGCTTGGCCGGATCGGCAAGTGTATCATCGGCCGAGAGCAGCTCGGCCAGCCGCTCGGTCGCACCGGCGGCGCGCTGCAATTCGCCCCATATCTCGGACAGGGCGCCGACCGCGCCCGCGACCAGCACGGCATAGATCACGAACTGCACCAGTTGGCCCGCAGTCATCGCGCCCGACTGCACGTCCCGCGCCCCGATCCACAGCACGCCGATCACCCCCGCGAAGATCAGGAAGATCACGATCGCGGTCATCACGGCGCGCGTTCCGATGCGCGCAAGCGCGGTGCCGAAGGCGCCCTCGGTCACCTCGTCGAAGCGGGCGATGCTGCGATCCTCGTGGGTGAATGCCTGGATCGTCTGCGCGGCCAGCAGGCTTTCGGACGCGGCGCCGGACGAGGCCGCGATCCAGTCCTGGTTGCGGCGCGACAGCACGCGCAGCCTGCGGCCCAGCACGATGATCGGGATCATCACCCCCGGCACGATCAGCAGCACCAGCCCCGTCAGCTTGACCGAGGTCCAGGCCAACAGCCCCAGCCCGCCGATCAGCAGCAGCAGGTTGCGCAGCGCGATGGACAGCGACGACCCGATGACCGACTGGATCAGCGTGGTGTCGGTGGTGATCCGCGACAGGATCTCTCCGGTCATGACGCGTTCGAACCAGGCGGGCGACAGCGTGATGACACGGGCATGGACGGCCTTGCGGATATCGGCCACGACACGTTCGCCCAGTCGCGAGACGAAATAGTACCGCGCCGCCGTCCCCACCGCGAGGCCCAGCACGATCAGCAGCGCAGCCCCGAAATAGCGGTCGAGCAGCCCCGCGCCATCGTCGAAATTGTCGATCACGCGCCGCACGGCCAGGGGCAGCACCAGGCTGATCCCCGATGTCGCGACCAGTGCGACCAGCGCCGCCAGCGCCTGCATCCGATAGGGGCGCAGGAAGGGCAACAGCGCCGCCAGCGTGCCCAGCCGCCGGCCCCGGGGCCTGTCTTCCGTCATTCTTGCGCCGCGTGCCATGTCCGGTCCGTTCGTCCTTGGGGAAACCCCGTCCGTTTAGGCGCTGTCCCCCGGCAGGACAAGCAAGCCGCCCTCGATCGCCGCGCCGAGGGCGTCGACCGCCTGCGCCAGCCTGCCGTCGATGACATCCAGGTATTGCGTCCAGTCCAGCATCTTCGACACCTCGTGCGCCCCGTCCGAGATGCCGCGCAGACCGATCAGCGGCAGCCCGAAATGCTGCGTCACGCGCAGGATCGCGAAGGTCTCCATGTCGACCATGTCCTCCTCGATCGGGTCATAGGCCGCGCCGGTCACGATGTTGCCCCCGGTGGACAAGCTGGCGACCGGGATGCCCGGGATGCGGTGCGGCAGGTCGATCACGCGCGGCAGGTCCAGAAGCGGCGTGCGCCCGCGATCGAAGCCCAGGGGCGATGCGTCGATGTCGCGCCAGGCCACCGCGCCGACCTGGTACACCTCGGTCTGGGCCAGCCGCGCCGATCCCGCCGACCCGAGCGAGACGACCAGCGCGGGCATCTCCTCCATCGCGGCAAGGGCGGCGGTCAGCTGCACGGCGGCCTCGATCGGGCCGATGCCGGTCATCAGCGGGTTGATGCGCGCCTGCAACTGCGGGCCGTATTCGGGCTGGGCGGCCATGACGAACAGGACGGGGATGCCGCCGATCATGTCGGGACGCGGTGCGGGACGGGTCATGGCGGGCTTCCTTCGTGTCTTGCGGGATCGGGGTTGCATGCGCCCCTGCGGGCGGTCAAGCCTCATGCGGCCTTGCGGGGGGCCTTTGGGCTGTGGCAGGCACGGGCTGGCATATCGAAGGGGCAGCGCATGGGCAGGATCGCGGAACTCTATGGCCGGAAGGCCGATGCGGGCGAGATCCGCCCCGATCCCGCGCAGCGGGCCGTCCTGCCCGAGATGGACGGCGTCCTGGGTCGCATGTCCGAAGCCCCCGCACCCGCGCCGGCCCGCAAGGGCGGCTGGCGGTCGCTGTTCGGCGGCGGGTCTGCGCCCGCCCCGGCCCCCGCGGGTCGCGGTCTGTACCTGTGGGGCGGGGTCGGTCGCGGCAAGTCGATGCTGATGGACCTGATGGCCGCCGCCGCCCGCGACCAGGGCATTGCCGTGCGCCGCGTCCATTTCCACGAGTTCATGCAGGAGATCCAGGCCGGCCTGGAAGAGGCCCGCAAGCGCGGCGACCAGGATACCGTCCGCCCCGTCGCGATGGGCGTCGCGGCCAAGGTCCGGCTTCTGTGCTTCGACGAGATGCAGATCACCGATATCGCCGACGCGATGATCGTGGGGCGGCTGTTCCAGGTGCTGTTCGACCAGGGCGTGACGGTGGTCACCACCTCGAACCGCGTCCCCGAGGATCTGTACAAGAACGGCCTGAACCGCCAGCTGTTCCTGCCCTTCATCGCGCTGTTGCGCGAACGCATGGCGGTGGTCTGCCTCGACAGCGACAACGACTATCGCCAGAACCGCGAGGGCTCGCCAATCTGGTTCACCCCCGCCGATGCGCAGGCGCGGCAGGCGCTGGATGCGGAATGGGACGCGCTGACGGGCGGGGCGGAACCGCAGCCCGGCACGTTCGAGGTGAAGGGCCGCAAGGTCGAATTGCAGGCTCTGTCGGACGATGTCGCGCGGGCCGGGTTCTGGGATCTGTGCGGGCGTCCGCTCGGGCCTGCGGATTACCTTGCGCTGGCATCGCGGGTCCGGGTGCTGATCCTGGACGGGGTGCCGCGCCTGAATTCGGGCAATTACAACGAGGCCAAGCGCTTCGTCACGCTGATCGACGCATTGTACGAAGCCAAGGTCCGCCTGATCGCCAGCGCCGCTGACGAGCCCGAGCGGCTGTATGGCGAGGGCGAGGGCAGCTTCGAGTTCGAGCGAACCGCCAGCCGTCTTCGGGAAATGCAGGACGCGGGCTGGGGCCGGTCAGACCCCTAGGGTGCGGCGACCGCGTGCGACCAGCGCGCGCAGATCGGACAGGTCCATCTCTCCGAAGACCAGCTCGTCGCCGCAGATGAAGCTGGGCGTGCCCAGAAGGCCCATGTGATCGGCCAGAAGGAAGCTGTTGGTGATGTGCCGTTCGGGGGCCTCGGCCAGCATGTCCTGACGGATCCTGTCCTCGTCCAGGCCGACGCTGCGCACCTCGCGCATGGTGCTGGCGGTATCGGCCGGCCCGCGCATCGTCATCAGCGCGTGGTGAAGCTGCCAGTATTTCCCCGTCCCCAGTGACGCGAGCGACGCCTTGGCCGCGAATTCGGACCCCGGCCCGAAGACGGGCCATTCGCGATAGACGATGCGCAGTTCGGGTTCCGCCGCGACCAGCTGCTGCATCAGGCCGACCATCTTGCGACAATGCGGGCAGTTGTAATCGAAGAACTCGGTCAATGTGATGTTGCCATCGGGATTGCCCAGGACCGGCGCCGTCGGGTCGCGCTCCAGCGCCTCGCGCAGTTCCGCGGGCATCGGATTCGAACGCTCGGGCGTTTGGGCAAGGGCGGGGGCGGCTGCAAGGGCGCAGGCGGCCCCTGCGCCGGACAGGACGAGGCGGCGGGTCGGCATGGGTGGTCCTTTCGCAGTCTGGGAACGTCCCAGAGGTAACGGCAGGGGGAAGAATGCGTAAACAGCGATATGACGAGGAAAAGGTCACGGTTGCGTCAGACCCGGTCTGCCCGCTGTGCCTGCGCCCCATCCCCGAGGACGCCCCCCAGAGCCGCCATCACCTGATCCCCAAGCTGAAGGGCGGCAAGGGCGGCGAGACGGTCCTGCTGCACCACATCTGCCACAAGACCATCCACAAGACCCTGAGAGAGGGAGAGCTTGCGCGCAGCTACAACACCGTCGAGGCGCTGCGATCCCACCCCGAGCTGGCGCGATTCTTCGAATGGGTCGCGCGCCGTCCCCCGCATTTCCTGGGGCGGGCGCGTTGA
Organism: Paracoccus sp. PARArs4; assembly: GCF_947311865.1. Classification (NCBI taxonomy): domain Bacteria; kingdom Pseudomonadati; phylum Pseudomonadota; class Alphaproteobacteria; order Rhodobacterales; family Paracoccaceae; genus Paracoccus; species Paracoccus sp. PARArs4. Next base: position 193,021 of record NZ_CAMZMW010000004.1, on the reverse strand, counting down.
AAAACAGCGGCTTGCGCAGCTGTGCCCGCACCAGATTTTTCAAGACGCCCGCGTTAATAATTTGCACGATCTGCAATTTATGAGCCGTCTGCGGCGCTCCTGTGATCCGCGCCGCCAGCAGTTCAAGGCCGTTTCAGGGTTCCCGTCACGGCCCGTCACAAGCGCGTGGTTGCGGGTTGGACACGGGCCGGGCAGGGGGCGCGGGTCGTGGCCTTTTGGCGGGCCGGGCATGGGCATAGATGCTGCCACAGCAAATTCAGACTTTGGAGGTTTGCAATGAAATTCGCTATTGCTGCACTTGGCGCCAGCCTGTTCGCCGTTTCCGCCCATGCCGGCGGCTACACCGCTCCGGTCACCGAAACCGCTCCGGTTGCGGTCGAGCCCGTCGTCGTCGAGTCCGCTTCGGACTGGACCGGCTTCTACGCCGGTGCCCAGTGGGGCCAGGGCAACGCCGACCTGGGCGATGCCGAAACCGATTTCGACGCCTACGGCATCCACGGCGGCTACATGCGCGACCTGGGCAACTGGGTTGTCGGTGGTGAGCTGGACTACAACCAGATCGACGCTGACGACCTGGACGAGAAGGGCGACCTGACCCGTCTGCGCGCCCGCGCCGGTTACGACATGGGCCGCTTCATGCCCTACGTCACCGCAGGTGCGGCGCACCTGTCGCAGGACCTGGGCGGCGGCATCGACGTCTCGGAAACCGCCTTCAGCTACGGCATCGGCGCCGACTACAAGGTCACCGAGAAAGTGACCGTCGGTGCGGAATACACCCGCCAGGACTTCAACGACGTCGACAACATCGACGGCCTGGACCTGGACACCGACATGGTGCAGGTCCGCGCGGCATACCGCTTCTGATCCCGGACGGGATCGGGGCCTTGCCCGATCGGGGCGGTGCGGAAACGCACCGCCCCTTTTTCATGCGCTCAGCCGTTCGCGCGAAGGATGCGGCCCGCCAGGTAAAGCGATCCGCAGATGAGGATGCGCGCATCCGGTTCCCGCGCGACGATCGCGCGGATCGCCGCGGCGGCATCGGTCGCGGTCAGCGCCGGAAGGCCCGCGGCCTGCGCATGGGCGGCGGTGGCATCGGCGGACAGGGTGTTCGGCTCGTCCGGGATGTCGATGGCGCTCAGCGACTGTGCCTGGGTGGCAAGCGGGCGCAGATAGCCGTCGATATCCTTGGTGTTCAGCATCCCGCAGACCAGGTGCGTCGGACGGCGCGGCAGCGTGGCCAGCGTCGCGGCGACGGCCTGCCCGCCCGCGGGGTTGTGCCCGCCATCCAGCCACAGCTCGGCCCGGTCGGCCAGATCGACCAGCGGGCCGCGCGTCAGGCGCTGCATCCGGGCGGGCCATTCCGCGCGGGTGACGGCGGCGCGGGCCATATCCTCGGTCGCGCCCAGTTCGCGCAGCGCCGCAAGGGCGGTGCCCGCGTTCTGCAGCTGATGCGCCCCGATCAGGTTCGGCATTGGCAGATCCCACAGCCCGTGATCGTCCTGGAACACGAAGCCGTCGCGGTCGGGCTGGACCATCCAGTGCTGTCCATGCGCCAGGATGGGCGCGGTCAGCCCCTGGGCCTTCGCCTCGATCACGCGCAGGGCGGTTTCGTCCTGCTGGCCGATGACGACGGGCACGCGGGGCTTGAGGATGCCCGCCTTCTCGGCGGCGATCAGCTCCAGCGTCTCGCCCAGGTACTGGGTGTGGTCGATGCTGACGGGGGTGACGATGGTCAGACGCGGATCGTCGATCACGTTGGTCGCGTCCAGCCGCCCGCCAAGCCCGACCTCGAGCAGGGTGTAATCCGCAGGGCTCCGTGAGAATGCCAGGAAGGCCGCCGCCGTCGTGATCTCGAAGAAGGTGATGGGCTGGCCGTCATTGGCGGCCTCGCATTCCTCCAGCGCGGCGGCAAGATCGGCCTCGGGGATCAGATCGCCCGCAAGGCGGATGCGTTCGTGGAACCGCGCCAGGTGCGGCGAGGTATAGGCATGGACCCTTGAGCCCCCGGCCTCGAGGCCCGCGCGGATCATGGCCTGCGTGCTGCCCTTGCCGTTGGTGCCCGCGACATGGATCACGGGCGGGATGCTGCGTTCGGGATTGCCCAACGCGGCAAGGATGCGGTGCATCCGGTCCAGCGACAGGTCGATGATCTTGGGATGCAGCGACATCAGCCGCCCCAGGATCGCGTCGGATTGGAAATCTTCGGTATGGCTCATGGCCGGCATGCCGGGGGGCAGCCCCGGCCCCCCATTCTGCGTCGGTGTCAGGTCTTACCCGGCCTTTTCGGCGGTCTCTTCGGGCGAAGGCTCGGGCAGGGCCGGCTCGGTCGCGGGTGCGGGCAGGTCGGCGCGCGTCGGCGCGGGCTGGCCGGTCATCATGCGCAGGATCGACACCAGCTCGTCCTTCATCGCCTTGCGATGGGTCACGCGGTCCAGCATGCCGTGTTCCAGCAGGTATTCGGCGCGCTGGAAGCCCTCGGGCAGCTTTTCGCGGATGGTCTGCTCGATCACGCGGGGGCCCGCGAAGCAGATCAGCGCGTTCGGTTCGGCGATCTGCACGTCGCCCAGCATGGCATAGCTGGCGGTGACGCCGCCCGTTGTCGGATGGGTCAGCACCACGACATAGGGCAGGTTCGCCTCCTTGAGCATCTGCACCGCGACGGTCGTGCGGGGCATCTGCATCAGCGACAGGATGCCTTCCTGCATCCGCGCACCGCCTGCGGCCGAGAACAGCACCAGCGGGCGCCCGGTCTGCACCGCGCGTTCGGCGGCCGCGATGATCGCGTTGCCGACATACATGCCCATCGACCCGGCCATGAAGCTGAAATCCTGGCCCGCGGCGATGATGGGCGTGCGGCCGATTTCGCCCTCGGCGACCAGCATGGCCTCTTTCTCGCCGGTGGATTTCTGCGCAGCGCGCATCCGGTCGGGATATTTCTTCTGGTCGCGGAACTGCAGCGGGTCGGCCACGGGTTCGGGGACCTTCACCTCGCGGAAGACGCCGCCGTCGAACAGCGCGGTGAAGCGTTCACGCGGGGTGATCGCCAAATGATGGTCGCAATTCGTGCAGACGTTCAGGTTGTCCGCCAGTTCGCGGTGGAACAGCATCGTTCCGCAGGACGGGCACTTCGTCCACAAGTTCTCGGGCACCTCGCGGCGCGAGAAGAGCGAATTGATGCGCGGGCGGACGTAGTTGGTGATCCAGTTCATCGCGGGCGACCTGTGGCTGTTTCAAGGCTCGCAGATAGACCGGACGGCGGGGAATTGCAATTGCCGGGGGGCGCGGGGATGATGCGCCCATGTGGGCCACGCTGTTCTATCTTCTTCATACCTCGCTGACATGGGCGATCATCATCCGCGTGCTGCTGCGCCCGCGGCTGGAGCCCGCATCGCGGGTGGCCTGGATCATGGTGGTCGAGGCCGTGCCGCTGGTCGGCATCCTGGCCTATATCCTGTTCGGCGAGGTGCGGATGAACCATGCCGAGGTTCAGCGCATGGCCGATATCCGCGACCGGCTGACGGGTCTGCGCGAACCCAGCCCCGCGGAGCAGGACGACCTGCCGGACGCGCAGCGCGTGCTGGTCGATGCGAATGCCGCGGTGGGGGGGATGCCCGCCCTGTCGGGCAACCGCCTGCGCCTGCTGGAGGAAAGCGACGGGGCGATCGACCGGCTGGTCCATGCGATCGACCGCGCGACGGATCATGTCCATGTCATGTTCTACATCTGGCTGCCCGATGCCAGCGGCACCAAGATCGCCGAGGCGATCATGCGCGCCGAATCCCGCGGCGTCGAATGTCGCGTCATCGTCGATGCCCTGGGATCGCGCGGGCTGGTCCGGTCCGAGCTGTGGCACCGGATGCAGCAGGCGGGCGCGGAATGCGTGACCGCCTTTCCCTGGGGTCTGCCCTTCATCAGCGTGCTGTTCCAGCGGCTGGACCTGCGCAACCACCGCAAGATCGTGGTGATCGACAACCGCCTGGCCTTTACCGGCAGCCGCAACTGCGCGGACCAGGCCTTCGCGGTCAAGGCGCGCTTCGCCCCCTGGGTGGACATCCTCGTCTCGGTCGAGGGGCCGGTGGTGCGCCAGCTGCAATCGATCTTCCTGGCCGACTGGATGAGCTATACCGGCCGCGACCTGGGGCACATGCTGAAGATGGTCGATCCGGTCGCGGCGCCGGGGCAGGTGGCGCAGGTGGTGGCGACGGGGCCGGACCTGCGCTCGGGCAGCATATCGGATTGCATGGTGGGGATGCTGCATGCCGCGCGTCACAGCGTGACGATCACCACGCCCTATTACGTGCCCGATGCCGCGCTGGATGCCGCGATCCGGGCCGCGGCGCGGCGCGGCGTGCGCGTCACGCTGATCCTGCCCGCGCGCAACGACAGCATCATCGTCGGCGCGGCCAGCCAGGGCTTCTGGTACGGGCTGCTGGCGGCGGGGGTGCGGCTGCACCTGTTCCAGCCGGGACTGCTGCATGCCAAGATCATGACCGTGGACGGGCGCATCGCCATGATCGGCAGCGCCAACCTGGACCGCCGCAGCTTCGAGCTGAACTACGAGGTGAACATGGCCGTGCTGGATGCCGATTGCGTGGCGCAGCTGGACGCGCGGCAGGACAGCTTCCTTGCCCGCGCCGAGGAGATCACGCTGGACCGCGTGCGCGGCTGGTCCGCGCTGCGGCGGCTGCGCAACAACCTGCTGGCGCTGGCATCGCCGCTGCTGTGACACGAAGGGGGAAACGACATGGACGAGGAACGGATCGCGGGCGCGATGGCGGGGCTGCCAGCCTGGCAGAGGTCGGATGACGGCACGCGCATCAGCCGCAGCTTCGCGTTCAAGGGCTTTGCCCGCGCGGTCGAGACCGCGAACCTTGCCGCATGGCTGGGCAACCGCCGCAACCACCATCCCGACATCGCCTTCGGCTGGGGATATTGCACCGTCAGCTTCACCAGCCACGACGCGGGCGGGCTGACCGAACGCGATTTCGACTGCGCGGCGCGGCTGGATGCGCTGATGGACGGGGAATAGGCCGCAAGGCTTGTGCGACCCTTTCGGGCGGTCTATCCCGAAGGCAGGTGTCGGTCGCTTCCGACCCCTCGTCCATTCAACCGGAGGCCGGATGTCGCGTCACGAGAAAAGCTGGATCTCCCGGCGGATACGCCACCGCGCCGCCACCCAGTGGAGCGGCCTTCTGGACGGGCTGCTGCGCCACCGCCGCCCCGTCCCCGAAGCCCTGCGCGACGAGGCGCGCGACCTGCACCAGGTGCTGGGCCGCTTCATGCAGGTCAGCGACGAATTCGTGCCCTGCAAGCGCGACAGCCTGGGCCGGATGGACCTGCCCGGCGGGACCGACTGGCGCTGGCGCCCCGGCGTCATGCAGTCGCGCATCGCCGACAATGCGCTGATCGCCCCGCGCAGCGACCGCTGGCTGTCCGAAGAGGTCGCGCTGTTCCACGATTGCGACGCCCGCGCCCTGCTGCTGAAGCAGGTGCGCAACCGCCGCGCGACAGATCTTGCGGCCTATGGTCTGCGGCTCGAGGTGATGGGCTTCTCGGGCAGCTTCCTGTCCTTTTCGTTGTCGCTGCCGCCCGAGGCATCCGAGGGTCTTGGCGGGCATCACATCGTGCGGCTTCAGGCGGTCCTGCAGGCGGAACGCGCGATCACCGTCTATGCGCGGCTGAACGTCCAGCAGGGGCCGAACACCGAAACCGTCCTGCGCCAGCTGGGCGACCCGATCGAGGGTGCGAACTGCCAGCGCCTGGTCGAGTTCGATCTCGGCTATGCCGACATGTCGCAGCGCAGCGTGGACAAGGCCTGGATCGACCTGATCTTCGAGGCCCCCTACATGAACGCGATCGTGCTGCGCGACGTGGTCCTGTCGCGCCACCCCCGCGCCCAGATCTGAGGAGATGCCGATGACCAGCTTCACCAGCCACGGACTGAAGGGCGGCACCTGGCGCGGTCGCCTGACGGCCCGGACCGAACCTGCCCGCGTCGTCCTGGTCCAGACCGGAGAGATCCTGTCCGAGGCCCGCCTGACCGCCGATGGCGAGGGGGCGTGGCTGGTCGAGGTGGACCTGCCCGGCACGGTCGTGTCCGAAGGGGTGCACACGCTGCTGTTGAAGGCCGAGCCCGAGGCCGGATCGGGCGCGACCGATGCCGAAGGCGCGACGATCGCCCGGCTGCCCCTCATCGCGGGGCATCCCCTGGACGAGGACCTGCTGGCCGAACTGTCGGCCCTGCGCGCCGAGCTGGACCTGTGCAAGCGCGAATTGCGCCGTTTCGCGGCCGAAACCCGCGCGCGGGGCTGATCGGGCAGGCGTCACCGCCGCGTCATGTTTCCTTGCGAATAACGGGGCGTGGCCCTATATCGGCGGCCTTACGACCGCCGCGATGGACCGTCGCAACAGCCCCTTCGACCGGAGCCCCGCCCATGACCCAGCCGCAGACCCCGTACTACCTGATCGACATGGCCAAGCTTCGCGCCAACATGGAGAAGGTGGCCTATCTGCGCGAGCGTTCGGGCGCCAAGGCACTGCTGGCGCTGAAATGCTTCGCGACCTGGTCGGTCTTCGACGGGATGCGCGACTACATGGACGGGACCACGTCCTCGTCGCTGTACGAACTGCGCCTGGGCCACGAGGAATTCGGCAAGGAGACCCATGCCTATTCCGTCGCCTGGGCCGATCACGAGATCGACGAGGCGATCGGCTATGCCGACAAGATCATCTTCAACAGCCTGTCGCAGCTGGACCGTTACGCGGACAAGGCGCAGGCGGCGGGCGTCACCGCGGGCCTGCGGCTGAACCCGCGCTTCTCGACCAGCGGGTTCGACCTGGCCGACCCCGCGCGCGAATTCTCGCGCCTCGGGGAATGGGACATGGCCGTGCTGGAAAAGGCGCTGGACCGGATCAGCGGCGTCATGATCCACTATAACTGCGAGAACGGCGATTTCGACCTGTTCGACCGCCAGCTGACCCGGATCGAGACCGAGTTCGGCGATTTCCTGAAGAAGCTGGACTGGGTGTCCCTGGGCGGCGGCATCCATTTCACCGGCGAGGGGTATCCGCTGGACCGCCTGGCCGACCGTCTGCGCGACTTCCAGGACCGCTTCGGCGTGCAGGCCTTCCTGGAACCGGGCGAGGCCAGCATCACCAAGACGACCACGCTGGAGGTCAGCGTGCTGGACATCGTCAACAACGGCAAGGACGTCGCGATCGTCGACAGCAGCACCGAGGCGCATATGCTGGACCTGCTGATCTATCGCGAGACGGCCAAGCTGCCGCAGGACGGCGATCACGCATACCAGATCGCGGGCAAGACCTGCCTTGCGGGCGACATCTTCGGCGAGGCGCGCTTCGCGCAGCCGCTGAAGGTCGGCGACCGGGTCAGCATCGCGGATGCCGCGGGCTATACCATGGTCAAGAAGAACTGGTTCAACGGCGTGGCCATGCCCGCCATTGCACGGCGCGAAGAAGACGGAACGGTTCGCACCGTCCGCGGCTTCGGCTATGATGACTACAAAGGCAGCCTCTCGTAAGGCGACCCATTCTTTACCCCGAAGGAGTTGGAATTGGCCAAGAAGAACGTCCTCATCATCGGCGCCGGTGGCGTCGCACAGGTTTCGGCACACAAGGTGGCGCAATGGGCCGCCGAGTTCGGCGATCTGCATATCGCGAACCGGACGCAGTCCAAGGCCGACGCCATCGTCGAGAGCCTGCGCGAGAAGGGGCACGACATGCCCTTCGCCACCCATGCGCTGGATGCCATGGACGCCGATGCCGTCGAGGCGCTGATCCGCAAGATCGACGCGGGCATCGTGATCAACGTGGGCACGGCCTTCATCAACATGACGGTGCTGGAAGGCTGCATCCGCGCGGGCGCGGCCTATATCGACACCGCCATCCACGAGGATCCGGCCAAGATCTGCGAGACGCCGCCCTGGTACGGCAACTATGAATGGAAGCGCCGCGAGGACGTGGCCGCCGCGGGCATCACCGCGGTCCTGGGCGCGGGCTTCGATCCCGGCGTGGTGAACGCCTATGCCCGCCTGGCCGAGGACGAGTATTTCGACAAGATCGACAGCATCGACATCGTGGACATCAATGCCGGTTCGCACGGCCGCTGGTTCGCCACGAATTTCGACCCCGAGATCAACTTCCGCGAATTCACCGGCACGGTCTATTCCTGGCAGGGCGGCGAGTGGAAGACGAACAAGATGTTCGAGGTGGGTCGCGAATGGGACCTGCCCGTCGTCGGCAAGCGCACCGCCTATCTGTCGGGCCACGACGAGGTGCACAGCCTGTCGGCCCGCTACAAGGACAGCGATGTCCGCTTCTGGATGGGCTTCGGCGAACATTACATCAACGTGTTCACCGTCCTGCAGAACCTGGGCCTGCTGTCCGAACAGCCCGTGACCACCGCCGAGGGGCAGGAGGTCGTGCCGCTGAAGGTCGTCAAGGCCGTGCTGCCCGATCCCGCCAGCCTTGCGCCCGATTACGAGGGCAAGACCTGCATCGGCGACCTGGTCAAGGGCAGCCTGAACGGCAAGGAAGGCGAGGTGTTCATCTATAACGTCGCGGACCACAAGGAGGCCTTCCTGGAGGTCGGCAGCCAGGGCATCAGCTTCACCGCCGGCGTGCCGCCCGTCGCGGCCGCGATCCTGATCGCGCGCGGTCCCTGGGACGTGAAGAAGATGGCCAATGTCGAGGATCTGCCCGCGCGGCCCTTCCTCGAACTGCTGGGCGAGATGGGCCTGCCCACCCGCGTCATCGACGAGACGGGCGACCACCCGATCTGATCGCGACCCACAAGGTCGAACCGCAGGGGCGGGCCGGAACATCCGGCCCGCCTTTCGCGTTTCGGGCCGTATCGTCCGACAAGATCGCGGGAGGGGACCACATGCCCAGGGAACCGGGGAACCTGTTTCCCCGCCGAGAGAAACACGAGAAACCCGCACCCTTCCCGCGGATCGTCGGCTGGTCGCTGGCCGGGATCTTCATGATCCTGGCGTTCTCGGCCATCGCGGCGGGGCGGGACTTCCTGATGCCCGTGACGATGGCGCTGCTGCTGTTCTTCGTCTTCACGCCGCTGCGCCGCCTGGCCGAGCGTCGCAACATCCCCGACGGGATCACCGCGCTTGGGGTCACGCTGTCGATCCTTCTGACGGTCGGCGTGATCTTCTATGCCGCAAGCGGGCCACTGACGCGGGCGATGGACAACATGCCGATCATCAGCGCCCAGCTCGAACGCAAGTTCGAGAACGTGCGCGAGTCCTTCTCGGACCTGCAGGATGCCGTCCGGCGCATCGACGAGGCGCAGGAGATGGACGACGAGGACGAACCCGCCGCCGCCATCAAGATCGAGCAGGACGGCCAGACGACCCTTGGCACCGTGCTGTCGATGACGCCCCTGCTGATGGGGCAGATCCTGTTCACGATGGTCCTGCTGTTCTTCATGATCGCCTCGGGCGATCTTCTGTATCTCAAGATCGTCCAGAGCTTCGACCGGCTGCGCGACAAGCGCTCGGCCTATCTTGCGCTGCGAGAGATCGAGGAATCGCTCGGGAATTACCTGGGCGCGATCACGGTCATCAATGCGGGGCTGGGGCTGGCGGTCGGCCTGACGATGTGGGCATGGGGAATGCCCGGCGCGCTGCTGTTCGGGATCGGGGCGTTCGTTTTGAACTACATCCCCTATCTGGGGGCGATCACGGGCGTCGCCATCGCGGGGCTGGTCGCGCTGGTTGTGATGCCGGGGCTGTTCTGGCCCGCCATGGTCGCCGGCAGCTATCTTGCGCTGACATCGTTGGAGGGGCAGATCATCACGCCCTATTTCGTGTCGCGCAGGTTGCAGATGAACACGGTCGTCGTGTTCCTGGCCGTCGCCCTGTGGGCCTGGCTGTGGTCCGTGATCGGCATGGTCATCGCGGTGCCGGTGCTGGTGGTGCTGCGCGTGCTGGCCGAACACGTGCCCGGATGGGAGAAGTTCGGCAACTTCCTTGCGGGCGAGGATCCGCCCCCGCTGGAGGATCCCGACGAGACTGCTGCCCGCGACCTTGTCGAGACCGGCGCGGGTGCCGAGGATCACGAGACCGCCCGCATCGCCACGCGGCAGGTGATGACCCACGATCACGACGACCCGACATAGCAGAAGGGCCCCGGAAACGGGGCCCTTCGCAATTCGCAAGGTCGGTCGCGATCAGCCCTGCGGCAGGCTCTCGGCGATGTCGTTCACGGCGGCCTCGATCTGCTGGCAGGTCTCGGCCTCGGTGCTGCCCTGGCCTTCGGCGGCCTCGGCCAGCGTCATCTCCTGACCGGCGATCGCGACGGTGCCTTCGGCGCCCTTGTCCTCGGCGGTCTGGCCCGCGGTCTCGTCACCGGCGGGCAGCATGCCGACCAGCTGGCCCTGCGTCTCGATCGCCTCGGGGCCGGTATGACCCTGTTCCTGGCAATATTGCAGGATGCCCAGCTGGTTGCGGGCGGCTTCGTAATTCGCGGCGGCATCCTCGGCCGTGGGCTGGGGCGCTTCGGCGGTCTGCGCGAAGGCTGCGGGGGCGGCAAGGGTGATGCCGAGGGCTACTGCGAAATGGCGGATCATGCGATTACTCCTTTTCCGTCATGCGCGCTGTCGATTGCGCGTCTGGATGGAAGCTAGGGGCCATTTCGGGGAATTGCCCGTAACGGAAGCGTGCATGGCAAAACCCCGCCTGAAGGGTCGCCAAGGGCCCGCCGGTTCCGGCAGGTTCCTGCCTTGAACGCCCTTGTGAGAAGGGCGGAGCAGGGTTCCATTCCGATTGCGATATTTAATCCGCTTTTGATAACAGTGGCTTGTGGAATATCACGGCGGCGTGATCGAACTTCCGTCGATTTGGCGTTGTTGGCTGGACAATCGCGGCAACGAAACGGGCCGCGGCTTTGAAAACAGGAGAACACGTCATGATGACCAAGACGATGACCGCCCTGACGACCGCACTGCTGATGGCTGGCACCGCCAGCTTCGCGCAGACCGAACCCGCCACCGCCATGGACGACCAGGTCCAGGTCGGCGCCTCGACCGATGGTGACGAGCCGCCCACCGAGACGGCGACCTCGACCGATCTGAGCGGCGATGAGATCATCCCGACCGATGCCGAGACCGCGTCCACCGATGGTGACGAATACGACGCTGTCGCCGACACGATCCCGGCCGAGGCCGCTGCCGAGGTCGAAGGCGATACGGGCCTTGAAGAGGACGGCGGCGCCGAGACCTCGGGCATGAGCGAAGGCGAAGACCTGAACTGATCCCGCGACCCTCACGCGCGGAGTATAAGGGCCGGACATTGCGTCCGGCCCTTTTTCAATGCGTGTCGTCCACCAGCTGCGCCAGCCAGTCGCGGAACCGGATCAGCGGCGGATGCGCGTCCTTGGATGCGGGCCAGACCAGCCAATAGGCCCCGCTCGCCGGCACGTTCTGGTCCAGCACGGGCGCGAGGCGGCCCTCGGCGATCTCGACGCGCGCAAGGTAATGGGGCAGCAGCGCCACCCCCAGCCCCGAGATCGCGGCCTGGATCATGGTCGAGAACTGGTCCATCACCATGCCCGCAGCCCCCGGCGGCTGGGTGCCGTGCGCGGCGAACCAGTCCGCCCAGCCCATCGTCCGCGTCTCCAGCTGCAGGCGCGGCAGGACGGCCATGTCGGCCACGTCGCGGACGGGATTGCGGGCCAGGAAATCGGGTGCCGCGCAGGCCGTCAGCCTTTCGTCGAACAGCTTCAGATGCCGCACGTCCGGCCAGTCCTGCTGCCCGAAATAGATGGCCGCGTCATGCGTCTCGGCGCGGAAGCTGAAGCGGCGGATCTGCGTGGACAGGTTGATCGCGATGCCCGGATTGTCGCCCAGGAAACGCCCCAGATGCGGCGCAAGCCAGCGCGTCGCCAACGTCGGCAGCACCGACAGAGACAGCGTGCCCCCGCCCGGATTGGCCATCATCGACATGCTGGCCCGCTGGATGATGTCCAGCCCCCGGGAGATGTCGTTCTGATAGGCGCGGGCCTCGGGCAGGGGGATCAGGCTGCGGTTCTGGCGCAGGAACAGCGGTTTGCCGATGCGGTCCTCCAATGCGCGGATCAGGCGGCTGACGGTGCTCTGGGTCAGGTGCAGCTCGTCCGCGGCGGCGGTCACGGACTGGTGGCGCATCACCGCCTCGAAGGCGATCAACTGGGACAACGAGGGCAGGAAATGTCTCTGGCGCATGATCCATGTATAGAATGCATGGAAAGATGCGAAAAGATCGTTTTCATGACAGGCATCGCCCGCGTTATGGTGACGCCGACAGATTCAAAGGGGGGTTCCCATGCTGGACCGTGACGAAAAACCCGCACCGGCGGTCGACCACAAGGGCGGCGGTTTCGTGTGGCAGGATCCGTTCCTGCTGGACGATCAGCTGACCGAGGACGAGCGCATGATCCGCGACGCGGCGCAGGCCTTCGCGGCCGACCGGCTGCTGCCGGGGATCGAGGAAGCCTATCTGGACGAACATACCGATCCCGCGATCTTCCGCGCCATGGGCGAGGCGGGCCTGCTGGGCGTCACCATCCCCGAGGAATATGGCGGGGTCGGCGCGTCCTATGTCGCCTATGGCCTGGTCGCGCGCGAGGTCGAGCGCATCGACAGCGGCTATCGCAGCATGATGTCGGTGCAGTCCAGCCTGGTGATGTTCCCGATCCATGCCTACGGCTCCGAGGAGCAGCGCCGGAAATACCTGCCGAAGCTTGCATCGGGCGAATGGATCGGCTGCTTCGGCCTGACCGAGCCCGATGCCGGGTCCGACCCCGGCGGCATGAAGACCCGCGCCCGCAAGACCGATGGCGGCTATGTCCTGTCGGGGTCGAAGATGTGGATCTCGAACAGCCCGATCGCGGATGTCTTCGTGGTCTGGGCCAAGTCCGAGGCCCATGGCGGCAAGGTCCGCGGCTTCATCCTGGAAAAGGGCATGAAGGGGCTGTCGGCGCCCAAGATCGGCGGCAAGCTGAGCCTGCGCGCCTCGATCACGGGCGAGATCGTGATGGAGGATGTCGAGGTCCCCGAGGATGCGATCCTGCCCAACGTGCAGGGCATGGGCGGGCCGTTCGGCTGTCTCAACCGTGCGCGCTATGGCATCAGCTGGGGCGTCATGGGTGCGGCCGAGGATTGCTGGTATCGCGCCCACCGCTACGGGATGGACCGCAAGCAGTTCAACCGGCCCCTGGCCGCGACGCAGCTGTACCAGAAGAAGCTGGCCGACATGCAGACCGAGATCGCGCTTGGCCTGCAGGGCAGCCTGCGCGTCGGTCGCCTGATGGACGAGGGCCGCTTCGCCCCCGAGATGATCAGCATCATGAAGCGCAACAATTGCGGCAAGGCCCTGGATATCGCCCGGCAGGCCCGCGACATGCATGGCGGCAACGGCATCCAGGTCGAATATCACGTCATGCGCCACGCCCAGAACCTGGAGACGGTGAACACCTACGAGGGCACGCATGACGTCCATGCGCTGATCCTGGGACGTGCGCAGACCGGGATCCAGGCCTTTGGCTGATCGCCCGCTGAAGGGGCTGCGCGTCGTCGAACTGGCGCGCATCCTTGCCGGCCCCTGGATCGGGCAGACGCTGGCCGATCTGGGCGCCGAGGTGATCAAGGTCGAATCGCCCGGAGGCGACGACACGCGACGCTGGGGTCCGCCCTTCATCGACCGGCCCCTGCCGGATGGCGGCACCGAACGGGTCGCGGCCTATTTCCACTGTGCCAATCGCGGCAAGTCCAGCGTCACCTGCGATTTCGGCGATCCCGACGATCTGGCGCGGCTGAAGGCGCTGATCGCGGACGCCGATGTCGTGATCGAGAATTTCCGCCCCGGCCAGCTTGCCCGCTTCGGGCTGGATTACGACAGCCTGTCGGCGGGGAATCCGGGGCTCGTCTATGCCTCGGTCACGGGCTTCGGGCAGGACGGGCCGCGCGCCCGGCAGCCGGGCTATGACTTCATGATCCAGGGCATGACAGGGATCATGGACCTGACGGGCGATCCGCAGGGCGAGCCGCAGAAAGTCGGTGTCGCCTGGATCGACATCTTCACCGGGCTTTACGGCGTGATCGGCATTCAGGCCGCTCTGGCCGAAAGGGCGGTGTCGGGGCGTGGCCAGCAGGTCGATCTGGCGCTGATGGATTGTGGCACGGCGGTGCTGGCGAACCAGGCCGCGAACTTTCTTCTGGGTGGCAGCGTGCCCAGCCGGCTGGGCAATGCGCATCCCAACATCGTCCCCTACCAGGTGTTTCCGGCGGCGGATGGCCACCTGATCATCGCCTGCGGCAACGACCGCCAGTTCGCCGCACTGTGCGACGTGCTGGACCTGGATTGCGCGCAGGATCCGCGTTTCCGGGAAAACGCGGGCCGGGTCGCCAATCGCGAGGCGCTGATCGCCGCGATGTCCGAGGCGACGCGGGCTTGGGCGAAATCCGACCTGATCGACGCGCTGACCGCCGTGGGCGTTCCGGGCGGCCCGATCAATTCCGTGGCCGAGGCGCTGGACGATCCGCAGATCCACGCGCGCGGGTTGCGCATCGCACCCGAGGGAATCGCGGGGCTGCGCAGCCCGGTGCGATTCTCGCGCAGCGATTCGGTCAGCGACCGGGCCGCGCCGGTGCTGGGATCGGGAAACTGGGTGTTCTCGGGCTAGGGGAAGGTCTGCGGCAGATCGCCGCAGAGGGGGCTCTCTGCCCGCCGAACGGGGCGGGCAGAGGCGTTTTGCGCGATCAGCGGTGTTCGGTGATTCGCAGGAAATACAGCGCGGCGCAGGTCACGATTGCGCCCGACAGCAGGTACAGCGCGGCGGACCACAGCCCGAATGCCGAGGTCAGCGACAGCCCGACCAGCGGCGCGAAGGCCGCGCCGAACAGCCACGAGAAGTTCGTCGACAGCGCCGAACCCGAATAGCGGAACTGCGTCGGATAGCGGTTCGGAACGATCGCGCTTGCCTGGCCATAGGCCAGCCCCAGCAGGACCATGCCCGTCACGATGAAGACGCCCGGCGCCGTGTCCAGCGTGCCGATGGTCAGGCACAGAAGGGGAATCAGCGCGGTCGTGACACCCAGCAGGGTGCGGCGACCGAAGCGGTCGGCAAGCGGCCCCGAGGCCATGACCGAAACGATCGCCAGCGAACCGCCCAGCAGTTCCCACAGCAGGATCGTCGCGATCTCGTGGTCCGAATAGAGCTTGGCATAGGCCAGCGGGAAGACCGTCACCATGTGGAACAGCGCATAGCTGGCCAGCGGCAGGAAGGTCGACAGCACGATCGGGCGCCAGTGGTTGCGGATCAGATCGCCATAGGGGGCGGACTGCATCAGGCGCTCGTCATTGCCGAAGTCGGTTTCCAGCAGGCGCAGGCGCGCGAACAGCGACACGACGTTCACCGCGATGACCGCGAAGAAGGCGAAACGCCAGCCATAGCGCAGGAATTCCTCGTGGGTCAGGAAGCCCGTCAGCACGAAGAAGATCGAGGCCGCGACGCAGAATCCGATGGGTCCGCCAAGCTGCGGCACCATGCCGTAGACGCCCTTGCGCCCCTCGGGTGCGGCATTTTGAAGCTGAAGCGTCAGTCCGTCCCATGCCCCGCCAAGGCCCAGGCCCTGCACGAAGCGGAAGACCGCCAGCAGGATCGGCGCCATCACGCCGATGCTGTCATGGCCCGGCAGCAGGCCGATCGCCACGGTCGAGACGCCCAGAAGCATCAGCGCGGCCATCACCTTGCCCTTGCGGCCGATCACCTTCTGCGCCTCGCGGCCCAGGACGCTTGCGATGGGACGGGCGATGAAAGCCAATGAAAAGATTGCGAAACTCAGCAGGGTTCCGGTGACCGGGTCTTGGTTCGGGAAGAACAGTTCCGGGAAAACCAGCGCCGAGGCGATGGCATATACGAAGAAGCCGAAGAAATCGGTGACGCGCGCCATGATGACGGTGGTGACCACCTCGTCGATCGTGGCGTGTTCGCTGTGATGTGCGTCAGTGCTGGTCATGAAGGGGCTGCCTGTCACTGTTCATGTAGAAGGTTGTGGTAACGCCATGCGTCGAAGACACTGCCATTTGTAGATCGGCGACTTGTATCACGGGATGCGGCAGAGTTACACGGTGCCCGCGCGGGCAGGGCGTTCTATATGACGGTCCTGTCCTTAACGAAAGACGACACCCAAAGGCTGGTGAGTAACCCCATGCGCGTCTGGCAAAAACTTGCAGTCCTCCCTGCACTCGCGACCGTCTCGGCCTGCGATCTTGTGGTTCTCGACCCTTCCGGGGACGTGGCCGCCCAACAAGGCGATCTCATCGTCTATTCCACAATCCTCATGCTGATCGTGATTCTGCCCGTGATGGCGCTGACCGCGTTCTTCGCATGGCATTACCGCGCCTCGAACAAGAAGGCGAAGTACGAACCCGAATGGGACCACTCGATCAGCCTCGAGGTCGTGGTCTGGATGGTTCCGCTGGCGATCATCATCTGCCTTGCGGGCCTGACCTGGGTCGCGACGCACCGCCTGAACCCCTATGACCCGCTCGGGCGCATCTCGGCCGACAAGGCGATCGACCCCGATGTCGAGCCGCTGGTCGTCGAGGTCGTCGCGATGGACTGGAAATGGCTGTTCATCTATCCCGAGCAGGGCGTGGCGATGGTCAACGAGGCCGCCGTCATCACCGACCGTCCGGTCGAATGGCGCATCACCTCGACCACCGTGATGAACTCGTTCTACGTGCCCGCGATGGCTGGACAGATCTACGCGATGGCCGGCATGCAGACCGAGCTGAACGCCGTGATGAACGAGGAGGGCACCTTCCGCGGCTTCTCGGCGAACTACAGCGGCAACGGCTTCAACCACATGAATTTCGACCTGCACAGCTTCGACCAGGCGGGCTTCGACCAGTGGGTCGAGAACGTCCGCAGCGAAGGCGGGATGCTGGACCGCGACACCTTCGTCGAACTGGAGAAACCCTCGATCGACCACCCGGTCACCGCCTTCGACGGCATCGAGGAGAACCTCTGGGACCGCATCCTCAACCTCTGCGTCAGCGACGACGACCTCTGCGTCAACGACATGATGATGGTCGACGCCCTTGGCGGCGGCGGCATCGAGGGGCTGTACAACCGCGAGGCCTATCGCGGCATCTGCTCGGTCGAGAACCCCGAGGCCCTGTTCGAGATCCTGCGTCCGACCGACAGCGCGCATGCGGCCGACATCCTGGCCGCACTGGACGCGCCGCTGCAGTCGACGCCCGCCGAGGCCCCCGCGATCGGGACCCGGACCGCACCTACCGAGGCGAACTGAGAAAATGGCAACAGCAGATACAGTTTACGGGACCGCCGGTGCCCTTGTGACCGACCCGATATTCGGCCGGCTGACCTGGGACGTCCTTCCGTTCCAGGAGCCCGTCATCCTTGCCGCCTTCGTCGGCACCGTCCTTCTGGGCGGTGCGGTCGTGGGCGCACTCACCTATTTCCGGCTCTGGGGATATCTCTGGAGCAACTGGTTCATCTCGATCGACCACAAGAAGATCGGCATCATGTACATGGTGCTGGGCCTGATCATGTTCGTTCGCGGCTTCGCCGATGCGATCATGATGCGGGCGCAGCAGGCGCTGGCGTCGATGGGATACGAGGGATACCTCAACGCCCACCATTACGACCAGATCTTCACGGCGCATGGCGTCATCATGATCTTCTTCGCGGCGATGCCCTTCGTCACGGGCTTCATGAACTATGTCATGCCGCTGCAGATCGGCGCGCGCGACGTGGCCTTCCCGTTCCTGAACAACTTCAGCTTCTGGCTGACGGCCTCGGGTGCGGTGCTGATCATGGTGTCGCTGTTCGTGGGTGAATTCGCGACGACCGGCTGGCTGGCCTATCCGCCGCTGTCGGGACCGGAATACAGCATCGGCGTGGGGATGGACTACTATCTCTGGGCGCTGAACATCGCGGGGATCGGGACGACATTGTCCGGGATCAACCTGCTGGTGACGCTGGTCAAGATGCGCGCACCGGGCATGGGCTGGATGAAGATGCCGATCTTCTGCTGGACGACGCTGTGCACGAACGTGCTGATCGTGGCGTCCTTCCCCGTGCTGACCGCCACGCTCGCGCTGCTGACGGCCGACCGCTACATCGGGACGAACTTCTTCTCGAACGATCTCGGCGGCAACCCGATGATGTACGTGAACCTGATCTGGATCTGGGGCCACCCCGAGGTCTACATCCTGATCCTGCCCATCTTCGGCATCTTCTCCGAGGTGGTCTGCACCTTCTCCTCGAAGCGCCTGTTCGGCTATACCTCGATGGTCTACGCGACCTGCGTGATCATGGTCCTCAGCTATATCGTGTGGCTGCACCACTTCTTCACGATGGGGGCGGGGGCGAACGTGAACGCCTTCTTCGGCACCACGACGATGATCATCTCGATCCCGACGGGGGCCAAGCTCTTCAACTGGCTGTTCACCATGTACAAGGGCCGCATCCGGTTCGAGCCCCCCATGCTGTGGACGGTGGGCTTCATGCTGACCTTCGTGATCGGCGGCATGACGGGCGTGCTGCTGGCCGTTCCGCCTGCGGATTACGTGCTGCACAACTCGCTGTTCCTGATCGCGCATTTCCACAACGTGATCATCGGCGGCGTGGTCTTCGGCGTCTTCGCGGGCATCAGCTACTGGTTCCCGAAGGCCTTCGGCTTCAAGCTGGACCCGTTCTGGGGCAAGGTCAGCTTCTGGTTCTGGATCGTCGGCTTCTACCTGGCGTTCATGCCGCTGTATGTCCTGGGCCTGATGGGCGTCACGCGCCGTCTCAGCCAGTTCGAGGATACCGCCTATGCCGTCTACTTCGTGACGGCAGCGATCGGCGCCGTCTGCATCGCCATCGGGATCGCCGCGTTTTTCATGCAGCTCTACGTCTCGATCCGCGACCGCAACACGCCGCGCCTGCGCGACTTCTCGGGCGATCCCTGGAACGGGCGCACGCTGGAATGGTCGACCTCGTCGCCGCCGCCCTACTACAACTTCGCCTTCACCCCGCAGGTGCATGACATCGACGCCTACGAGCACATGAAGCGCAACGAGTACAAGCGCCCGCTGGACGGCTTCGTGCCGATCCACATGCCGCGCTACACGGCTTCGGGGATCATCATCTCGGGCTTCATGACGGTGATGGGCTTCGCGCTGGTGTGGCACATCTGGTGGTTGGCGGCGCTCGGCTTCCTGGCCTCGGTGGGCCTGGGGATCGCGCATACCTTCAACTACGACCGCGACTACTATGTGCCGGCGGACGAGGTCGGCGAAATCGAAGCGGCGCGCACGCGCCAACTGGTGGAGCAGGCTTGATGAGCAGCATCGCGCAAAAGACCGGCGGGATGGCGAAGGAAGCCGAACCCGGCGACGACAAGCCCTTCCAGTTCCACGTGTTCGAGACCGAGCACGACGAGGAAGAGCACGGCCACGACACCGGCACCATGCTGGGCTTCTGGATCTACCTGATGAGCGACTGCCTCATCTTCGGGATCCTGTTCGCCGTGCATGCCGTGCTGGGGCAGAACTATGCGGCGGGGCCGTCCCCCGCCGACCTGTTCGAGATCGAGATGATCCTCGTCTCGACCTTCATGCTGCTCTTCTCGTCCATCACCTACGGCTTCGCGGTCATCGCGATGCAGAATGACGACCAGAAGGGCCTCGTGCGCTGGCTGATCGTCACCGGCATCTTCGGCCTCGCGTTCCTGGGGCTGGAAATCTACGAGTTCAGCCACCTGTGGCACCTGGGCGCGACGCCCATGGCCAGCGCGTTCCTGTCGTCCTTCTACTTCCTGGTCGGCACGCACGGGCTGCACGTCACCGCGGGCTGCATCTGGCTGGTCGTCCTGCTGACCCAGGTCGGCATGCACGGCCTGACCCACGAGAACCGCCGCCGGATCATGTGCCTCAGCCTGTTCTGGCACTTCCTCGACCTGATCTGGATCGGCGTCTTTTCCTTCGTCTACCTCACGGGGGTGCTGCTATGAGCGCGCATGACAACGAGGCGCACGGCTCTTACAAGTCCTACCTGATCGGCTTTGGCCTGTCGGTGATCCTGACCCTGATCCCCTTCGGCCTGGTCATCGGCGAGTTCGAGGTCGGGCTGCCCTGGGCCGTGGGCATCATCTTCGGTCTGGGCGCGATCCAGATCCTGGTGCATGTCCACTACTTCCTGCACGTGACTTTCCGCGCCGAGAACGGCTGGCAGTTCATGTCGCTGGTCTTCACCGCGACGCTGCTGGTCATCGTCCTGGCCGGGTCGATCTGGGTCATGTTCCACCTCAACGAGAACATGATGCCGTCGCACGACCAGATCGAGCGGGTTCGCAACCTGCCGTGACCGAGGCGCGGGAACATGGGCGCAGGCGCTGGCTGGACATCGTCCTGCTGGCGCTGGCGGGGCTGGTCTTCGTGACCCTGATCGGCCTCGGGAACTGGCAGATGCGACGCCTGTCGTGGAAGCTGGACCTGATCGAGGCCGTCGAGACCCGCGCCCATGGCGATCCCGTCGCCCCGCCCGAACCGCCCGTGACCCAGGACGACGACGCCTATCTGCGGGTCGAGGTGACGGGCAGCTTCCGCCATGACAGCTCGCTTCTGGTCAAGGCCGTGACCGAGATCGGTCCCGGCTTCTGGCTGATGACACCGCTGGATCGCCCCGAGGGGGCGGTCTGGATCAATCGCGGCTTCGTTCCCGCATCGGGCGACTGGACCCGCCCCGAGGGCCGCCAGCGGATCGAGGGGCTGCTGCGCATCACCGAACCCGGCGGCACCCTGCTGGAGAAGAACGATCCCGAGGCCGATCGTTGGGTCTCGCGCGATATCGCCGCCATGAACGCGGCGACGGGCATCGACGCGCAGCCCGGATATTTCATCGACGCCGACCAGCAGGGCAGCCCCGACGCCTGGCCGCGCGGCGGGCTGACGATCATCGACTTCCGCAATTCGCACCTGTCCTACGCGCTGACCTGGTACGCGATGGCGCTGTTGCTGGTGGCGGGCATGGCATGGGCTATCCGCGACCGCATCCGGGGCGACTGAACCCGGCGAATCACCCAAGGCGCGCATATTGCATCGTGCGCAAACCTTTGTCGCGCCAGCAACCATGGGTGGCGTGCGGTCGCGAACGGTTCGCCGACCGGTTGCCAAATGGCCCCCATCGGGCCCGACTTCGTTGATCCAATTGCC
Organism: Paracoccus sp. PARArs4; assembly: GCF_947311865.1. Classification (NCBI taxonomy): domain Bacteria; kingdom Pseudomonadati; phylum Pseudomonadota; class Alphaproteobacteria; order Rhodobacterales; family Paracoccaceae; genus Paracoccus; species Paracoccus sp. PARArs4. Next base: position 171,785 of record NZ_CAMZMW010000004.1, on the reverse strand, counting down.
GTTTCTGGTCTGATCGGAGGGGAACTTCCTCCAGTTCAGGGATCAGCGCATGACGATCGAATTTGCCATCGGTGGCGACAACATCGCCAACAACGCCTCTGTCGGGACCGTCAGCAACGGGGGGAACGACGATGCGGGGCAGGCGCGCATCTCTGGCGGACAGCGCCTGTTCGAGAGCGACGACATCGTCGTCGTCACCGCCCAGGGCGAGACATCCGACGGGCAGCTGACCGGAAGCGGCGGGATCATCGGCATCGTCGTCTATGACAACCTTGCCGATTACGAGACGCGGACCCCGAAATACGTCTACGAGCCCCAGAACCCCGGTCAGGTCGCCACCATCCAGGGCGATGTCAGCGGGCTGGGCGATCTGTATCTGCGCTTCAACGGGTCGGTCCTGGTCAGCCGCGACCCTTCGGCCCCCAGGCTTCAGAACGTGCTCGTGACCCCCGAGGCAAGCATCGCCAATGGCGAAAGCTACACCACCGATCGCGATGTCGACCTGGATTACGACGGCGACGGCACGATCGATCCCGGCCCGTTCGAGACGGGCGACAGTGCGTTCAACGCCGGGGCCTATTCCGAGTTCGCGACGCCGATCTGCTTCGCGGCCGGGACGCTGATCGACACGCCGGGGGGGCAGTGCCGCGCCGATGCGCTGCGGGTGGGCGACCTGGTGCTGACCCGCGATGGGGGCGCCCAGCCGATCCGCTGGATCGGCAGGCGCAGCTATGACGCATTGCAGCTGGATGCCGACCCCTCGACCCGGCCTGTCCGCGTCGCGGCTGGCGCCCTGGGCGAGGGGCGTCCCGCGCGCGACCTCGTGCTGTCGGGGCAGCATCGCATTCTGGTCCGCTCTCGCATCGCGATGCGCATGTTCGCGGCACCCGAGGTCCTGGTCGCGGTCAAGCAGCTGCTGGACGTCGAGGGGATCGAGATGGCGAACGACCTGCGCAGCGTCACCTATGTGCATTTCATGTTCGACCGCCACGAGATCGTCATGGCGAACGGGGCCGAGGCCGAATCCCTCTATGCCGGCCCCGAGGCGCTGCGTGCGATCGACGAGGGCGGCAGGGCCGAGCTGCTGTCGATCTTTCCCGACCTGTCGCAAGGCGGGGCCCTGCCGCATCCCGTCCGGATCCTGGTCAAGGGCAGCGCAGGCCGCCAGCTGGCCTTCCGGCACCGGCGCAACGGCATCGCGCTGCTCGACGATCGTCAGGGATGATCTGGTGACCCCGGCAGGATTCGAACCTGCAACCTGCCCCTTAGGAGGGGGCTGCTCTATCCAGTTGAGCCACGGGGCCGTCGCGCCCTGAATATCGGGCAGGGGGGCGCTTTGGCAAGCGGTGATCCGGCGCTGGTTGTGGCAGGGCGTGACCCGCGCTAACATGACGGGCCTGCAACACCGGAAACGACATCCCATGATCCCTACCAGACCGCGACGCCCGCTGACCCTCCGCGATGTGTCCGAGGCCTCGGGGGTGTCCGAGATGACGGTCAGCCGCGTCCTGCGCAACCGGGGCGACGTGTCGGCCGCCACGCGCGAAAAGGTGCTGACCGCCGCCAAGATGCTGGGATACGTGCCCAACAAGATCGCGGGCGGGCTGGCCAGCCAGCGGGTCAACCTGGTGGCAGTCGTCATCCCGTCGCTGTCGAACCTGGTCTTTCCCGACGTGCTGGGCGGGATCTCGGCGGAACTGGACGATACCGGGCTGCAGCCGGTCATCGGGGTCACCAACTATTCCCCCGCCCGAGAGGAGATGGTGCTGTACGACATGCTGTCCTGGCGGCCCTCGGGGGTGATCCTGGCGGGGCTGGAACACAGCAAGGCCGCCCGCGCCATGCTGCAGAATTCCGGCATCCCGGTGGTCGAGATCATGGATACCGACGGCGAGGGGATCGACACGCTGGTGGGCATCAGCCACATCCGCGCGGGCCGCGAGATGGCCGAGCGCATTGTCGCCGCGGGCTATCGCCGGATCGGCTTCGTCGGCACGCACATGCCCGAGGATCACCGCGCCCGCAAACGCCTGCTGGGCTTCGAGGAGGGCCTGTCCAGGGCCGGTATCCAGCTGGAGGCGCGCGAATACTACCAGGGCGGGTCGTCGCTGCTGAAGGGCCGCGAGCTGACCGAGCGCATCCTGTCGCGCGCGCCGGATCTGGATTTCCTCTATTTCTCGAACGACATGATCGGGGCAGGGGGGATGCTGCACTGCCTGGACCAGGGATATGACGTGCCGGGTCGGATCGGGCTTGCGGGCTTCAACGGCGTCGATCTGCTGGACGGGCTGCCGGTGCGGCTGGCCACGACCGATGCGCGCCGCGTCGATATCGGTCGCCGCGCGGCGCGGCTGGTGGCGGGCAAGGATACCCGCCCCGAGGATCGCGTCATCTCGTTGACGCCGACCTTCATTCCTGGCGACACGATCCGCGCGGCAGGCTGACGCGGCTGCTTGTCGCCGCGATGCGCAGCGCCTATCTGTCGTGACATGCGCATACCCGTCCTGACCCCGCTCCTGTCCCGCAAGCCGCGCGTCGCGGTCATCCGCCTGACGGGCGCCATCGGTGGCGCCGGTCGTGGCGGCGGGCTGAACGACGCCGCACTGGCCCCGCTGATCGAACGCGCCTTCCGGCGCGGCAAGCCCGTCGCAGTGGCCCTTGCGATCAATTCGCCCGGCGGATCGCCGGTGCAATCCTCGTTGATCGGTGCGCGCATCCGTCGCGTCGCCGACGAGACCGGCGTCCCCGTCCATGCCTTCGTCGAGGACATGGCCGCGTCCGGCGGCTATTGGCTGGCCTGCGCGGCGGACCGGGTCTGGGCGGACGAAAGCTCGGTCCTGGGGTCGATCGGCGTGATCTCGGCGGGCTTCGGCTTCCACGAGCTGATCGAGCGGTGGGGCATCGAGCGTCGGGTCCACACGGCGGGTCGGTCGAAATCCACCATGGATCCCTTCCGCCCCGAGAACCCCGAGGATGTCGCGCGGCTGAACAACATCCTGCTGCCCATCCACGAAGCCTTCAAGGACCATGTCCGCAGCCGTCGCGGCGACCGGCTGGACGCGGATCGCGACCTGTTCACCGGCGAATTCTGGGCGGGCCGAGAGGCCGTGCGCCTCGGGCTTGCGGACGGGATCGGCCACCTGGTCCCCAAGATGAAGGAGCTTTACGGCGAGAAGCTGCGCTTCGACGCGCTTGGCCTGCGCCGTCCGCTGCTGCGCCGGATCGGGCTGTCCGCAGATGCGCTGTTCGACGCCGCCGAGGAACGCGCCGCGTTCCAGCGCTTCGGAACCCGCGCATGAGCATCCGCGTCGTTCTTCTGTTTCTTCTGGTGATGGTCGCGATGGCCGTCATCCGCGGCCCTGCCTTCCGCCGGGCCCTGCGCAACATTCTTGGGATCGGGCGTCGTGATCGCTGAAATTCTTCTTGTCCTGGGCGGGCTTGTCCTTCTGGTCCTTGGTGGCGACCTGCTGGTCAAGGGCGCGGTGAACCTTGCGCTGCGGCTGGGCATCACGCCCCTGGTGGTGGGCCTGACCGTCGTGGCCTTCGGCACCTCGGCGCCCGAACTTCTGGTGTCGCTGTCGGCGGCGCTGAAGGGGTCCAGCGGCATCGCCCTGGGCAATGTCGTTGGATCGAACGTGGCCAACGTGCTGGTGATCCTGGGCGCGACCGCGCTGATCTCGGGCATCCCGACACGCGGGCACGACCTGCGCGAGAGCTGGGCGATGATGATGGGGGCCTCGGTCCTGCTGATCGCGCTGGCCTTCACGGGGACCATCGGCCGGATCGAGGGCGTGCTGCTGCTGGTCGCGCTGTCGCTGGTGCTGTGGCGCCAGCTGACCACCGGCAAGGCCGAGGCCGCCGACGAGGTCGAGGGCGCCGAGCTGGGCGCCACCTGGCCGCGCATCGCCATCTGGCTGGCCGCGGGCCTGGTCGCGCTGCCCATCGGGGCGAACATGCTGGTCGCGGGCGCGACCGAGATCGCGCTGGCCTTTGGGATCAGCGACACGGTGATCGGCCTGACGCTGGTGGCCATCGGAACCTCGTTGCCGGAACTGGCGGCCTCGGTCGCATCGGCGCTGCGGGGGCGGGCGGACATGGCGCTTGGCAATGTCGTCGGCTCGAACATCTTCAACATCCTCGCGATCCTTGGGATCACCTCGATCGTCGCACCGCTGCCCGTCCCGCCCGAGATGCTGCGGCTGGACCTGTGGGTCATGCTGGCAAGCTCGGCCCTGCTGATGCCGTTCCTGTTCCGGGGCATCGCGATGGGGCGTGCCGTGGGGGCCGTGCTGCTGGCCTGCTACGGGACCTATGCATGGGTGCTGCTGTGAAGCGCGTCGCACTGGTCACGGGTGGCGCGAAGCGGCTGGGCCGCGCGATGGCGCTGGAACTGGCCCGCATGGGGCATCCCGTCGCGATCCATTACGCCGGATCGGGCGAGGCTGCCGAACAGACCGCCGCCGATGCGCGTGATCTGGGCGTCGATGCGCGGACCTTCCAGGCGGATCTGCTGGACCACGACCAGGCGGGTGCGCTGGTCGGGCGGGTCCACGACGCGATGGGGCAGCTGGGCGTCCTGGTGAACAACGCCTCGATCTTCGATTACGACAACCTGCACAGCGCCTCGATGGAGGGCTGGGACAGGCACATGGACAGCAACCTGCGCGCGCCCTTCCAGCTGATGCAGGCCTTTGCCGCGCAGGCCCCCAAGGCCGCCCCCGACGAGAATGGCGAACCCGAGGCGCAGGCCGTGGTCGTCAACATGGTCGATCAGAGGGTGCTGAAGCCGACGCCTGAATTCATGACCTATTCCATCGCCAAGGCCGGGCTGTGGTGGCTGACGCGCACCGCCGCGCAGGGGCTGGCCCCCGATATCCGCGTGAACGCGATCGGTCCCGGACCGACCCTGATCGGCGCCCGCCAGCCCGAGGATCACTTTGCCCGGCAGCGCGCCTCGACCGTGTTGGGGCGCGGTGCGGACCCGCAGGGCATCTGCGACGCGCTGCGCTATCTCGTGACGGCGCGGGGGGTGACGGGGCAGCTGATCTGCGTGGACGGAGGGCAGCATCTGGGGTGGAAGACGCCCGATGTGCAGGGCCGTGAATAGGCCCGCCGCCATTCCCCTGCGGCATCTTTGTCCACCCGCCGCCCGCGTTCATGTGCATGACCGGGATTCTTCCATGTATTTCCGATGCTTCCCCTGTGGATGAAAAATAAAGGCAATGAAATCAATGCCCTTGGGCGCTGCCTAAAAATAGGGCAGTTTCACTGAACTGTAACGATTGCTGGTGTGGGCGGGGCTGCCTCACAGGCCTTGCACAGAGTTATCCACAGAATCCGTGGAAAGACTCTCCCTTGCCAAGGCAGTCGGAAACTTGCAGCCGACGAAAAGAATCACTTTCTTGACGACATGACCCAGAAAACCGGCCACGCGCTCATCCAGGACTATGTCAGAACGCTCGACGGCAGCCCCGGCGTCTATCGGATGCTGGATGCGCAGCAGGCCGTTCTCTATGTCGGCAAGGCCCGCGACCTGAAGGCGCGGGTGTCGAACTATGCCCGCCCCTCGGGGCATTCGGCGCGCATCGCCCGCATGATCCGCGAGACCGCGGCCATGATGTTCCTGACGACCACTACCGAAACCGAAGCGCTGCTGCTGGAACAGAACCTGATCAAGCAGCTGAAGCCGCGCTACAACGTGCTGCTGCGCGACGACAAGTCCTTCCCGAACATCCTTGTCGCCAAGGGACACGAATTTCCGCAGATCAAGAAGCATCGCGGCGCGAAATCCGAGAAGGGCGATTACTACGGGCCCTTCGCCAGCGCGGGGGCCGTGAACCGGACGCTGACGCAGCTGCAGCGGGTGTTCCTGCTGCGCAACTGCACCGACAGCGTCTTCGAATCCCGCACCCGGCCCTGCCTGCTGTACCAGATCAAGCGATGCAGCGGCCCCTGCGTCGGGCGCATCGGGGTCGAGGATTACAACGCCCTTGTCGGCGATGCCGAACGCTTCCTGCAGGGCAAGTCGACGACCATCCAGGCCAATCTCAAGGCCGAGATGGCCGAGGCGGCCGAGGCGATGGAATACGAACGCGCCGCCGCTCTGCGCGACCGGATCAAGGCGCTGACCGCCGTGCAGTCGGTGCAGGCCATCAACCCCAAGGGCGTGGCCGAGGCCGACATCATCGCCCTGCACATGGAGGGCGGGCAGGCCTGCCTGCAGGTCTTCTTCATCCGCGGCAATCAAAGCTGGGGCAACCGCGACTTTTATCCCCGCCTTGGCGGTGCCGAATCCCCCGACGAGGTGATGCAGGCCTTCCTCGTGCAGTTCTATGACGACAAGCCGCCGCCGCGGCAGGTGGTCCTGTCCCATCCCCCCGAGGATCCCGAGCTGGCGGGCGACATCCTGTCGGAACGCGCGGGCCGCAAGGTCGAGCTGCTGGTCCCCCAACGCGGAGAGAAGCAGGAGCTGGTCACGAACGCCCTGCGCAACGCCAAGGAGAGCCTTGCGCGGCGCATGTCCGAAAGCGCGACCCAGATGCGCCTGCTCGAAGGGCTGGCCGAGGCGTTCGAGCTGCCCGCGCCCCCGCGCCGGATCGAGGTCTATGACAACAGCCACATCATGGGCACGAACGCCGTCGGCGGCATGATCGTCGCGGGGCCGGAAGGCTGGATCAAGAACCAGTACCGCAAGTTCAACATCAAGGGCACCGAGATCACGCCGGGCGACGATTTCGGCATGATGAAGGAGGTGCTGACCCGCCGCTTCGCCCGCCTGCTGAAAGAGGACCCGGACCGCATGACCGAGGCCTGGCCCGACCTGCTGCTGATCGACGGTGGCGCGGGGCAGGTGTCGGCGGTGCACGAGATCATGGCCGAGATGGGGGTCGAGGACATCCCGATGATCGGCGTGGCCAAGGGCCAGGACCGCGACCACGGAAAGGAGGAGTTCCACCGTGCGGGCCAGCGCCCCTTCGCGCTGCGGATGAACGACCCGGTCCTGTATTTCGTCCAGCGCCTGCGCGACGAGGCGCATCGCTGGGCCATCGGCACCCATCGCGCCAAGCGCGCGAAATCGGTCATGTCGAACCCCCTGGACGAGATCGCGGGCGTCGGCGCCGCGCGCAAGCGTGCGCTGCTGTCGCATTTCGGCAGCGCCAAGGCCGTCAGCCGTGCGGGTCTGGCCGATCTGCAGGCGGTCGAGGGGATCTCGGCGGCGATCGCGCAGAAGGTCTATGACCACTTCCACGCCAAGGGCTGAGACGGGCGGAAATCCGCGATTATGCCAAAGGGTATCGTGCTACCGCGGGGGATCGTCGGTTTCGCGCTAAGGTTGACGCCCAACCGAACAAGGGAGATTGCCATGCCTTTCCTCCGCTCCTTCGGCCTTCTTGCTGATCGCAGCCCCTGCCGCGCACCCGTGGATGTCACGGGCGCAGTCCCCACCGGGGGCGGTCAGCGCCTGACGGGCCTTCTGACGGACATCAACATCGCGGGCAGCCAGCCGGCCCTGCAGGTCCGCGCCGCCGACGGCTTCAACTGGACCGTCGAGCTTGCCAGCCACGCCGAGAATCGCGCCGCCGGCCTCGAGGATGCGCCGATCCTGCAGGGCGACATGGTCGAGGTCTTCGGCCCCGCCACGGGTTCGCTGGGCGAATACCGCATCCGTGCGCATCGCCTGATCATCGCGGGCAGGCGCTTCGATCTGCCCGAGGGCTGCGCCGAGCCTGCCTGACACTGCGCCTTGCCCCTTTCCAAGCTGACGGGCAGGGATTAGCTTGCGGCCATGCGCTGGACCCTGCCCAATATCCTGACGATGATGCGACTGCTCGCCGCCCCGGCGGTGCCGCTGATGTTCCTCTATTTCCAACGGCCCTGGGCCGACTGGGCGGCGCTTGCGCTGTTCCTGCTGGCGGCCGTGACCGACTGGTTCGACGGCTATCTTGCCCGCGCGTGGAAACAGGAAAGCCGCTTCGGCGCGGCGATGGACCCGATCGCCGACAAGGCGATGGTGGTGATCGCGCTGATGGTGATCACCGGTTACAGCGGCATGAACCCCTGGCTGATCCTGCCCGTCGCGGTGATCCTGTTCCGCGAGGTCTTCGTGTCGGGCCTGCGCGAATACCTGGGCGACCGGTCGCGGAACCTGTCGGTGACCAATCTCGCGAAATGGAAGACCACCGTGCAGATGGTCGCGATCTCGGTCCTGTTCCTCGGGACGGGGCTTGCCTATGTCGAGGTCGGCAGCCCCCCCCGCGTGGGCGAGACCGGCCTGATCTGGTCGGGCAGCCCCGCGGCACTGGCGACCCATGCGGGGCTGGTCCTGATCTGGATCGCCGCGGGCCTGACCTTCTGGACGGGCTGGGACTATTTCACCAAGGCGCTGCCCTTCCTCAAGGAACCGGGTGATGACGCTTGAGGTCCTGTATTTCGCGTCCCTGCGCGAACGCGTGGGCACCCCGCGCGAGACCGTCGAGACCCGGGCCGCGACCGTGCGCGCGCTGATGGCCGAACTGTCGGCGCGTTCGGCGGGCCATGCGGCGGCCTTTGCCGATCCCGCATCGCTGCGCTGCGCGGTCGATCAGCAGCTGGCCGATCTGGACGCGCCGCTGGACGGGGTCCGGGAACTGGCCTTCTTTCCGCCGATGACGGGCGGCTGATCCCATGTCGGCCCATGTGCAGTCCGCGCCCTTCGACCTCGCGACCCAGCTGCGCGATTTCGGGCGGGATGCGGGCGCCATCGTCACCTTCACCGGCATCGTCCGGGACGAGGGCGGCATCCTGAGCGCGCTCGAGATCGAGCATTATCCCGGCATGACCGAGCGGCTTCTGGCGGAATACGGCGAACGGGCCGCGGAGCGTTTCGGGCTGTCGGACTGGCACATCCTGCACCGGCACGGCACCATCGCGGTGGGCGAGCCGATCATGATGGTCGCCACCGCCGCCCGCCACCGCCGCGCCGCGTTCGAGGGGGCCGACTATCTCATGGATTGGCTGAAATCCCGCGCGCCCTTCTGGAAGCGCGAGATCCGCCGCGACGGTTCCGTCGCCTGGGTCGCGGCCAAGGATGGCGACGAGGACGACCTGGCCCGGTGGCAGGACGCATGATCCGCCCCGAGCTGCGCGACAGGCTGCGCCGTCATTCCGAGGCGATCGTCAGCGCCGCCGTGGCGGTGCTGGGCATCTGGATCGCGACGCGCGGCGGCTGGTTCTGGGGCGTCCTGGGCGCGGGGCTGGCGGGTGTCGGCGCGGTCCTGGCGCTTGGGGCGGTGCGGCGGTCCTTCTTTCATCGCGACGTCGCCTCGCCCGGCCTGGTCGAGGTGGTCGAGGGGGCCGTCCGCTACTGGGGCACCGACAGCATGGGCGGAGAGATGGCCCTGTCGGACCTGTCCGAGATCCGCCTGATCGACCTGCGTGGCCATGCGCATTGGCGCCTGCGCGGCGCGGGCCCCGAGGCGCTGCTGGTACCCGTCGACGCGCAGGGCGCCGAGGCGCTGGCCGATGCCTTCGCGCGGCTGCCCGGCATCGACATGGGCGTCCTTGCGCAGGCGATGCGCGTGTCCGATGCGCCACGTCTTGCGGTGCTGTGGCGGCGGCCGCATCACGGCGCGGGCAATCGGCCGCCCACGCCTTGACTTGGCGCAGTCGGCTTGCCACCTGTGACCGACTGCAACCAGTCAAAGAGGCCGCGCCCCCATGTCAATTCCCCAGCAGGGCGGTGGCCCGATCGAGAGCCGCGATCAACTGGCAGCCTATGTCGCCTCGGGCGAGAAACCGGCACGGGATTGGCGGATCGGGACCGAGCACGAGAAGTTCGGCTATGTCGAGGCGACGAAGCAGCCGCTGCCCTACGAGGGTCAGGCATCCATCACCGCCATGCTGGAAGGTCTGCGCGACCGCTTCAACTGGACCCCGGTGCTCGAGGCCGGCAAGCTGATCGGACTGGAACGCGACGGCGCGAATATCAGCCTGGAGCCCGGTGGCCAGCTGGAACTGTCGGGCGCGCCGCTGGAGACGATCCACCAGACCTGCGACGAGGTGAACAGCCACCTGGCCGAGGTCGAGGCCGTGGCATCCGATATCGGCGCGGGCTTCATCGGCCTTGGTGCCGCGCCGATCTGGTCGCAGGAGGACATGCCGATGATGCCCAAGGGGCGCTATCGGCTGATGACCGACTATATGGGGCGCGTCGGCACGCTTGGCACGCAGATGATGTACCGGACCTGCACCGTGCAGGTGAACCTGGATTATTCCTCGGAAGCGGACATGGTGAAGAAGCTGCGCGTGGCGCTGGCGCTTCAGCCGGTGGCGACGGCGCTGTTCGCCAATTCGCCCTTCCTGGACGGCAAGCCCAACGGCATGAAATCCTGGCGCAGCCATATCTGGCAGAACCTGGACGATGCCCGCACGGGCCTTCTGCCCTTCGTCTTCGAGGACGGCTTCGGATACGAGGCCTGGGTGGATTACGTTCTCGATGTGCCGATGTATTTCGTCTATCGCGACGGCAAGTATATCGACGCGCTCGGGCAGTCCTTCCGCGACTTCCTGAACGGTCGCCTGCCCGCCCTGCCGGGCGAGGTTCCGACCCTGTCGGACTGGGCCGACCACATGACGACCGTCTTCCCCGAGGCCCGCGTCAAGAAGTTCATCGAGATGCGCGGCGCCGATGGCGGCCCGTGGCGCCGCCTCTGCGCGCTGCCCGCGCTGTGGGTGGGCCTGACCTATGACCAGCAGGCGCTGGATGCCGCCTGGGACCTGGTCAAGGGCTGGGACGCCGAGACGCGCCAGGGCCTGCGGGTGGCCGCGGGCCGCGACGCCCTTGCGGGCGAGGCCGGCGGCGTCCGCCTGCTGGACCTGTCGCGCGAGGTGCTGTCCATCGCCGAGACGGGTCTGAAGAACCGCGCGCGCCCCGGCCAGGGCGGTCTTGTCCCCGACGAGACGCATTTCCTGAATGCCCTGCGCGAGAGCGTGGACAGCGGCAAGGCCCCCGCCGACGAGCTGCTCGAACGCTATCATGGCGACTGGCAGGGCGATCTGGGCCGGATCTACGACGAATATTCGTACTGATCCCGTTCATGTGACCCCGGACGCGCTTGATCGGCGCGTCCGGTGGTGGCATCGCCTGCCGAAACGAATGATTTGGGGCAGATGATGCGTATCGATTTCCTAGCGTGGTTCGGCCGTCTGGTGGCCTTTGTCTTCCTGATCGGCGCGCTGTCGCTGGTGGCGGCGGTCGCGGTGCTGATCCGCCAGGCCGAGGGCGTGCCCCCCATGCCGATCGCCCTGGGAATGGTGGGGATGGCCGCGCTGGTGCTTCTGGCGGCGGCGGCCTCGGCGCTGGTCTCGATCGCGCATTCCGCCCGCCGCGGTGCATCGGCGCTGGAGCGGATGCAGACCCCGCCCCGCGCAGCCAAACCCGTGTTCGGACCCGGCATCGCGGATGCCCAGCCCGAACCCGAAGAAGCACGCGCCCCCGTCGCGGCCAGCCGGTCGAACCGGCCGACCATCGTCGCGCAGCGCTAGGGCGTCACTTCCGCCCGATCTTCGGTTCGGACCCGTCCATCAGGCGGCGGATATTGGCATGGTGGCGCAGGAAGATCAGCGCCGTCATGAAGACCGCGGCCAGTGCCAGCCAGGGCCGTCCGAGGCCCAGGGCCAGCAGCGGCGCCGATGTCGCGGCCACCAGCGCCGACAGGCTGGAGATGCGCGAGACCGCGGCCGTCGCCAGCCAGACCGCGCAGGCGGCCAGCCCCACGGGCCAGTGCAGCGCGATCATGGTGCCGAGGAAGGTCGCGACCCCCTTGCCGCCCCTGAATCCCAGCCAGACCGGGAAGCAATGCCCCAGGAAGGCCGCGGCCCCCGCCAGCAGGGCCGCATCCGCGCCGCCGAACTGGCGTGCGATCAGCACGGCGATCGCGCCCTTGCCCGAATCCAGCAGCAGCGTCGCCAGGGCCGCGGGCTTGTTGCCCGTCCGCAGCACGTTGGTCGCGCCGATATTGCCCGACCCGATCTGGCGCAGATCGCCCAGGCCCATCGCCCGCGTGATGACGATGCCGAAGGGGACGGACCCCAGAAGATATCCGAAGATCGCCCAGATCATGCCTCGCCCCCATAGACGCGGTTGCCTGCGACCCAGGTCCCCTTGACCCGGCCCTGCATCCTTGCCCCGTCAAAGGGCGTGTTCTTCGATTTCGACAACAGCGCGAAGCGGTCCATGACGAAGGGCGCGTCGGGGTCGAACAGCACCAGGTCGGCGGGCGCATCCTTGGCCAGCCGCCCCGCCTCCAGCCCCAGCCTGCGCGCCGGGTTGAGCGAGATCGCGCGCCACAGCTGCGGCAATGTCAGCCCGCCCTGATGGACCAGCCGCATGGCGGCGGGCAGCAGGGTCTGCAGTCCGACGGCACCGGGCGCCGCAGCCTCGAAGGGCAGGCGCTTCGATTCCTCGTCCTGGGGTGTGTGGAAGCTGGCGATCACGTCGATCGCGCCGCTGGCCACGGCATCGACCATCGCCTGGCGGTCGGTCTCGGGGCGCAGGGGCGGGGTGAAGCGGAAGAAGGTCCGGTAATCGCCCACGTCGTATTCGTTCAGCGTCAGGTGGTGGATCGAGATCCCCGCCGTCACGTCCAGCCCCTTGTCGCGGGCACGTGCCAGCGCGGGCAGCGCGGCCTCGGTCGTGATCTGGTCGGCATGCCAGCGCACGCCCGTCATCTCGACCAGGGCCAGGTCGCGGTCGAGGCCCATCACCTCGGCCATGGGCGACACCGCCGGGATGCCATAGAGCGAGGCGAACTTGCCGCTGGTCGCCGCGGCCCCTGCGGACAGCGAGGCATCCTGCGGATGCCCCACGATCAGCGCCCCCAGCCCGCGGGCATAGGTCATGCAGCGCGACAGCAGCTTGCTGTCGCGCACGACGCGCACGCCATCGGTGAAGGCGACCGCGCCCGCATCCGTCAGAAAGCCGATCTCGACCATCTCGCGGCCCTCGCGGGCGCGGGTCAGCGCGGCCATGTGGCGGATGTTCACGGGCGCGTCGGTGGCGCGGCGGGCGGCGAATTCCAGCGCCTCGGGGGTGTCTATGGGGGGCAGGGTGTCGGGGCGGGCGATGACGGTGGTCACGCCGCCCGCCGCAGCCGCGCGTCCCGCGCTGCGGAAGCTTTCCTTGTGACGCTCGCCCGGCTCGCCGATCTTGACGCCCCAGTCGACGATGCCGGGGGCCAGTGCGCGGCCGCGGCAATCGATCTGGGTCGCGCCCTCGGGGGCGGCCTCGTCCGGGGCGCCGATGCCCGCGATCCGGCCATCGCGGACCAGCAGGCTGCCCATGACGTCGGTCTGTGCCTCGGGGTCGATCAGGCGGGCGTTGCGGAAGAAGGTCGCGGTCATGCCATCACCCCCGATGCGGCGCGGCCGCGTTCGGCGCGCAGGTTGCGGGCCAGCAGGTCCAGCGCGGCCATGCGGACGGCGACGCCCATCTCGACCTGGTCCTGGATGACACTGCGGTTGATGTCGTCGGCGATGGTGCCGTCGATTTCCACCCCGCGGTTCATCGGGCCGGGATGCATGACGATGGCATCGGGCGCGGCGACAGCCAGCTTTTCGGCATCCAGCCCGAAGCGGTGGAAATATTCGCGTTCGGACGGGATGAAGCCGCCATCCATGCGTTCCTTCTGCAGGCGCAGCATCATCACCACATCGGCCCCTTCCAGCCCCTTCTTCATGTCCTGGTGAACCTCGACCCCCATGTCGGCCACCCCCGAGGGCATGAGCGTGGGCGGCCCGACCAGGCGGATGCGGTTCTCCATCTTGCCCAGCAGAATCAGGTTCGACCGCGCGACGCGGCTGTGGGCGATGTCGCCGCAGATGGCGATGGTCAGCCGGTGCAGGCGCCCCTTGGCGCGGCGGATCGTCAGCGCGTCCAGCAGGGCCTGGGTCGGGTGTTCGTGCCGCCCGTCGCCCGCGTTGATGACGGCGCAGTTCACCTTCTCGGCCAGCAGGTTCACCGCCCCCGAATGGGGGTGGCGCACGACCAGCAGGTCGGGCTGCATGGCGTTCAGCGTCAGCGCGGTGTCGATCAGGGTCTCGCCCTTCTTCACGCTGCTGGACTGCATGGACATGTTCATCACGTCCGCGCCCAGACGCTTGCCCGCCAGCTCGAAGCTGGACTGCGTCCTGGTCGAGTTCTCGAAGAACATGTTGATCTGGGTCATGCCTGCCAGCGCGTCCGAATGCTTGATCGTGCGGCGGTTGAAGGCGGCGTATTCCTGCGCAAGATCCAGAAGCGCGGTGATCTCGTCCGGCTTCAGGTGATCGATGCCCAGCAGGTGGCGGGCGCGAAAGCTCATGGGCGGCCTCATGGTCGGGGACGGGCGATCTATCGCAGATGGGGGGGATTGCGGCAAGCGGCAGCGGTCTGCGGCTTGCCCGAAGGGGCGGCAGGGGATATGGCCTTGCCCATGTCATACGCACGCTATCGCCCCCATATCCGCGCGACGCTCGCGCTTGGGTTGCCGCTGATCGGCAGCCATCTTGCCCGCATGGCCATCGGTGTGGGCGATACCGTCATGATCGGCTGGTACGGGGTCGAACCCCTTGCCGCGCTGGTGATCGCGACCTCGTGCTTCCATATCCTGTTCTTCCTGGGCATGGGCTTCGGCACCGCCGTGATGGGCCCCATCGCCACCAACATCGCCGCCGGCCGCGAGACCGAGGTCCGCCGCGGCACCCGCATGGCGCTGTGGCTGTCGGCGGGGTTCGCGCTGCTGGGCATGCCGCTTCTGTGGTGGTCCGAGCCGATCCTGCTGGCGCTTGGCCAGACGCCCGCCGTCAGCGCGCTGGCGCAGGAATACCTGCGCATCGCGGGCTGGGGCCTAGCGCTGGTGCTGGGCCAGCTGACCCTGTCGTCATATCTTGCCGCGATGGAGCGGACGGCCATCGTCATGTGGGTCACGCTGGCGGGGCTGCCGCTGAACCTGTTCCTGAACTGGGTGCTGATCTTCGGCAACCTGGGCGTGCCCGAGCTGGGCGTGACCGGCGCGGCCCTTGCCAGCTTCACGGTCCAGCTGTTCCAGCTGGTCCTGCTGGCGCTCTATGCCGCCTGGCTGCCCGAGGCGCGCAAATACGCGCTGTTCCAGCGCTTCTGGAAGCCCGACTGGCATGCCATGGCCGAGGTCGCGCGCCTCGGCTGGCCCATCGGCCTGACCATGCTGGCCGAGGGCGGGCTGTTCGTCGCCTCGAACATCATGATGGGCTGGATCGGCACGCAGCAGCTGGCGGCCCACGGGATCGCGCTGCAGATCACCGCGATCACCTTCATGGCGCATCTGGGCCTGTCCAACGCGGCTACCGTGCGCGTGGGCCAGGCCAAGGGGCGGGGCGACCGCGCCTGGATGCGGGACGCGGCCATCACGGTGACGGCCATGTCGCTGGTCTTCGCGATCATCGCCATCGCGATCTACATCTTCTTCGCCCCCGGCCTGGTGCGGCTGTACATGGACCCGAACGACCCGCAGGCCCCCGAGATCGTTGCCATCGGCGTGTCGCTGCTGACCTTCGCCGCGCTGTTCCAGCTGACCGATGCCTTCCAGGTGATCGCTCTGGGCTTCCTTCGCGGGGTGCAGGACACGCGCGTGCCGATGTGGATGGCGGGCTTCAGCTACTGGGTGGTCGGCATGCCGGTGGCCTGGGCGCTGGCCTTCCCGCTGGGCGTCGGCGCGGCGGGGCTGTGGCTGGGGCTGTGCGTGGGGCTGACGCTGGCCGCGATCCTGCTGATGGCGCGGTTCTGGCGCGGCCATGCGCGGGGGGACTGGACCCGCGCGGCGCCCACGGTCTAACCTCGCGCCGCAAGGACAGGAGAACCCGATGCGAGCAGTCTTCGTGCAGTTCCGCTGCGAACCCGGCAAGACCTACCAGGTGGCCGAGGCGATCTACGACCGAGAGGTCGTGAGCGAGCTGTTCTCGACCTCGGGGGATTACGATCTGATCGCCAAGGTCTACATCCCCGAGGACGAGGATGTCGGCCGCTTCCTGTCGGATCGGCTGTTCGACATCCCCCATATCAGCCGCACGCTGACCACGATGACCTTCCGGGCCTTCTGAGGCCCATCTTGCGGCTGCCATGCGCGCGGGTATTCTGCGCGCCATGACAAGATTTGCCCCGATCCCCGCATCCCTTCCCCAGACGGTGCCCTTCACCGGCCCCGAGGAACTCGAACGCCGCATGGGCCGCCCCTTCGACGCGCGGCTTGGCGCGAACGAGAGCGCCTTCGGACCCAGCCCCCTGGCCGCCCGCGCCATGCGCGAGGCCGTGGCCGAGATCTGGAAATACGGCGACGCGCCCAGTCACGACCTGCGGCAGGCGCTGTCGGCGCATCTGGGGATCGATGCCGCGCATGTCCTGGTGGGCGAGGGGATCGACGGGCTGCTGGGCAACCTGGTGCGGCTGATCGTCGGACCGGGCGATGCGGTCGTGACCTCGGAAGGGGCCTATCCGACCTTCAATTATCACGTCGCGGGCTTCGGGGGCGTCCTGCACAAGGTCCCTTATCGCGATGACGCCGAGGATCCCGAGGCGCTGGTGGACCGCGCGCGGCAGGTCGGCGCGAAGCTGGTCTATCTGGCCAATCCCGACAACCCGATGGGCAGCTGGCATGACGCGTCGGTCGTGACCGCCATGCTGGATCGCCTGCCGCCCGACTGCCTGCTGATCCTGGACGAGGCCTATGTCGAGTTCGCCCCGCAGGCCGCGGTGCCGCGGATCGCGGCGGACGATCCGCGCGTGATCCGCATGCGGACCTTCTCCAAGGCCTATGGGCTGGCGGGGGCGCGGATCGGCTATGCCATCGGGGATCGCGACCTGATCGCGGGCTTCGACCGCATCCGCAACCATTTCGGCGTGAACCGCATCGCCCAGATCGGCGCGCTGGTCGCGTTGCAGGACCAGGGCTGGCTGGCCCATGTCGTGGCCTCGGTCGCGGCGGCGCGGGACCGGATCGCGCAGATCGGGGCCGACAACGGGATGCGGGCGCTGCCCTCGGCCACGAATTTCGTCGCGCTGGACACGGGGCGCGACGGAGCGTTCTCGCGGGGGCTGGTGGGCGCGTTGCAGGAACGCGGGGTCTTCATCCGCATGCCGGGCGTCGCGCCGCTGGACCGCTGCATCCGCATCAGTTGCGCCCCTGAAACCGAGCTTGCGATATTCGAGGAACGCCTGCCGCAGGCGATCGCATCGCTGGAATGACGAAGGGGCGGCCATCGGGCCGCCCCTTGCGTTTCACATCGCTGCCAGCTGGTCCAGTGCGGCCTGGAGACGCGAAAGGTCGTCCTCCAGCGCGGCCAGCTTGTCGCGGGTCTCGTCGATGACCTCGGGCTCGGCGTTCTCGACGAATTTCGGGTTGGACAGGCGCTTGCGCAGGCCGTCGGCATCCTTGGTCGTCTTGGCCTGTGATTTCTGCAGGCGCGCGGTTTCGGCGGCCACGTCGATCACGTCCCCGATGGGCAGCGCGAAGGACGCCCCCGTGGCCGAGACCGCGATCATGCCGCGACCGGCCTCGCCTTCGATGGGCGCGTTCACGCGGGCCATCCGCTCGATCAGCGGGGCGTTGGCGGCCAGTGCGGCGCGGGCCGCATCGTCGGCCTCGGTCACGATCAGGTCCAGCTTCGCGCCGGCGGGAACACCCATCTGCGCGCGGGCCGAACGCACGGCCTCGATCAGCTGGATGACCCAGTTCATCTGACGGTCGGCATCGGCGTCGATCAGCTCGGCCCCGTATTCGGGCCATTCGCCATGGACCAGCATGCCGTCGCGGTCGCCCGTCAGGGACCACAGCTCCTCGGTGACGAAGGGCATGATCGGGTGCAGCAGCAGATAGCACTGGTCCAGCACCCAGCCCATCGTGGCGCGGGTTTCCTCGGCGTGTTCGCCGTCGAACAGCGGCTTGGCGAATTCCACGTACCAGTCGCAGACCTTGCCCCAGACGAAGGCGTAAAGCCCCGTCGCCGCATCGTTGAAGCGATAGGCGGCCAGCGCCTCGTCGGTGGACTGGCGGATGCGCGCGACCTCGCCGATGATCCAGCGGTTCACGGTATGGGCGGGCGCGGGCCGTGCCACGCCGCCGCGCACGCCGTTCATCTCCGCGAACCGGGTGGCGTTCCAGATCTTGGTGACGAAGTTGCGGTTCACCTCGACATGTTTCGGGCCCAGCTTGGGGTCGCGGCCCATCGCGGCCATGCCGGTCAGGGTGAAGCGCAGCGCATCTGCGCCGTAATCGTCCACCAGCGTCAGCGGGTCGATGACGTTGCCCTTGGACTTGGACATCTTGGCGCCCTTTTCATCGCGCACCAGCCCGTGGACATAGACGGTGTGGAAGGGGATGTCCTTCGCGACCTCCAGCTGCATCATCATCATCCGGGCGACCCAGAAGAAGATGATGTCGAAGCCCGTGACCAGCACGTCGGTCGGGAAGTACTTCTCCAGTTCCGGCGTGGGTTCGGGCCAGCCAAGCGTGCCGATCGGCCACAGCCCGCTGCTGAACCAGGTGTCCAGCACGTCAGGGTCGCGGGTCAGCACCTTGCCGGGGGCCATGGCCTGGGCCTCGGCCTCGGTCGGGGCGCAATACTGGTTGCCGTCCTCGTCGTACCACACGGGGATCTGGTGGCCCCACCACAACTGGCGCGAGATGGTCCAGGGCTCGATGTTTTCGAGCCAGTTGAAATAGACCTTCTTGTGCTGTTCCGGCAGGATCTGGGTGCGGCCGTCGCGCACGGCGTCCAGCGCGGGGCCGACGATGCGCTGCGTGTCCACGAACCACTGGTCGGTCAACATCGGCTCGATCACCACGCCCGAGCGGTCGCCGAAGGGCTGCATGATCGGCTTGTTCTCGATGACAGGGCGGCGCTCAAGATGCTCGGCGCCGGTCTCCTTCTCGATCTCCTTGTGGAGATAGGTCACGGCAAGGCCGTCGGCGGTGATCTGGTCGATCACCCGCTTGCGCGCGTCATAGCGGTCCAGCCCGCGCAGATCCTCGGGGACGAGGTTCACGTTCGACACGTCGCCCACATCCTCGCCCCGCGCGGCGCGCGATGCGATGGCCGCGCTTTCGTTATAGGACAGACCGTCGGTGCGCAGCGCGCCCTTGGTGTCCAGCAGCGCGAACAGCGGGATGTTGTTGCGCTTGGCGACCTCGTAGTCGTTGAAGTCGTGTGCGCCGGTGATCTTGACCGCGCCGGACCCGAAATCGGGGTCGGGATATTCGTCGGGGATGATCGGGATCAGGCGGCGCTGTTCCTTGGGACCGACGGGGATCTCGACCAGCTTGCCGACGATGGGGGCATAGCGGGCGTCGTCCGGATGCACCGCGACCGCGCCGTCGCCCAGCATGGTTTCGGGGCGGGTCGTGGCGATGGCGATATAGTCGCGGGTCTCGCGCAGGGTGACGTTGCCGTCCTCGTCGCGTTCCACGTATTCATAGGTCTCGCCGCCGGCCAGCGGGTACTTGAAGTGCCACATATGGCCGGGAACCTCGCGGTTCTCGACCTCGAGATCGCTGATCGCGGTCTCGAAATGCGGGTCCCAGTTCACCAGCCGCTTGCCGCGATAGATGATGCCCTTGTTGTAAAGGTCCACGAAGACGCGGATCACGGCGTCGTGGAAATTGCCATCCTCGCCCGCGGGGGCACCGGGGGCGCCCGACATGGTGAAGGCGTTGCGCGACCAGTCGCAAGACGCCCCGAGGCGCTTCAGCTGGTTGATGATCGTGCCGCCGGATTCCTGCTTCCAGGCCCAGATCTTCTCGACGAAGGCGTCGCGGCCGATCTCGCGCCGGCCCGGTTCGCCGCGCTGCGCCATCTGGCGTTCCACGACCATCTGGGTGGCGATGCCCGCATGGTCCTGGCCAGGCTGCCACAGCGTGTCGAAGCCGCGCATCCGGTGCCAGCGGACAAGGATGTCCTGCAGCGTGTTATTGAAGGCGTGGCCGATATGCAGGCTGCCCGTGACGTTGGGCGGCGGGATCATCACCGTGAAGGTCTCGGACCGCCGGGCATTCGCCCCGGCGGCGAATGCCCCGTTCCGTTCCCACTCCGCGCTGATCCGTGCCTCGGCTGCGCGGGCGTCAAAGCTCTTGTCCATGGTCATCGCTTCACATCCCCTTGCTTGGGGACGGGATTAGCGAATGCAGGCCGAAAGGCCAAGAGACGCTTGCGGTCAGTCGCCCTTCGGACCGACCAGCCCGAAATGCGCGCCCTGCGGATCGCGGATCATCAGGACATGCATCCCGCCCGGCACCTCTTCGGGGCCATGCAGGACCTGACCGCCCAGGTCGCGCGCATGGTCCGCCGCCCGCGCGATTGCGCCATGGCCGAAATAGGGCATCCAGAAGGGCTGCGGCATTCCCATCAGGCCCATCATGCCGCCGGTATCGGACCCGTCATGCGTGAAGATGTGGTACTTGCCCTGATCGCCCATATCCATCGCCTGTCCCGGCTGCCAGCCGAAGACGCGGCCATAGAAGTCCAGCGCGGCTTCGGGATCGGCGGTCATCAGCTCGTTCCAGTTGGCCATGCCGGGGGTCGCCATGTCGAAGGCGCCGGGCTGCGGATCCTCCATGGGCGCGGGTTCGAGGATGCCGAAGACCGCGCCCTGCGGGTCGGACAGGATCGCGAAACGTCCGGTGCCGGGGATCTCGGCGGGTTCGCGCAGGACGGTGCCGCCGGTTTCGGCGACCAGCCCGCAGGTGGCCTCGGCGTCCGCGACCTCGAAATAGATGGTCCAGGCCGGGGGCATTCCGGGCATCTCCATCAGGCCTGCCGCCATCCGGTCGCCCAGGCGCGCAAGGTGATAGCTGAACCCCTCCATCCCCGAATCCGCGACCTGCCAACCCAGAAGCGCGGCATAGAAGCCGCCCGCATCGGCAAGGCCGCCATCCGCGGTCGAAAGCTCGTACCAGCAGGGCATGCCGTGAGACGTCATGCGAAACCCCCTTTCAGGCGAAGGGGAACCATCCCGGCGAAATCGCGGGGAATCGCCCCGTCATGGTCCGATGGTCGCGCCGGATGCCGCGCAAATCAACGCCCGCGTGGCTCAGATGGCGCGATCCAGCTTGGTGGACAGGTGGATCAGGCTTTCGCTGCCGCGCACGCCCTCGATCGCGCCGATGCGGTCCAGCGTCTCGTCCAGCTCGGACGTGGATCCGG
Organism: Paracoccus sp. PARArs4; assembly: GCF_947311865.1. NCBI lineage: Bacteria > Pseudomonadati > Pseudomonadota > Alphaproteobacteria > Rhodobacterales > Paracoccaceae > Paracoccus > Paracoccus sp. PARArs4. The sequence goes on along the minus strand of NZ_CAMZMW010000004.1, from coordinate 150,599 downwards.
TCGCCAGCTGCACCAGCATGTCGATCCGCCCGCTGGTCGTGTGCACGCGCTCGACCTGGGAAATCGCCCGCAGGCGGGTCATCACGCCCGCAAGGGACCGGGGCGCGATCTCCAGCAGGACGGTCGCGCGGATGCGCCCCTCGCGGGCCTGTTCGCCCAGCCGCAGCGTGTATCCGGCGATCGCGCCCGTGGCCTCCAGCCGTTCCAGCCGGGTCTGCGCGGTGGACCGCGCGACCTTCAGCCGACGCGCCAGGACGGCCAGCGACATGCGTGCATCCCCGGAAAGAAGCGCGATGATGTTGCGATCCAGATCGTCCATGTGGCCGTTTCGTCAAAATGACATGCAATTCGTCATAATAACCGATCTGTGAGGCATAACTACCCTTTTCATTGGTGAAATCGGAACCCAAAAGCGCCAGTCTGGGTTCGCGCCCAAAATTGACACCCTTCGTGCGAAAGGAACCGCCATGGGACAAGAGAAGACCGTCTGGGACAATCCGGCCGAGGTGATCCGTCACTTGAAGCCCGAGCATCCGGTCATGGTCTTCGCGCCGACGGTGCTGCAGGACCGGGCGCGGCGTTTCCTTCAGGGTTTCCCGGGTTTCGTGACCTATGCCGTCAAGTCCAACCCCGACGAGGCCGTGATCCAGAACCTGCTGGCGGCGGGCATCCGCGGCTTCGACGTGGCATCCCCGTTCGAGATCGACCTGATAGGGCGCATGGCCCCCGACGCGGCACGCCATTACCACAACCCCGTCCGCGCCCGCTCCGAGATCGGGCACGCCGTGGGGTCGGGCATCCGCGCATGGTCGGTGGACAGCCGCTCCGAGCTGGAGAAGCTGTTCGATCAGGTCCCGACCGAGGTGGACGGGCAGGGGGTCGAGATCTCGCCCCGCTTCAAGCTGCCGGTGCTGGGCGCGGCCTATGATTTCGGGTCGAAATTCGGCGCCAGCCCCGAGCTTGCGGCCGAGCTGCTGGCCGAGGTCGCGCGCCGGGGCTACATCCCCTCGCTGACCTTCCATCCGGGCACGCAATGCACCGACCCCATCGCGTGGGAAAGCTATATCCGCGTGGCCAAGGACATCTGCGACATGGCGGGCGTGCGCGCCACGCGCCTGAACGTGGGCGGGGGCTTCCCCTCGCATCGCGTGGTGGGGGTCGAGCCGGACCTGGAATCGATCTTCCAGGAGATCGGCGACACCACGACCGAGATGTTTGGTGACGATGCGCCCGATCTGGTCTGCGAACCGGGGCGGGGCCTCTGCGCCGATGCCTTCGCTCTGATCACCCGCGTAAAGGGCGTGCGCGACGGGGGTGACGTCTTCCTGAACGACGGCACCTATGGCGGGCTGGCCGAGCTGCCGATCATCGGCAATATCGACCGGATCGAGGTCTATACCGCCGAGGGCGTCCTGCGCGAGGGTGACGCCGGTGGCCGCGTCATTTTCGGCCCGACCTGCGATTCGGTGGACCGCCTGCCGGGCGAACTGGCGCTGCCCGCCGACATCGCCGAGGGCGATTTCGTCGTCTTCCAGGGGGCGGGGGCCTATTCCGTGGTCACCAACACCCGCTTCAACGGCTTCGGCGCGATGACCCGCGCCACCGTCATGGCGCTGTGACGTCACATGCCCCCTTCCCGCACGGCGTGCTAGGTTGGGGGCATGAATTCGATTCGGCCGACCAGGACGCATGTGGTGCTGATGGATGGCACCTTCGCATCGCTTGCGCAGGGGCGTCGCAGTTCCATAGGCCGGATCCATCGCCTTCTGGGCGGTGAGCTGGGCCTGCCGCGTCCGAACGAACGGATGCGGGTCCATTACGCCATCGGCCAGCAGTGGAACCGGTGGCGCACCCTTCCCGAACTGATCATGGGCACCGCGCTGGAGGAACGCATCGTCGAGGCCTATGGCTGGCTGGCCTCGGGCTGGCGACCGGGCGATCCGATCTTCATGATGGGCTACAGCAGGGGCGGCTTCGCGGTGCGCAGCCTTGCGGGCATGATCGCGCGGGTGGGGCTGTTGCGTCCCGAATTCGCGACGCCCCGCAACATCCGGCTGGCCTGGCGCTTCTATCGCCGGGGCGGGCCGCAGAAGGCGCAGGACCTGTTCCGCCGACGCCGCTGCCACCCCGAGGCCCCGATCCGCATGCTGGGCTGCTTCGATGCGGTCATGTCGCTGGGCCTGCGCCTGCCCTTCCTGTGGATGATGACCGAGCCGCGCTTCCGCTTCCACGACGCGCATCTGGGGCAGGGGATCGCCCACGGATACCAGGCGCTTGCCCTGGACGAGACACGCCTGGCCTTCGCGCCGGTCCTGTGGGACGACGACCACGCGGCGGGCCGGATCGAGCAGGCGTGGTTCCGCGGATCGCATCCCGATATCGGCGGGCAGCTGGCGGGGTATGAATTCGCAAGGCCGCTGTCGAACATCCCGCTGGTCTGGATGCTGGAACGCGGCGAATCGCATGGCCTTCCCCTGCCGGACGGGTGGCGGGCGCTGTTTCCCTGCGATGTCACCGCGCCGTCGCTGGGCACGTGGCGGCGATGGGGCAAGCTGTTCCTTGCGCGGGGCGGCAGGCAGGCGGGGCGCTTTGCCACCGAATGCCTGCACCCGTCGGTGCCCTGCCCCTATGCGGGGCCGGGGCGCCTGACGGGGCACCTTGCCGACAAGGGCTGCGAGGCCCCGGTCGAGGCCGCGCCGGGGCAGGGCCCCCACCCGGCCTGAGCGGTCAGGCGACCGCGTTCAGCTCCGGGCGGGCAGTCACGCCAAGCGCGGCGCAGACGTCGCGCGTCAGCTCGGGGCGGTTCAGCGTGTAGAAGTGCAGCCGGTCCACGCCCCCCTCGATCAGGCGCGCGCACAGATCGACCGACAGGTCGGTCGCCAGGCGGCGATGCGCCTCGGGGCCGTCCAGTTCGGCCAGCTGGAACGCCTCTTCGGCCCAGGCGGGGACGGTGGTGTTGCAGGTCGCGGCAAAGCGCTTGGTGCCTGCCCAGCTCTGGACCGGAAGGATGCCCGGAATGATCGGCGCGTCGATCCCCGCGGCCGCGCATTTGTCGCGGAAGCGGAAGAAGGTCTCGGGCTCGAAGAAGAACTGGGTGATCGCGCTGGTCGCGCCCGCGTCGATCTTGCGCTTGAGCCATGCCACGTCGGCATCGCTGTCCGCGCTGTCGGGATGGGGTTCGGGATAGGCGCCGACGCGGATGGTCATGTCGCCACGCGCGGCGATCGCCTCGATCAGCTCGATCGAGTTGGCAAAGCCCTCGGGATGGGGCGTGAAGCGGTCGGCACCCTTGGGCGCGTCGCCGCGCAGGGCCACGATCTCGCGGATGCCGGCCTGGGCATAGTCGTCGACGATCTTCATCGTCTCGTCGCGGGTGGCCTCGACGCAGGTCAGGTGCGCCGCGACCGGCAGGCCATAGCGGCGGTTGATCGTGGTGACGGCCTCGTGGGTCAGCTGGCGGGTGGTGCCACCGGCGCCATAGGTGACCGACACGAAGTCCGGTCCCATCGGCGCCAGCGCCCGCGCGGTTTCCCACAGCCGGAAGGACGCATCCAGCGTCTTCGGCGGGAAGAACTCGAAGCTGATTTTCGGCGCTTGGGCGGACATGGTGGTTCCTTTCTGTTGGCATCGCTTGTGCCATGCGCGTATCAGTGAGACAAATTCATAATCCTCAAGATCAAGCTGAGTTTCATTCATCATGCATCTGGAGCTTCGCCACCTTCGCACCGTCGATGCCGTCCACCGCCAGGGCGGCCTGGCCCGCGCGGCCGAGGTGCTGAACATCACGCAATCCGCATTGTCCCACCAGATCAAGGCATTGGAGGAGCAGGCCGGGGTCGAGCTGTTCGTCCGCCGCGCCAAGCCGATGCGCCTGTCTGCGGCCGGGATGCGCCTGTTGCGGCTGGCCGAACAGGTCCTGCCGCTGGTCGCCGCGACCGAGGCCGAGTTCAAGGGCGTCGAGGCCGGGCGCGTCGGGCGGCTGCATATCGCGATGGAATGCCATGCCTGTTTCGACTGGCTGCTGCCGGTGCTGGACATCTTCCGCCGCGCATGGCCGGACGTGGACGTGGACATCCGCCAGCGTCTGGCCTTCGGCGCGCTGCCCGCGCTGGTCCGCGAAGAGGTAGACCTGGTCATATCGTCGGACCCCGAGGATCTGCCGGGCGTCGTCTTCCAGCCGCTGTTCGACTATGCCCCCACGATGGTCGTACCCGCCTCGCATCCGCTGGTCGCCAAGGGCTTTGCCGAACCCGAGGACCTGGCGCGCGAGACGCTCATCACCTATCCGATGGACCGGGCGCGACTGGACGTCTTCAGCCAGTTCCTGACGCCTGCGGGCATCGAGCCGTCCCAGACCCGCCATGTCGAGCTGACCGCCGTGGCGCTGATGCTGGTCGCATCGGGCCGCGGGATCGCGGTCATGCCGGACTGGGTCCTGCGCCGAGAGGCCGCCAATCCCGAACTGGCGCTGCTGCCCCTTGGACAGGGCGGATTGCGCCGCCGCCTGTTCGCCGCCGTGCGCGAGGACGACCTCCGCCAGCCCTACATGGCCCATGTGTTGCGACTTTCGCGCACCGAACCCCTGCGGATGCTGCGCGGATCGGCGGGCTAGGGCGCCTTTCGCTTCACATTCGCCCCGCGCTCGCCTAAGACGCGGGCAACCCCCAGATTCCCCGAGGTACAAGATGGCAAGCGCCAATCTCAACATCATGATCAAGGCCGCCCGCAAGGCGGGTCGCAGCCTGGTCAAGGACTTCCGCGAGGTCGAGAACCTCCAGGTCAGCATCAAGGGCGCGGGCGACTTCGTGTCGCGCGCCGACCGCGAGGCCGAGCGGATCATCAAGGAAGAACTGCGCGGCGCGCGCCCCAGCTATGGCTGGCTGGGCGAGGAGACCGGCGAGGAAGCGGGCGACGACCCCACCCGCCGCTGGATCGTGGACCCGCTGGACGGGACCACGAACTTCCTGCACGGCCTGCCGCACTGGGCCGTCAGCATCGCGCTGGAACACAAGGGCGACATCGTCGCGGCCGTCATCTTCGACGCCGCCAAGGACGAGCTGTTCACCGCCGAGAAGGGCGCGGGCGCCTTCATGAACGACCAGCGCCTGCGCGTGTCGGGCCGGACGCGCCTTGCGGAATCGGTCTTCGCGACGGGCATTCCCTTCGCGGGCAACGGGCCGCTGCCCGCCACGCTGCAGGACCTGGCGCAGCTGATGCCGGTGACCGCTGGCGTGCGCCGCTTCGGTGCCGCCGCGCTGGACCTGGCCTATGTCGCGGCGGGCCGCTTCGACGGCTACTGGGAACGCGGCGTGAAATCCTGGGACGTCGCGGCCGGCATCCTGATGGTGCGCGAGGCCGGCGGCTTCGTCCACGGCATCCGCGAAAACGACGTTCCGCTGGAATCGGGCCGCCTGATTGCCGCGAACCCGCAGCTGATGGAGCCTTTCGCCAAGATCGTCCGCGCGCGCGACTGAGCCGCGGCCATTGCATCTGGGGCACGATCGGGCCGCCTTGCACCATGTGCAAGGCGGCCTTGCCTTGACCCGCGCCGCGCAAGGGCGCAGCAGCAGGGGGCAAGCAGAGGTGTCCCATGTCCCGTGAACCCGACCAGCAGCCCTATGCCGCATCGGCCGCCGCCGCATCCGCGCCGCCGCCGATCCCGCCCCGGACCACCGGCACGGGCGACCGGACGGGCTTCGCCATCTTCCTGATGTGCGCGGTCAGCTTCATCTTCGCGCTGCAGGACGCGTTCTCGCGGGTGCTGGGCAGCGCCTATCCGCCCGAGCTGATCGTCATGCTGCGATACTGGGTCTTCGCGGCCTTCGTGATCGCGCTGACGGCCCGCCAGCCCGGCGGCATCCGCCGCGCCCTGCGCACCCGCCGCCCCGTCACCCAGATCGCCCGCGGCGTCCTGCTGGCCGCCGAGGTGCTGGTGATGATCGAAGCCTTCGTGCGCCTTGGCCTGATCGAGACGCATGCCGTCTTCGCCGTCTATCCGCTGATGATCGCCGCGCTGTCGGGGCCGATCCTGGGCGAGAAGGTCGGCTGGCGTCGCTGGACCGCCATCGGCATCGGCTTCGCGGGCATCCTGTTCATCCTGCAGCCCGGCGGGGGCGTGATGACGCCTGCGGCCCTGCTGCCCGCGCTGGCCGCGCTGCTGTTCGCGATCTATGGCCTGCTGACGCGGCACGTCTCGCGCGACGATCCGGCATCGGTCAGCTTCTTCTGGACCGGCACGGCGGGCGCGGTCGCCATCACGCTGGTCGGCATCTGGGAATGGCAGCTGCTGGCGCCGGGCGACTGGATCTGGCTGGGATGCCTGTGCGTCTGCGGGATGACCTCGCATTACCTGATGATCCGGGCCTACGAACTGGCCGAGGCATCGGCGCTGCAGCCCTTCGCCTATACCCAGCTGGTCTGGGTCAGCCTGATCGGCGTCACCCTGTTCGGCGAGGTGCTGCGCAGCAATGTCGTCATCGGCGGCGCGATCGTCGTGGGGGCGGGCCTGTTCACCCTCTATCGTCAGCGACAGTCAGCGGCCAGATCCACCTAGAGGGCAGCGGCGGCCCGATCGTCAGGGGCTTGGGCACGGGCGGCTTGGACAGGGCCAGCGTCAGGCGCTGCGGGGGCAGGGGTTTCTGCCCGCCGCCCGACAGGTCCCACCGCGTGACGACGGGCGCGGGCCTGCCGTGGATGCGCGAACGATAGACGGGCAGCGCCTCGGCCACGCGCATGACATAGTTGCGCGTCTCGTCGAAGGGGATCAGCTCGACCCAGTCCACCGGGTCGGCATCGTCGCGCAGGTCGCCGAACTGGTCCAGCCAGCGGATCGGCCGCCCCGGTCCGGCATTGTAGCCCGACGCGATCAGCGCGACCGACGGCCCGAACCGGTCCGACAGCCCCGTCAGATAGGCCGAGCCCAGCCGCGCGTTGTAGGCCGCGTCCCGCGACAGGCGCGGCAGGTCGTAGGGCAGGCCGGTCTGCGCGGCCATCTGCTCGGCCGTGCCCGGCATCAGCTGCATGAGGCCCTGCGCGCCCACATGGCTGGCGGCGGTGTGGTTGAATTCGGATTCCTGCCGCGCGATGGCCATGACCAGCTCGGGCGGCGGGCCCAGATCCTCGGATTCGAGGCCGGTCAGCGGGAATTGCGCGGCGGGCCAGATGACGCCCTGGTTGGCCGACTGCTTGGCCAGCCGCAGCCCGTGCCAGGGGGTGCCCGCCTCGTACATCAGGCGCGACATGCGGGCGATGTCCTCGGGGGTGGCCGATTGCGCAAGGTGCAGGAAGAAGCGTTGCGCCTCGTCCCGGCGGCCGGTGGCCATCAGCCACATGCCCGCGCGGAAGACCGGATCGGCACGCAGGTCCGACCCGCGCCAGTCGGGCAGGCTGTCCAGCGCCGCCCCCGGCACCGCGTATTCGGCGGGCATGGGGCGGGCCAGTTCGGCCATCGCCAGCTGGCCGTAATAGACGCCGGGATGTTCGGCCGCCGCCTCGAATGCGGCGCGCGCGGCGCGGTCGTCGCCAAGCGCCCGGTGCGCGCGGGCCTGCCAGTAATGGGCGCGCGACTTGCTGATCGCGCTGCCGACGACGGTTTCCAGATGCAGGAAATGGTCCAGCGCCAGGTCGGCGCGATCGACCTTCAGCGCGGCAAAGCCCGCCAGCCATTCGAGGTCCGAATAATGCCGGTTCTCGGGGGGCAGGTAATGCGGCGCGGCCAGGTCCAGCGCGCGCTGCCAGTCGCCGTTGCGCATCGCAAGGCGGGCGTAGTCGACGCGCATCTGTGCCCAGACCTCGGGGTCGCGCAGGGCCTCGGCCCCGGTCGAGGCCGCCAGCATGAGGTCCTGCGCGCCGTCATGCAGCTTGGCCCGCACGCGCCACAGGAAGCGGTCCATCGTCAGGCCGGGATCGGCGCGCAGATCCTCGGGTAGGGCCAGGATCAGGTCGTCCACCCCCGCACGCCCCGCCTGCAGCGCGATGCGCGCGGCGTGCAGGCCGCGTTCCTCTTCGGGCAGGCGGTCCAGCAGGCGTTCGGCCCCCGCCCAGTCGCGTGCGTCCAGCCTTGCGGCGATGCGGTCGGGGATCAGCGGCGCCAGCACCGCGCCTTGGGCCGCCAGCAGGCGCGCCTCGTCCGCGGCGGGCATCTCGCGGGTCAGGAAGAAGCGGATCCGCGCCTCGCGCGCCTTGCGGGTCGACAGCGTCTCGGACAGGGCTTCGACGGCGGCAAGGCTGGTGGGCTCGTGACCCGCGAACCAGGCGCGCAGGTCGTCGGGGTCCAGGCCGGGCCGCAGCAGCGCATCGCCGTTGCGCCTGATGCGCGCCATGCCGGGCCAGTCGCCGTGATCGCGCACGAAGGCGGCGTAATCGGCGAACTTGCCGTGCCCCTCCTGCAGGACCTGCCATCCGACCAGCGCCTGGGCCAGCGGCCCCGCGCGTTCGGCGGCGGACCGGGCGGTCACCCAGTCCGACACGTCGGCGGCGGCCAGCGCCAGCGCCATCGCGCCCGGGTCCTCGGCCCGGACGGGGGCGGACAGGGGCAGGACGCCCAGCATCCCCGCAAGCATCATGTCACGCAGAAGTCGCATCACCGCCCTGTGTCGCCGTCAAAGCACGCTTGCGCAATTCACATCCTTGGCAAGTCCGGCGCACGGGGATAGTGAAGGCGGCGGAATCCCATCTCATGCCCCCGCATCGGGGGACGCAATCATCAAGGAGCGTGTCATGTTCAAAGGGTCTTTGCCAGCCCTCGTCACGCCGTTCACCCAGGACGGCGAGCTGGATCTGGACACGCTCAAGAAACTTGTCGAATGGCATGTCGAACAGGGCAGCCACGGCATCGTTCCGGTCGGCACCACCGGCGAAAGCCCGACCCTGACCCACGAGGAACACCGCTTGGTGGTCGAAGAGGTCGTGCGCAGCGCGGCGGGACGCATTCCGGTCATCGCCGGCGCCGGGTCCAACAGCACCCGCGAGGCGATCGGCCTTCTGCGCTTCTCGCAAGAGGTGGGGGCCGATGCGGCGCTGGTCGTTACGCCCTATTACAACAAGCCGACACAGGCGGGCCTGATCGCCCATTACGAGGCCCTGGCCGAGGCCTGCGACCTGCCCATCGTCATCTACAACATCCCGGGCCGCTCGGTCATCGACATGTCCCCCGAGACGATGGGCGTGCTGGCGCGCATCCCCTCGATCATCGGGGTCAAGGACGCGACCGGCAAGCTGGAACGCGTCAGCAGCCAGCGCATGACCTGCGGCACCGATTTCGTCCAGCTCTCGGGCGAGGATGCGACCGCGCTCGGGTTCAACGCGCATGGTGGCGTCGGCTGCATCAGCGTGACCGCGAACGTGGCTCCGGGCCTGTGCGCAAAGTTCCAGGAGGCGACGCTGCGCGGCGACTATGCCGAGGCGCTGCGTTACCAGGACCTGCTGATGCCGCTGCATGTCGCGATCTTCGTCGAGCCGGGCCTGGTCGGCGCGAAATATGCCATGTCGCGCCTGGGCATCTGCAACGAGCGCGTGCGCCTGCCGCTGACCCCGCTGAGCGAGCCGACCCGTCACCTGATCGACGCGGCCCTGGAACATGCCGGCCTGATCTGAGGCCCGCCCCGCCCGCGCGCCGTCAGGCCGCGCGGGCGCTTCGCATTCGCTGCGAAAAATCGCCCGCTATACGAAGGTGCACTTTTCAATTCCCTGTCCCGGTCCCATATTGGTGCCAAGGAGAGGAGTGTTCCATGCCGTTGCCCCATTTCCTGATGCTGCTGACCGCCGTGATCCTTGGCGCCGCCGTGACGCTGTGGGCCGGACTTGCGGCAGGTGTGCCCCCGGTGGCCTTCCTGGTGCTTGCGCTCAGCGCCGCGCTGTTCGCGCATCTGGGCTGGCGGAACCATCACGACCCGAAGGGCTGATCCCTCAGCTCTCCAGTTCGGCATCCCAGTAGAGGTAGTCCATCCAGCTTTCATGCAGGTGGTTCGGCGGGAAGCGCCGCCCGACCGAGTGCATTTCCTCGGATGTGGGCTGGCGCGGCTTCCGTTGCAGAGACAGGCCGGAATGGCGCAGCGAGCGGTTGGCCTTGCGCAGGTTGCAGGGCGAACAGGCCGCGACGACGTTTTCCCAGCTGGTGACGCCACCGCGCGAGCGGGGCACGACGTGGTCGAAGGTCAGATCGCCCTTCGCGCCGCAATACTGGCAGCAGAATTCGTCCCGCAGGAAAAGATTGAAGCGCGTGAATGCCACGCGCTTCTGGGGACGGACGAAATCTCTCAGCACGACCACCGAGGGGATGCGGAACGCCTGGCGCTGACTTCGCACCTCCTGCTCGTATTCCGCGATGATCATCACGCGATCCAGGAAGACGGCCTTGATCGCCTCCTGCCAGGGCCACAGCGACAGCGGATAGTAGCTGAGCGGGCGGTAATCCGCGTTCAGCACCAGCGCAGGGTAATGCTTCAGGTTGGCCGGTTCGCGAACGAACTGGGTCCGGAAATCGGTGTGATGATGGTCGTCCAGCATGGTGCCTTCCCGTCTGCCCCGATGGCTTGACCGGGGCGCCCGTCTCATCTGTCAACTCGACTATATATCGCGTCAGGTATCTGGCAAGCCCCTGCATGTGCGGGACGCAGGCCAAGCGATACAAGCACGCCGTGACAGCAGCATGACGGCGGGATGCAAAAGCTGCGGGCAGGGTGCGCCCGCGGCTGCCCGCAGGGGCAGCCGCCACCGCCGGCCCGCATGGGCCGGCAGCCACCTTTGGCCTATTCCGGCAGGTGCTGGTTCAGGAAGCCCAGTGCGACCGACAGCCCGTCGGGCGCGATGCCGTGGCCGGTGCCCTCCATCACGTGGCCATAGACGGTGAAGCCCGCCTGTTGCAGCGCCTGCGCCGCGATGCCCATGTCGTCGAAGGGCACCACGTCGTCCTGGTCGCCATGGATCAGGACGACCGGCGGCTTTGTCTTCGCCTCGGCCTGCAGCGTCTCGGGGGCCAGCAGCCGACCCGAGAAGCCGACGACGCCCGCGATCTGCGCGCCGCGGCGCGGGGCCACGTGCAGCGACATCATCGTCCCCTGGGAAAAGCCCACCAGCGCCAGCGCCTCGGGGGGCAGCCCCTCGTCGGCCAGCACCTTGTCGATGAAGGCGTCCAGCATGCGCACCGATACCGCCATGCTGGATTTCGCGGCCTCCTCGGAGGATCCGTCCAGCCAGGGGATCGGGAACCACTGGAAGCCCATCGGATTGCCCTTGCAGGGCTCGGGCGCGTTCGGCGCATAGAAGGCCGTGTCCGGCAGATGCGGGGCCAGCGGATCGGCCAGGCCCAGCAGGTCGTTCCCGTCGGCGCCATAGCCGTGCAGGAAGATCACGACGGATTTCGCGGTTTCGGGACCCTTGCGGGCGGATGTCAGCGTGGCGGTCATGTCACTCCCTCGCGGCCTTTCGCGTGGCGGTAATAGGCCCAGAGCCCGCGTGCCGCAACCGCACGCCAGGGCGCCCAGGGTTCCGCCAGCCTGCGCAGCGCTGCGGGGGTGGGGCGTTCGGGCAGGTCGTACATCACGCGCGCGGCCTCTTGCAGGGCCAGATCGCCCGCCGCAAGAACGTCGGGCCGCCCGAGCGCGAACATCAGATAGATCTCGGCCGTCCAGACGCCGATGCCGGGCAGCGCGGTCAGCGTGGCGATGGCCCGGTCGTCGGGCATGTCGCGCAGCGCGATCCAGTCGATCCCCGCATCGGCGATGCCCTTGAGGTACCGCGCCTTGGGTCGCGACAGGCCAAGCGCGCGCAGCTCGTCCTCGGTCGCCATGCGCAGGGCGGCTTCCTCGGTCATGCCGGCAGCGTCCAGCCGCGCCCAGATCGCCCCCGCCGCCGCGATGGAAATCTGCTGCCCGATCACCGCCTGCGCGATGGCCGGAAAGCCGTCGTCGCGCCGCCGCAGCGGTAGCTCGCCCAGTTCCGGCAGGACGCCCGCCCAGACGGGGCAGACCCGCGCCAGATGCGCCGCACCCGCCGCGATATCCTCGGGGCCCGCGATCAGGACCGGCTCAGCCACCGGCCTTGGCCTCCAGCTTCAGCCGCGTTTCCCATGCCATCGAGATGTGCTGGCGCAGCGCCTCGTCGGCGGCCTTGCCGTCGCCTGCCGCGATGGCATCGACGATGCTGGCATGTTCGGCCAGCGCGGTCTCGCTGCGCCCCTCGGCCGCAAGCGAGGTGCGCGCCATCAGCGCCATGGTCCGGTGCACCAGGTCCAGCTGCTGCACCAGGTAGCGGTTGTGGGATGCCAGGTGGATCTGGCGGTGGAAGCGCTTGTTCGCGCGGGCCAGCGCCTCGGGGTCGTGCTTGTTGGCGCGGTCCTCCTCGACCATCTGGGCCAGCACGCGCACCTCTTCGGGGGTGGCGTGGCGGGCGGCCAGACGGCCTGCCAGCGCCTCCAGTTCCGCACGGACGGTATAGAGTTCGGCCAGCTGGTTGTGGTCCAGCGAGGCGACGATCAGGCTGCGCCCGTCGCGGACCAGCATGGCCTGCGTCTCCAGCCGCTGCAGGGCCTCGCGCACGGGGGTGCGGCTGACGCCGAACCGCTCGGCCAGTTCGGATTCGACCAGCCGGTCGCCGGGGCGATATGTCCCGCCCTCGATGGCGGTCAGGATCAGGGAATAGGCGTCCTTCATGGCGGGCAGGATCGGCAGATGCGGGGTGAATTGCAAGCGCGACCGCCGCAGGCTATCTGATCCGCATGGATTTTTCGCATGTTCGCACCTGGATCTTCGATCTGGACAACACCCTCTATCCGCCCGAGGCGCAGCTTTTCGCGCAGATCGAGACGCGGATGACGCAATGGATGATGCGCCTTCTGGGCGTCCCCGCCCCCGAGGCCGACCGCCTGCGCGCCGAATACTGGCGGCTGCACGGCACCACGCTGGCGGGGCTGATGGCCGAACATGCGATCGACCCGGCGGCCTACCTGGCCGATGTGCACGATATCGACATGACGCATCTGGCCCCCGCGCCCGATCTGGCCGCGGCCATCGCGGCTCTGCCGGGGCGGCGGATCGTGCATACCAACGGCGACCGCGCCTATGCCCGCCGCGTGCTGGCGGCGCGGGGCCTGGATGCGCCGGACCTGTTCGAGGGCGTCTATGGCATCGAGGAGACGGGCTTTCATCCCAAACCCTCGCCCGAGGCATTCGCCCGCGTTCTGAACGCCACGGGCATCGACCCGACCGTCGCGGCCTTCTTCGAGGACGATCCCCGCAACCTGCTGGTCCCGCATGAACTGGGCATGCGCACGGTGCTGGTGGGGCAGGGACGCGACGGGCCGGATGCGCTGGCGGGCGATCCGGGGCCGCATGTCCATCACCGCACCGACGACCTGACCGCGTTCCTGCGCCGCATTGCCTGAGGGCGCGGGCCGTCCTATCTGGGTTGCGACACATCAGGGGGCGCGGCCATGGACACGCAGGATATCGACATCCTCATCTCGGGCGGGGGGATCGCCGGGCTGATCGCGGCGGCGGGCTTTGGCGCGCAGGGCTTCGGCGTGATCTGCGTCGATCCCGCACCGCCCGTCACTGACGAGGGCGCCGAGGGCGCCGACCTGCGATCGACCGCCTTCCTGCAACCCTCGGCCCGGCTTCTGGAACGGATCGGGCTGTGGGAACGGCTGGGCCCGCATGCGACCGCGCTGCAGGTCATGCGCATCGTCGATGCGGGCGGCGCGGACCCCGTCCCGCGCCTGATCCGCGACTTCGACGCGGCAGAGATCGGCGACCAGCCCTTCGGGTGGAACCTGCCCAACTGGCTTCTGCGCCGAGAGATCTCGGCCATGCTGGAGGGGATGCCCAATGTCGAGTTCCGCCCCGGCACCGCCACGTCCGAGGTCGTGACCCGCGCCGAGGGCGCGATGGTCGCCCTGTCCGACGGATCGCGCCTGCGCGCGCGCCTGCTGGTCGGGGCCGACGGGCGCAATTCGCCGGTGCGGCAGGCCCTGGGGATCGGGGTCTCCACCCGCCGCTATGGGCAGAAGGCGCTGGCCTTTGCCGTGACGCATGACGAACCCCACGGCAATGTCTCGACCGAGGTGCACCGCTCGGGCGGGCCGTTCACGCTGGTCCCGCTGCCCGATCGGGGCGGCAGGCCGTCCTCGGCCGTGGTCTGGATGGAGAACGGGTCCGAGACCGCGCGGCTGCGGTCGCTGGACCCCGCCGCCTTCGAGGATGCGCTGAACGCGCGGTCGGCGGGCGTCTTGGGCCATCTGCGGCAGGCGACCGCGCTGACCGAATGGCCGATCATCAGCCAGATCGCGGACCGCTTTGTCGGTCCCCGCACGGCCCTGATCGCCGAGGCCGCGCATGTCCTGCCGCCCATCGGCGCGCAGGGGCTGAACATGAGCCTGGCCGATCTGGACGGGCTGCTGGACCTGATGCGCGAAAGCCCCGGCGACCAGGCCGCATTGCTGCGATACGACCGCCAGCGCCGCCCCGAGGCCCGCGCCCGGATGCTGGGCATCGACGCGCTGAACCGTGCCAGCCAGGCGGGGTCGCGCCCGCTGCGCGACCTGCGGGCGGCGGCACTGGGCGGGCTGTACGCTGCCGCGCCCGTGCGGCGGCTGATGATGCGGGCGGGGCTGGGCATGCGCTGAGGGCCTTGCGGCCCCGTTTCCGCGACACTAGCTTCGCCTGCCAGAGGACGACCTCTCCGATCACGGGTTCCCGCAGGGCGGGAACGGAACGCCGGGACGACCCGGCCCTGTCCATGGATGCGTCATGCCCTGGATCCTGCTGACCGTCGCCGGCCTTCTCGAAATCGTCTGGGCGACGGCGATGAAATATTCGCAAGGTTTCTCGAAGCCCCTTCCCACCGCGATCATGGTAGTGGGGATGTTCCTGTCCTTCTGGCTGCTGGCCGTCGCGATGCGCCACCTGCCCCTGGGGACCGCCTACATGGTCTGGACCGGCATCGGTGCGGTGGGCAGCTTCGTCATCGGAATAGCCTTCCTGTCCGAACCCGTCACGATGATCCGCCTGGCCGCCGCCGGGATGATCGTCATGGGCATCGTCACGATGAAGCTGGCGTCCTGACTGCGCGGGATCGCCCCTTCGCGACCGAAAATCACTTGAAATCGTTCGTTCCGGCAATTTCCTTCCGTCTGCGCCGGTGCTAAACAGCCCGCCAAGCCAAAGGAGATCAGCCAATGCCCGCCTATCGTTCCCGCACCACCACCCATGGCCGCAACATGGCCGGCGCCCGTGGCCTGTGGCGCGCGACGGGCGTGAAGGACAGCGATTTCGGCAAGCCGATCATCGCCATCGTCAACAGCTTCACCCAGTTCGTGCCCGGCCATGTCCACCTGAAGGATCTGGGCCAGATGGTCGCACGAGAGGTCGAATCGGCCGGCGGCATCGCGAAAGAGTTCAACACCATCGCCGTCGATGACGGCATCGCGATGGGCCATGACGGCATGCTCTACTCGCTGCCCTCGCGAGAGGTGATCGCGGATTCGGTCGAATACATGGTCAACGCGCATTGCGCCGACGCGATGGTCTGCATCAGCAATTGCGACAAGATCACGCCGGGCATGCTGATGGCCGCGCTGCGCCTGAACATCCCGGTCGTCTTTGTCTCTGGCGGGCCGATGGAGGCCGGCAAGCTGGTGCTGGAAGATGGCAAGCTGAAGGCGCTGGACCTGGTCGATGCCATGGTTGCCGCCGCCGACGATTCCTATTCCGACGAACAGGTCGAGGCGATCGAGCGTTCGGCCTGCCCGACCTGCGGGTCGTGCTCGGGGATGTTCACCGCGAACTCGATGAACTGCCTGACCGAGGCGCTTGGCCTTGCGCTGCCGGGGAACGGGTCGACGCTGGCCACCCATGCCGACCGCAAGCGCCTGTTCGTCGAGGCCGGTCACCTGATCGTTGATCTTGCGCGCCGCTACTATGAAGGCGACGACGCATCGGTCCTGCCGCGCAACATCGCCAGCTTCGAGGCGTTCGAGAACGCGATGACGCTGGACATCGCGATGGGCGGATCGACCAATACCGTGCTGCACCTGCTGGCCGCGGCCCACGAAGCCGGGATCGACTTCACCATGTCCGACATCGACCGCCTGTCGCGCGGCGTGCCGGTCCTGTGCAAGGTCGCCCCCGCCAAGGACGATGTCCACATGGAGGACGTGCACCGCGCGGGCGGGATCATGGGCATCCTGGGCGAACTGGACCGCGCGGGCCTGCTGAAGACCGACGTCGGCAGCGTCCATGCGGCCAGCCTTGCCGAGGCGCTGGACCGTTGGGACGTCAAGCGCACCGATTCCGCGACCGTGCACGATTTCTATCGCGCGGCGCCGGGGGGCGTTCCGACGCAGGTCGCCTTCTCGCAGGAGCAGCGCTTCGAAGAGGTCGATCTGGACCGCGAGAAGGGCGTGATCCGCACCAAGGAGCATGCCTTCTCGCAGGATGGTGGCCTTGCGGTGCTGTATGGCAACCTGGCCGAGGACGGCTGCATCGTGAAGACGGCGGGCGTGGACGAATCCATCCTGACCTTCGAGGGTCCGGCCCATATCTTCGAGAGCCAGGACGACAGTGTCAGCGCCATCCTGACCGGCAAGGTCAAGGAGGGCGAGGTCGTGCTGATCCGCTACGAGGGGCCGCGCGGCGGGCCGGGGATGCAGGAGATGCTGTACCCGACCAGCTATCTGAAATCGAAGGGGCTGGGGAAGGCCTGCGCGCTGGTCACGGACGGTCGTTTCTCGGGGGGATCCTCGGGGCTGTCGATCGGCCACGTCTCGCCCGAGGCGGCCGAGGGCGGCACGATCGGCCTGGTCGAGCAGGGCGACACGATCCTGATCGACATCCCGAACCGCAAGATCGAGCTGAAGGTCGACGATGCCACCCTTGCTGCCCGCCGCGAGAAGCGCGAGGCCGAGGGCTGGAAGCCCGCCAAGCCGCGTCAGCGCAAGGTCTCGACCGCGCTGCGCGCCTATGCGGCGATGACCACCAGCGCGGCTAAGGGGGCGGTGCGCGTCATCCCCGAGTGACGATCCCGACGGCCGCGCCCTTGGCGCGGCCGTTTCGATTTGCCGTTTCGATTCAGGGGGTGTCCAAGGCACCCAGGGGGCCGGGCCTGCGTTCCTCGGACAGGACCACGTTCGCCTCGACCTGGCCCACGCCGGGCAGGGTCATGATGCGGCGGCGCAGGATGCGCTCGAAATCGCTGATGTCGCGGGCGGTGATCCGCAGGCGATAGTCGAACTGCCCCAGCACGTGCTGAACCAGCTGAACCTCGGGGATGGCGGTGACGGCGCGTTCGAAATCCTGCAGCCCCGTGCGCCCCTTGGCAGCAAGCTTGATCCCCAGGAACACGGTCACGCCAAAGCCCAGGACGGGCTTGTCCAGCACGACGCGCCGCCCCGCGATGACACCCTGCTGTTCCAGCCTGCGGATGCGCCGCCATGCCGCGGGCTGGCCGATGCCCACGGCGCGCCCGATCTGCGCGGCGCTTCGGGTCGCATCCTCGACCAGCAGCCGCAGGATCGCCAGGTCGGTCGGGTCCAGCGCGGTCACAGCGGCAGATCCTCTCGGTCCGAGATGGTCGAGACCAGCATCAGCGCGTCCAACTCGGCGATATGGGGCAGGGTCAGGATCCGGTCGCGATAGACCTGCTGCCAATGCGCCATGTCCCGCGCGATGACGGTCGCGCGCCAGTCCACGCTGCCCAGAAAGCTCTGGATCTCGATCACCTCGGGGACCTCGCGCAGGGCTGCCAGGAAATTGTCGAAGGCGCGGGGATCGGTCTTGTCCAGCGTGAAGCGCAGGCTGACCTCGACCTCCCATCCCAGGGCGCGCCAGTCGATCCGCGCGTGGATGCCCTTCAGCACGCCCGCCTCGCGCATGCGTTCCATGCGCCGCCACAGGCTGGCGCCGGTGACGCCCGCGCGTTCGGCCAGCTGGGCGTTTGATGCCGAAGGATCGCCCAGAAGCTGGCGAAGTATGCGGCGATCCGTACTGTCGGGCATGAAAGTCATGTCATGGGTAGTATCAAGGCATGATTATTCCCGCAAGGCGGATGAATGCGGACGCTTTGCACGGATTCTGTCACGAAGGCCGGTTAGAAAGGTGGCAATCAAGGAAAGGATATTCCGATGCGCGTTTTCTACGACCGCGACTGCGACGTTAACCTGATCAAGGAAAAGAAGGTCGCGATCCTCGGCTATGGCAGCCAGGGTCACGCCCACGCCCTGAACCTGCGCGATTCCGGCGCGAAGAACATCGTCGTCGCCCTGCGCGAGGGCAGCGCCTCGGCAGCCAAGGCCGAGGGCGAGGGCCTGCAGGTCATGGGCATCGCCGAAGCCGCTGCATGGTGCGATGTCATCATGTTCACCATGCCGGACGAACTGCAGGCCGAGACCTACAAGAAATACGTCCATGACAACCTGCGCGAGGGTGCCGCGATCGCCTTCGCACACGGTCTGAACGTGCATTTCGGCCTGATCGAGCCGAAGGCCGGCGTCGACGTCATCATGATGGCGCCCAAGGGTCCGGGCCACACCGTGCGCGGCGAATACAGCAAGGGCGGCGGCGTGCCCTGCCTGTTCGCGGTCCATCAGGACGCGTCGGGCAAGGCGCAGGACATCGCGCTGTCCTATTGCTCGGCCATCGGTGGCGGCCGTTCGGGCATCATCGAGACCAACTTCCGCGAGGAATGCGAGACCGACCTGTTCGGCGAGCAGGCCGTCCTGTGCGGCGGTCTGGTCGAGCTGATCCGCGCCGGCTTCGAGACCCTGGTCGAAGCGGGCTACGAGCCCGAGATGGCCTATTTCGAGTGCCTCCACGAAGTGAAGCTGATCGTCGACCTGATCTATGAAGGCGGCATCGCGAACATGAACTACTCGATCTCGAACACGGCCGAATACGGCGAATACGTGTCGGGTCCGCGCGTCCTGCCTTACGACGAGACGAAGAAACGCATGAAGGACGTCCTGACAGACATCCAGAACGGCAAGTTCGTCCGCGACTTCATGCAGGAAAACGCCGTCGGCCAGCCCTTCTTCAAGGCGACCCGCCGCATCAACGACGAACACCAGATCGAGCAGGTCGGTGCGAAGCTGCGCGAGATGATGCCCTGGATCAGCAAGGGCAAGATGGTCGACAAGTCGCGCAACTGATCGATCCGTCGCACATGACGAAGGGGGGCCATCGCGGCCCCCCTTTTCTTATTCCGCCGACAGCTTGTCCTGCGTGCGCGTCTCGAAATCGGATGCGTCGTGCCGCTCGTGCAGCTGCTGGGACGGGTCCCCGGACGTCTTGTTGACCATGATGCCGCGCCGGACGGCGGGGCGGGCCATGATCTCGTCATGCCAGCGCTTCACGTTGGGATAGCTTTCGACATCGAGGAAGGTTGCGGCATCGCCATACATGCGCCCGGCGACCAGTCCGCCATACCAGGGCCAGATCGCCATGTCGGCGATGGTGTATTCCTCGCCCGCGACGAAGCGGTTCTCGGCCAGGCGCTGGTCCAGCAGGTGCAGCTGGCGCTTGACCTCCATGGTGAAGCGGTCGATCGGGTATTCCAGCTTGTCGGGGGCATAGGCATAGAAATGCCCGAAGCCGCCGCCGACATAGGGCCCCGATCCCATCTGCCAGAACAGCCAGTTCAGCGTCTCGGTCCGGCCCGCGGGGTCCTTGGGCAGGAAGGCGCCGTATTTCTCGGCCAGGTACAGCAGGATCGAGCCCGATTCGAAGACGCGCTGCGGCGGGTTCGCCGTGTGGTCCATCAGGGCGGGGATCTTGCTGTTGGGGTTCACCTCGACGAAGCCGCTGGCGAACTGGTCGCCCTCGCCGATATTGATCAGCCAGGCGTCGTATTCGGCGTCATGGCCCGCGGCCAGCAGCTCCTCCAGCAGGATCGTGACCTTCTGCCCGTTCGGGGTCGCCAGCGAATACAGCTGCAGCGGGTGCTTGCCCACCGGGCGGTCACGGTCGTACTGCGCCCCCGAGGTCGGCTTGTTGATATTGGCGAACCTGCCGCCATTCGCCCCCTTCTGGGTCCAGACCTTGGGCGGGGTGTAACTGTCCGTCATGGCGCATCCTGCACTTGGTTGATTTCATGATGGAAGATGCGGTCCCCGCGCCGATCTTTCAACGGGCTGGCGGACGTTCTGCATGTGTTCTATATTGCGGGCATGCTTCCACCGCGCGATCCCGACCGCAGACTGAAGGCCCGCGGCGCGGCTTCCCAGCCCGCCGGACGGTTCGAGCCGCACACCCGCATCCGCGAGAGCGACGGCTGGGACATCCCCGAGGAAGAGCACCTGCTGCGCACCGAGGTGACCGAGGAGCGCCCGCGCAGCATCATCACGCGCAACAGCTCGCCCGATGTGCCGTTCGACCGGTCGATCAACCCCTATCGCGGCTGCGA
This sequence comes from Paracoccus sp. PARArs4, assembly GCF_947311865.1. Lineage (NCBI taxonomy): Bacteria > Pseudomonadati > Pseudomonadota > Alphaproteobacteria > Rhodobacterales > Paracoccaceae > Paracoccus > Paracoccus sp. PARArs4. Next base: position 130,208 of record NZ_CAMZMW010000004.1, on the reverse strand, counting down.
GCATGGCTGCATCTACTGCTATGCGCGGCCCAGCCATTCCTATCTGAACCTGTCGCCCGGCCTGGATTTCGAGACGCGCCTGATCGCCAAGCCGGACGCTGCGCGGCTTCTGGAACGCGAACTGGCGCGACCGTCATACAGGCCCGCGCCGATCGCCCTGGGGACGAATACCGACCCCTATCAGCCGATCGAGGCGACATACGAGATCATGCCGCAGATCCTGCGCGTGCTGCGCGACTGGAACCACCCGGTGACGCTGGTGACGCGGGGACGGCTGGTGCTGCGCGACCTGGACCTGTGGGCGGAGCTTGCGGCCAAGGGGCAGGCGATGGTGGGCATCAGCGTGACCACGCTGGATGCCGATCTGGCCCGCAGCCTGGAGCCGCGCGCCCCTGCGCCCGAGACGCGCCTGCGCATGATCCGCGACCTGGCCCGCGCGGGCGTTCCGGTCCGCGTCATGGTCGCCCCCGTCATTCCCGTGCTGACCGAACCCGAGATCGAGCGCATCCTGGCCGCCGCGCGCGATGCAGGCGCCACCACCGCCACCATGATCCCCCTGCGCCTGCCACACGAGGTCGCGCCGCTGTTCCGCGACTGGCTGGACCGCCACCGTCCCGGCATGGCCGCGCATGTGATGAACCGCGTGCAGGCCATGCGCGGCGGGCGCGACAACGACCCGCGCTTTGGCCACCGTTTCCGCGGCGAGGGGATCGAGGCCGAGCTGGCGATGAAGCGCTTTCGCCTGGCACGCAAGCGGCTGGGCTATCACGAGGGAAGCCCCGCGCTGGATTGCAGCCGCTTCGGGCCGCCGCCCCGCGCGGGGGACCAGATGTCGCTGTTCTAGCGGCGTCCGATGGTCAGCACGTCGTCGCGATCCGACCCCGCGCTGCTGAACGGCCCCAGAAGCGCCGTGATCTGTTCCAGCGTCGGGCGCGGGCCGGGGGCGCGGCTGGCCAGCGCGTCGCGCATGGCCGACAGGTGTTCCGGCATCGTCCCGCAGCAGCCGCCGATCACGCGCACGCCCAGATCGCGCGCAAGGCAGGCGTAATCGGCCATCAGTTCGGGCGTGCCGTCATAGTGGATATGCCCGTCGGCCAGATGTGGGACGCCCGCATTGCCCTTGGCGATGATCGGGCGTTCGTTCCCCGATGCCACGAAGCTGGCGACGGTGCGCAGAAGGTCGGACGCCCCGATCCCGCAATTCGCACCATAGGCGACGGGCGGGTTCGGCAGCGCCTCGACCGCGGCGGACAGCTGGCCGGGCGTCACGCCCATGATCGTGCGCCCCGCCGTGTCGAAGCTGAGGCAGCCGCACCATTCCATCCCGACCTTGCGGGCGGCCTCGGCGGCGGCGCGCAGCTCCTCGAGGGCGCTCAGCGTCTCGATCCACAGGATGTCGGCGCCGCCATCCTTCAGGGCCTGCGCCTGTTCCACGAACATCTCGACCGCGCGGGCATGGGTCAGGCTGCCCATCGGGGCCATGATCTCGCCTATGGGGCCCATGCTGCCGGCGACGATCACGGTGCGACCGGCGCGGTCGGCCTCGGTCCGGGCGATGGCGGCGGCCTTGCGGTTCAGTTCGGCCACGCGATCCGACAGGCCGTGCAGGCGCAGGCGGCTTTCATTGGCGCCGAAGCTGTTGGTCAGGAACAGGTCCGACCCGGCCTCGATCGCGCCACGATACAGTTGGGCGACCTTCTCGGGCTGGGTGTCGTTCCACAACTCGGCCGGTTCGCGGGCCAGAAGCCCCATGTTCATCAGCGCGGTGCCCGTGGCCCCGTCCGCAAGGACATGATCGCGTTCGGCCAGCATCAGGCTCAGCGGGTCGGTCATCGTAAACATCCTTCCCTGCGGGTCGATATCGCCCGCCCAGAGATCTCCAACCATCTGGTCCATAGTAGTCCGTGCATTCGGGGGAAACAATTTCAGCGCATTGGAACGAACAAAAAACCGCGCCGGTTTCCCGGCGCGGTCGAATTTTCGGTCCGATCTTCGGAAAAAGCCCTCAGGCCTCCGAATCGTCCTCGTCTTCCGAGGCGCCACCGATGTCGTCGAACAGTTCGGCGATCTCGAATTCGGCTTCGGCGTCTGCTTCGGCGGCCAGGTCCTGGATGGACTTGCCCTGCGCCTGCAGCTCGGCTTCCTCGTTCGAACGGGCGACGTTCAGCGTGATCGTCGCGTTCACTTCCGGGTGCAGGACGACGGTGACGTCGTGCAGGCCCAGATCCTTGATCGGGGCGCCCAGGACGACCTGCTTGCGGTCGACGCTGAAGCCGCCCTCGGTCGCGACATCGGCTGCGTCACGGGTCGTGACCGAACCGTAGAGCGCGCCCGAATCGGATGCCGAGCGGATGACGACGAAGGTCTGACCGTCGAGGGTCTCCGCGAACTTCTCGGCCTCGGCCTTCGATTCGGCGTTGCGTGCCTCGAACTGCACCTTCTGGGCTTCGAATGCCTTGACGTTGGCGTCCGATGCGCGAAGTGCCTTGCCCTGGGGCAGCAGGAAGTTACGTGCGTAACCTTCCTTGACCTTCACGACTTCGCCCATCTGGCCCAGCTTGGCCACGCGTTCCAGCAGGATGACTTGCATGTCCAGGTCTCCTTACTTCACGACGTAGGGCAGCAGGGCGAGGAAGCGTGCGCGCTTGATGGCACGAGCCAGTTCACGCTGCTTCTTGGCCGAGACTGCGGTGATGCGCGAGGGCACGATCTTGCCGCGTTCGCTGATGTAGCGCTGCAGCAGACGGGTGTCCTTGTAGTCGATCTTCGGCGCATTCTCGCCCGAGAACGGGCAGACCTTGCGACGGCGGAAGAACGGTTTGTTCGCCATTGTTCAGATCTCCTCAGTTCCGCTCGCGGCGTTCGCGGCGGTCGCCACGGTCACCACGCTCTTCGCGCTTCTGCATCTGCACCGAGGGGCCTTCCTCGTGTGCTTCGACCTTGATGGTCATGACGCGCATGACATCGTCGTGCAGACGGGCAAGACGCTCCATTTCCTGCACGGCGGCCGAGGGCGCGTCCGAACGCAGGAAGGCGTAGTGGCCCTTGCGGTTCTTGTTGATCTTGTAGGCGAGGGTGCGGACACCCCAGTATTCGTTTTCCACGACCTTGCCGCCGTTATCGGCCAGCACGGTCGAGAAATGTTCGATCAGCCCTTCGGCCTGCGTGTTCGACAGGTCCTGACGAGCGATCAGCACATGCTCGTAAAGCGGCATGGCGATCCTTTCTCTGGTTCAAGGCGGCTTCATAGGCGGGTGTCGCACCTTCCGCACCCGCCACGAGAGGACACGCCGGTTGCGAAGTCTTCGGCGGAAGGATGGGGCCTTATAGCGGCGACGCCTGCGATTGCAAGGTGATTCCCCCGCCGTCGATGCTTCTTGCCGATGGCGTGGGGCTTGGCTACATCCAACATATGCTGCCTCAAGACCGCCTCGACCAGATCACACAGCGTTTCGAGTTTCTCGAGGCGCAGCTCAATGCGGGGGCCGAGCCCGCGCGCATCGCCCAGATCAGCCGCGAATATGCCGAGCTGAAGCCCGTCGTCGCGCAGATCGCCGAATGGCGCCGCGCGACCGGGGCGCTGGCCGATGCCCGCGCCATGCTGGCCGACCCCGAGATGCGCGAACTGGCCCAGGACGAGCTGTCGCGGCTGGAGGACGAGCTGCCCGAACGCGAACAGGCGCTGCGCATCGCGCTGCTGCCGCGCGACGCGGCCGATGCCCGGCCCGCCATCCTGGAGATCCGTCCGGGCACCGGCGGGGACGAGGCCGCGCTGTTCGCGGGCGACCTGCTGTCCATGTACCGCCGCCACGCCGAACAGCAAGGCTGGAGCTTCCAGCTGCTGGAGCTGGTCCAGACCGAGCTGGGCGGCATCAAGGAGGCCGTCGCCCGGATCGAGGGCGAGGGCGTCTTCGCCCGGCTGAAATACGAATCCGGCGTCCACCGCGTCCAGCGTGTGCCGGAAACCGAAAGCGGCGGACGCATCCATACAAGCGCCGCCACCGTCGCCGTCCTTCCCGAGGCCGCCGAGGACGTGGATATCGACATCCCCGCAGGCGACATCCGCATCGACACGATGCGTGCCAGCGGCGCGGGCGGCCAGCACGTGAACACGACCGACAGCGCCGTGCGGATCACGCATATCCCGACCGGCATCGTCGTCACCAGCTCCGAGAAGTCCCAGCACCAGAACCGCGCCAACGCGATGGCCGTGCTGCGGGCCCGGCTCTATGACATGCAGCGGCAGAAGGCGGATGCCGAACGGGCCGCCGACCGCAAGGCGCAGGTCGGTTCGGGCGACCGGTCGGAACGCATCCGCACCTACAACTTTCCGCAGGGCCGCATGACCGATCACCGCATCAACCTGACGCTCTATGCGCTGGACCGGATCGTGGCGGGCGACCTGTCCGAGATCATCGACGCGCTGACGGCCCACGACCAGGCCGCGCGACTGGCGGCCCAGGAATGAGGATCTCGGACGCCCAGGCCGAGGGGGCGGCCCTTCTGCGCGCCGCCGGGATCGAGGGTGCGGCCCGCGATACCGACCGCATCCTTGCGGCGGTGCTGGGGATCGAGCCGGGGCGCCTGCGCATGACCGACGACCGCCGCCTGACCGATCCCGAACGCGCCAGCTTCAACCGCGGGATCGCGGCACGCGCGCTGCATCAGCCGGTGGCGCAGATCGTGGGCCATCGCGATTTCTGGGCGCATCGCTTCAAGGTGACGCGCGACACGCTGGACCCTCGCCCCGAGACCGAGGCCCTGGTCGAGGCCGCGCTGGAACGCCCCTGGCGCGACGTGCTGGACATGGGCACGGGCACCGGCGCGATCCTGATCTCGCTTCTGGATGCGCGGAAGGGGACGCGCGGTCTGGGCACCGACATCTCCGAGGAGGCGCTGAAGGTCGCGCGCTTCAACGCCCGCCAAATCGGGGTCGATGCCCGATTCCGCCGCGCCGACTGGTTCGAGGGCGTCGAGGGGACGTTCGACCTGATCGTGTCGAACCCGCCCTATATCTCGGTCGCGGAGATGGCGGGGCTGTCGCCCGACGTGCGCGAATGGGAACCGCTTGGCGCGCTGACCGACGGGGGCGACGGGCTGGGCGCCTATCGGGCCATCGCGGCGGGCGCGCGGGCGCATCTGAACCCCGGCGGACAGGTCCTGGTCGAGATCGGCCACATGCAGGGCGCCGATGTCGCCGCGCTGTTCGCCGCGCAGGGTGCCCGGATCGAGGTTCTGCCCGATCTGGACGGTCGCGATCGCGTCGTCTGCGCCGATTTCGGCTGATTTCCGGCACTTGTAACAGCTTTCGGGACATTTTTCGGCAGTTTGCGCTTGTCTTGGGGGGCTTGGCATGATTAGTCAGTGGCGTGCGGCAGGCGACAGCCACCGCATGGGTCAGCCTGACACTGCCGGAACTGACGGGGCGCGCATGACGACGATGCGCCTTGAGGCAAGGCAAGGCTGAACGGAGAGGTCAACGCCCCCGTAGCCGTCCGAAATCGCCGTCCAGGTCATTCTGGCATCCCTGACGATCAGAACCCTAAAGACAGACTGATGAGATCATCGAAATCCCGCTCGCGCAGCAAATCGAACCGCCAGCGTTCGCTTGGCAATATCGTCAACCGAGTCTTCGAAAGCTCGGGCCCCGAAGGCAAGGTTCGCGGCACGCCGCAGCAGATCATCGAGAAGTATTTGACGCTGGCGCGTGACGCCCAGCTGTCGAACGACCGCGTGGCGGAACAAAGCTTCCTGCAGCATGCCGAGCATTACACCCGCATGCTGGGCGAGGCGCAGCGCGAGATGGCCGAACGCCAGGCGCAGCAGAACCAGAACAACAACCATGGCCATCCCCATCATCGCCAGAACGGCGATGACGACCAGAACGGCCATCAGCACAATCGCGACCAGCGCCGCGATGAGCCCGAGCCCGAGGTCAAGCAGCCCGAGCCGAAGCAGCCCGAGGCCGAGGATGCGCAGCAAAGCCTGCCCATCGCACAGGAGGCCGAGGGCGACGCGGCCCCCGTCGAGACCCCCGAGGCCGAGGCCAAGCCCGCGCGCAGCCGCACCCCGCGCAGCCGCACGCCCCGCAGCAGCGGTGGCGCCCCGCGCAGCCGTCGCAAGCCCGCAGCCGATGACGGCGCGCCGGCGGCGGACACGCAGGCAGGCGGTTCGGAATAAACGACGGGTCGCAGATCGAAGAAAGGGCGCGGGGATCACTCCCGCGCCCTTTTCGCATTCTCAGCCCTGCCGCGCGTCCTTGAGGGCGCGGGCCAGGGCGCAGAACTGCTCCAGCCCGATCTCTTCGGCGCGGGCGGTGGGGGCGATGCCGCAGCCCTCCAGCAGCTCCTCGATCCGGGGATGCAGGCCGCGCAGGCTGGCACGCAGCATCTTGCGGCGCTGGTTGAAGGCCGCGCCCGTGACCTGCGACAGGACCGCCGCATCGGCCGGAAAGCGCGGCTCGGGCAGGGCGGTCAGGTGGACCACGGCGGAATGGATCTTGGGGGCGGGCACGAAGGCCTCGGGGGGCAGGGCCATGACGATCCGCGCCTCGGCCCGCCACTGGGCCAGCAGCGCCAGCCGACCATAGGCCTTGGACCCGGGTTTCGCCACGATCCGCTCGGCCACCTCTTTCTGGAACATCAGCGTCAGGGACTGCCAGAAGGGCGGCCATTCCTTGGGCGTCAGCCAGCGGATCAGCAGTTCCGTCCCGACATTGTAGGGCAGGTTCGCGGCGATGCGGATCGGCGGGGTCAGGTGTTCCAGCGGATCGACCTGCAGCGCGTCGCCGTGGATGACCTTCAGCCGGTCGGGATAGGCCTCGGCGATCTCGGCCAGGGCGGGCAGGGCGCGCTCGTCCTTCTCGATCGCCAGCACGCGGCGCGCGCCTTCGGCCAGCAGGCCGCGGGTCAGGCCGCCGGGGCCGGGGCCGATCTCCAGCACGTCGCAGCCGGTCAGGTCGCCCGCCTGGCGCGCGATCTTGGCGGTCAGGTTCAGGTCCAGAAGGAAGTTCTGGCCCAGCTGCTTCTTGGCGCGCAGGTCGTGGGTCTGGATGACCTGGCGCAGGGGGGGAAGGTTGTCGATGGTGCTCATGTCGGGTCCGGGCCGGGTCGGGATGCGGCCATGCTGCGGGCCATGCGAATGGCCGCGATGGTTGAAGACGGATCCGCCAGCCCCTTGCCCGCGATGTCGAAGGCCGTGCCGTGATCGGGCGAGGTGCGGATGAAGGGCAGCCCGAGCGTGACGTTCACGCCCCCGTCGAAATCCAGCGTCTTGATCGGGATCAGCCCCTGATCGTGATAGCAGGTTACGGCCGCGTCATAGCGGGCGCGGGCGGCGGCGTGGAACATCGTGTCGGCGGGCAGGGGGCCGGTCAGGTCGAAGCCCTGGCCGCGCAGCCGCTCCAGCAGGGGCGCGATCATGCGGATTTCCTGCCGGCCCATCCGCCCACCCTCGCCCGCATGGGGGTTCAGCCCGGCGACGGCGATGCGGGGGCGGGGAATGCCGAAATCGCGGACAAGGCCTGCATGGCTCAGGCGGATCGCCTGCTCCAGCGCATCCGCGGTCAGCGCGTCGGGCACGTCCTGCAGGGGGATGTGGATCGTCGCGGGCACGACGCGGCAGGCGGGCGTGACCGTGGTCGAGGCCAGCATCATCGCGACCGGCACGTCGCCGGCCAGATGCGCAAGATATTCGGTATGCCCCGGAAAGGCGAAGCCCGCGCCGGTCTGCAGGGCCTCCTTGCTGATGGGGGCGGTGGTGATGGCCGCAACCTGCCCCTGCATCGCCATGCGGGCGGCGCGGGCGATCACGTCGATCACGCCCTGCGCATTGGCCGGATCGGGGCGGCCTGCGACGTTCGGCGCCGCGAAATCGTGGCGCAGCACCGGCAGGTGACCCGGCGGGACGGGGGCACCCGGATCCGCGATCTCGGTCCAGGCGGTGCCGGCCGGCAGGTGGCGCGGATCGCCCATCCAGGCGATGTCCTGGCCCGAAGCCAGCACCAGGGGCGCCAGTTCGGGGCCGATGCCCGCGGGCTCGCCGCAGGTCAGAAGGACGCGCGCCACCGGATCACGGCCTGCGGATCAGGGCGTCGGCGCGCAGGTCGGCCAGAAGCCCGTCCGCCGCCGAGTTGATGCGCTGGTTGAACAGCTCGTCGCGGACCGCCTCGCGCGAGGGGATGCCGTTCTGGGGCTGCGGGATCGCATCCTCGACCCCGTCCTGCGGCTGGGCGGTGGTCGGCACCTCGGCCTGCTGGGCCAGGGCGGGCTGGCGCGAACACAGCGTCACGACCTCGGCGGCGTTGCCCGCCGGGACGACGCCGGATTCGCCGTCGTCCAGCGATGCGAGGCGTGCGGCGATCAACGTCGGGATCTGCGCCTGCGACACGGTCTGGCGCTGGACCTGCAGCGCGGCCTCGGGGCCGACCTGCTTGTACAGATCGTCGCAGGACAGCGTGCGCTGCGCCACGGCACTCGCCTCGGTCATGCTGGGCAGGGTGATGGTCGCGTATTCCAGCACCTGTTCCCGCGCGCCGGGGCGCAGGCTGCCCTGCGCGTCGCGCAGGAAGAACAGGATGACCGCGCCTTCGACCTGCAGCGGCTGGGTCACCTGGCCCGGCTGCAGCTGGCTGATGACCTGGCGCAGACCCGGCGGCAGCGCCTCCAGCTCCAGCGTCTCCAGCCTGCCGCCCGCCTGGGCCGAGGGCGTCGCGGAATACCGGCGGGCCGCATCGGCGAACTGGCCTTCGGTCGGGCGCGACCCGGCGATGCGTTCGGCCAGCGCAAGGGCCTGCGCCTCCTGCCCCGGAGGGGCGGGGATGATCAGTTCGGAAATGGCCACGCGGTCGATGATCGGCGTCTCGATCACGCGCTTGAGCTGCTGGTCCACCTGCGCGTCCGAGATCTCGATCTGGGGCAGCAGGCGCGCGCGGACGACCTGCCGCCACAGCGTGCCCGCGCGGACGAAATCGCGGAAGGTGTCGGCATCGACGCCCGCCTGTTCCAGCCGCGCGATGAAGCTGGCGGCATCCAGGCCAGCGCGGCCCGCGAATTCCTCGAGACCCGATTGAAGCTGCTCGTCCGACAGCTGCGCGCCGATGGCCTCGGCGGCCTCGACCCGCAGGCGGTCGTCGATCAGCGCGGTCTCGGCGGCCTCGGCGCTGGTGTCGGGGGCGCCGATCACCTGCATGAAGCGCTGCCGCTGAACGATCTCGTAGCGGGTGACGGCGCTGTCGTTCACATAGACGACGGTCTGGAACAGGTTCTGCGCGTTCGCGGGCGCGACGGCGCCCGTCGCGATGACCGCCGCCAGCGCGAGACCTGAGAGGAGTTGCCGCATCTGCTGTTCCTATCCTTGCCTTTTGGCGGGCAGATTAGCGCATGCAGTTGCGCTGCGCCACCGTGCCCTGACCGCCGGTCGTGTTGCCGAAACCCGCCAGCCGGACCGACAGGTCGAAGCTGGTTTCCGCGTCGATCGTGTCCGAACTGGTGAAGCGCCTGGAGACGCCCGTCTCGACCGTGATGCATTCGTTGCGATAGGTCACGTCCAGCGACGCGCTCTGGGCGCGTTCGGCGGTGAAATCGTAACGTGCCTCGGCGCTGCCCCACCAGCCGGGCGCGATCTGCCAGCCGACGCTGGCCGCCAGTTCGGACGCGTCGCTGTCGCGCCCCTCGGCCAGGTCGGCATCGATCCACAGATAGCCCGCCGAAAGCTGCAGGTCGTCGCGCAGCCAGCCCATGCGCAATTCGTTGCGCGAGACGTTGAAGCTGTCGTCGAACAGCGCCCTGTTCGCGATGGCAAGGCCGCGCCCGCTGTCATAGGTCGTCGACAGCAGCCAGTCCGACCGCCGCCCGCCGATGAAGCTCCGATCCTCGTCGCCGCTGCCGTGCCGCGCGCGGAAGACCCGCCCGCCCGTCACGCCAAGCGACCAGCCGTTGGGGTCGATCCGCGTCCAGGTCAGGCCGGCATTGGCGCGCAGGCCGCCCTCGCTGCGGTCATAGCCCGGAAAGCGGCTGTCCGAGAACAGGTTCCCCTCGTCGAACTCGACCAGCAGGCTGTCCTCGTTCGGGATGTCGTCGTCATCGCCCGGGGGCGAATAGAGAAGCTGCAGGACCGGTTCGACCATATGCGTCGCGCGCCCGTGGACCGTCGCCAGCGGCCAGCGCAGCTCGATCCCGACCTGCGGGTCCGCGCGGGCCACCACGTCGTCATAGCTGTCGTCCTGCGCGATGCGATAGAGATCGGCCTCGAGCCCGGCGATGGCCGCGGCCATGACGCCGCCCGGCAGGATCTGCGAACGTCGCCAGTCCAGGTCGAACGAGGCGCGGGCCACGTCGCGGCCGATCCCGTCATCGTCCGAGGGGCGGCGATGGGCATGGGCGGACCATTCGACGGTCGCCTCGCCGCCGATGCGGGGGGGCGTGAAGCGGCGCATCCAGATCGCGTCGGCCACCTGCGCCGGAGAGCTGGATTCGTCCTCGTCGTCGCGAAGCGAGTTGTAGTTGCCGATCCGCGCCCAGACCAGCTTCTTGCGGCGGACCTGTTCCAGCGTGATGCCCGACCACAGCCGGTCGGCATCGGTCACGTCGTAATCCAGCAGGTAGGCCCGGTCGGTCGCCGCCTGCACCTGCACGCCCAGCTTGTAGTCGCGCGGCAGGTCGAACTGCGCGATCCCGAAGACATAGCCGCGCCATTCGTCGGGCAGCAGGTCGTCGCGGGTGATCGCGCCGTTCCATTCCGTCGCCCCGTTGGTGAATGCCTGGCGGTAGCGCAGTTCCAGCGTGCTGGTGCGATCGACCGCGACATAGGGCGTCACCGTCACGTCCGCATGGTCCCCGAGCGTCACGAAATAGGGCAGCTTGATCCCGAACCCCAGGCTGGAGGTCGTGCGGATCTCGGGGCGCAGGAAGCCGTTCTTGCGATCGACGGTCGGGTCGGGCGCGGTCACGCTGAAGGGCACATAGGCCAAGGGCACGCCGAAGGCGCGGAATTGCGGGTGGTCGAAGGTGATCGTCCGGGTCTCGGCGTCGTGGGTGATCGCGCGGGCGCGGATCTCCCACAGGGGGGTGGGGTCGCTGGCGCAGATCTGGCACGACGATGCCGCGACCTGGCGCAGTTCGGTGACGCGGCCGCCGTCGCGGCGCTCGGCCTCTCGCGCGGCAAGCTGCAATTCGCGCCCGATCACGAGGCGCGCGCCGCGGATGATGCCGTCCTGCAATTCGCGGTCCAGCTGGGCGGCATCGGCGATCAGGATCGTGTCCTGTTCGGGGTCGGTGCTGTCGGGGCGGGACAGGTGGATGGGACCCTCGATGGTCAGATCGCCGGTCGGGCCGTCCACGATCACGCGCGATGCGACCAGACGTGCGCCCTGGTACCAGATGACCACGCCGCCCGCCGCGACCAGCGTGCGGTCGTCGCGCAGCCGCACGGCATCGGCCAGCACCGTCGCCGCCCCGCCTTCGCCCGCCGTCCCGCGATCGCCGGGGATGCGGATCGACGCGTCGGGCTCGACCGCCTCGGGGGCGCTGGTCGAGGGGGTGCGGTCGCCGATGGGCTCGCTGCCCAGGCTGTCGGATTCGGGCGCCAGCGCCGACACGCCGCCGATGCTGGAAAGGGGCGCGGTCTGCGACACGCCGGGCATCTGCGGCATGGACGCGTCCTGGTCGAAGATCGTCTGACCGGCTGCGGGCGCGGCAAGTGCCGCGATCAGCGCCGTCCCGAGGCGCAGGGATCGTCTGGTCGTCTGAACGGTCATCCGTCCTCTCGCTTCAGGATCAGGCCAAGGGCCAGAAGGGCGCCGACAAGGGGCGGGGTCCATGCGGCCATCGCCGCACCGATCTGCCCGTTGTCACCCAGAACCTGCGCCATGTTGCGCAGAAAGAACAGCGCGATCCCCGCCGCGAAGGCCAGAAGCACCGCGACACCGGTATTGCGGCCACGGATATGCTGCATTGTGAAGGCTGCCGCGATCAGCACCATCGCCCCCATCAGGAAGGGGCGCGCCAGTTCCATCTGGAACCAGACCCGGTGCCGCGAGGCCGAGAAGCCCGCGCGTTCCAGCCCCGCGATGAAGCCCGGCAGCTGCCAGACCGGCACGGATTCGGGACGCCCGAACCCCTCGCGGATGCGCTGCGCGGTCAGGTCCGACGGCAGCAGCATGTAGGGCGTGCGCTTGACGTCGGCCTGCGGGTTCGCCGCGTCCAGGGGGTAGTCGCGGACCTCGGCCAGGCCCCAGGATCCGGGGATCAGCCGCGCGGTGCGGGCCTCGATCCGGCGGACGGGGCCTGACTCGTCGTCGAAGACCAGGAAGGTCGCATCGTGCAGGGTCAGCGCATCGGCGCTGGCGCGGCGGGCGCGGATGACGATCTGGCCCGATTCCTCGCCGTTCTCGATGACGGCCTGCCGCAGCCAGACGGCGCTGTCGCCAAGGCTGACGGTCTGGCTGCCGCCGCGGTCGATCTCGGCCACGGCATCGTCATAGAGCTGCCCCGTCGCCGCGACCAGCGGGTTCAGAAGCCCCACGGTCAGCGCGCCCACCGCCACCGCGGTCAGCGCGGGGGCCGCGATGACGCGCATCCCCGAGCGGCCCGAGGCGCGGATCGCGACCATCTCGGAGCTGCGCGCCAGCCCCAGGAACAGCGCGATGCCCGCCAGCACCGTCATCAGCGGCAGGATGGAATAGAAGCTGTCGGCGATGTTCAGCGCGGCAAGGCGCGCGGCCCCGCCCAGCCCGATATCGTCCCCCGAGAAGCGGCGGATGATCTCGATCATGTCGATCAGGAACAGGATCAGCAGGAAGACGCCCGCGATCAGCAGGAACGACCGCAGGAAGCGCCGCGCGACATAGCGTGCAAGGATCATGACCGTCCCCCCCTGGGCCGCGCGGCCAGCCATAACAGCCCCGCGCACATCATCGCCCCGACGATCGCGGGAAGATACAGCAGCGGCCACATCGCCGGATCCGTGCCGACCCGGTCGGCGGCGGCGTTCGACAGGAACTGCACGAAGATCAGCGCAAGGATCGCCCAGCCGACCTGCCGCCACACCCCGAAGCGCGAGAAGCCGCCCACCAGCAGCGTCGCGAAGCCGATCATCGCCGCGACCGGCGACAGCAATGGCTGGGCGATGCGCTCATGCGCCTCTCGGCGGGCATCGCCCGCGGTGGCGCCGGTCGTCTCCAGCAGGGCGGCATCGGCGGCCAGAAGGCGCAGCGTGCCGTAATCGCGCAGGTCGCGCCCCTTGCTGCCGCCGCCCGTGATCATCGCCCCGATGTCATAGCTGAACTCCTCGAACCGGGTCACGGCAAGGCGGGGGCGGCCATCTTCGCGCGTCAGGGTCTGGGCCATGCCCTGCAGCAGGACCAGCGCGGGGCCGGTATCGGTGCGCACCAGCAGGGCCTCCTGCGCGGTATAGGTGGTCTGGCGGTCGGGATCGCGCGCATCCTCGATGAACAGGTCCAGCAGGTGCCCGTCGCTGGCGATGTCGCGGATGAACAGCGTCACGTCGTCGGTCGGATACTGGAAGCTGCCGGGCCGCAGGAACTGCGAGGTGACGTTCTCGGCCAGCTCGGCGCTGCGTTCGGCCAGCCGTTCGCGCGCCATCGGCACCAGCCCGTGAACCAGGATCGCGACCATCAGCCCCACCGACAGGCCGAAGACCAGCACGGGCCGCGCCATCCGCCAAGGCGATATGCCCGCCGACTGCATCGCCACCAGCTCGGATTCGCCGGACAGGCGGTTCGTGCCGTATGCCGTGGCCGCGAAGGCCGCGACGGGCAGCACCACCGAGATCACCAGCGGCAGCGTCAGCAGCGTGAATTCCAGCACCACCAGCGCGGTCTGGCCGTCGTTCAGCAGGTCGTCGAACAGGCTGACCGCCCGGTTGATCCAGTAGACGGACACCAGCACAAGCGCGAAGAAGCCGAACAGCGTCAGCAGCTGGCCAAGGATATATCGGTCGATCCGGGGCATGGGCTGCCTTCCCTCGCGTGACGTCGGGTCCTGATTAGCGGCAAGGGACGCTCTGGAAAAGGGTGTGCGGGGTGTCTAGGTTCACGACAACAAGAGAGAGGACCTCGAATGACCCATCCCGTTCAGATCGACTTCATCGAGACCGCACCCGAGAAATTCGCCGAACACGAGGGCCGCATCGCCCTGCTGGTCGGTGCGGACGACCGGGTGCCGGGGCGCCTGCCCAAGGCCCTGCGCGACGCCGCGCAGCGGGCGCTGACCTCGAAGGCGGGGCAGGGGCTGAAGCCCGGCCAGGCGCTGGAGCTGGCGTTCCCGGCAGGCATCGCCGCCGAGGCGCTGATCCTCGTGCGGCTGCCGGTGGCCTCGAGCACGACCGAGGCGCGCCAGGCCGGTGCCGCCATCGGCGCGCGCCTGAACGGGGGGCACATGCTGGTCGCGGGCGGCCCGCAGAAGCTGGCCTCGGACGTGGCCCTGGGCCTTGCGCTGCGCGCCTATGATTTCGACGCCTACAAGTCCCGCCCCGAGGATGACGAGAAGCCGAAGGGCCGCGTGACCTTCATGGCGAAATCCCCCGAGGCGCTGGCCAAGGCCGCCGCATCCGCCGCCGCCGTGGCCGAGGGCGTGTTCTTCACCCGCGACCTGGTGAACGAGCCCGCCAACGTGCTGACCACCTCCGATTTCGCCGACCGCCTTGCCGCCATGCAGGAGCTGGGCCTCGAGGTCGAGGTGCTGGACGAGGACCAGCTGGCCGAGCTGGGCATGCGCGCGCTCTTGGGCGTGGGGCAGGGCAGCGAGAGCCCGTCCAAGGTCGTGGTCATGCGCTGGAACGGCGCGGGCGACGAGGCGCCGCTGGCGCTGGTCGGCAAGGGCGTCGTCTTCGACACGGGCGGCATCTCGATCAAGCCCGCCGCGGGCATGGAGGAGATGACGATGGACATGGGCGGCGCGGGCGTCGTGGCGGGCGTGATGCGCACGCTGGCGCTGCGCCGGGCCAAGGCCAATGTCGTGGGACTGGTGGGCCTGGTCGAGAACATGCCCGACGGCCGCGCGCAGCGTCCGGGCGACATCGTGAAGTCGATGAAGGGCGACACGATCGAGATCATCAATACCGACGCCGAAGGGCGGCTCGTGCTGGCGGACGTGCTGTGGTACGCGCAGACGCGCTTCAATCCCTCGGCCATCGTGGATCTGGCGACGCTGACCGGCGCGGTCATCATCGGGCTTGGCCACGACAATGCCGGGGTCTTCGCCAATGACGACACGCTGGCCGACGGCATCCTGTCCGCCGCCCGGTCCGAGGGCGAGGGCGCGTGGCGGCTGCCGCTTGGCGCAAGCTATGACGCGCAGCTGAAGTCGCGGCTGGCCGACATGAAGAACACCGGCGGCCGCGCCGCGGGTTCGATCACGGCGGCGCAGTTCCTGCAGCGCTTCGTCCGCGAAGGGCAGCCCTGGGCGCATATCGACATCGCGGGCGTGGCCCTGCCGCCGCAGGCGACCGACCTGGCGCCGAAGGGCGCATCGGGCTGGGGCGTCATGACGCTGGACCGCATGATCCGCGACCGCTTCGAGGTGAAGTGATCGCGCCATGGGCAAGGCGATGTTCTATCACCTGACCCGGTCCCCGGCCGAGGCGCTGCTGCCCCAGTTGCTGGGCAAGGCCGCGCAGGCCGGGTGGCGGGTGGAACTGCGCGGGACCGACCCTGCGCGGATGGAACGGCTGGACATGCAGCTGTGGCAGGGCGACGGTTTCCTGCCGCACGGGCTGGCGGGCGGCGCGCATGATGCGCGTCAGCCGGTGCTGCTGACCACCGGCGACGGGGGCGGGGCCGCGAACGACCCCGCCTGCCTGATCGCGCTGGACGGAGCCGAGGTTCCGGTGACGCAGGCGCAGGCGATGGAGCGCACGCTGATCGTCTTCGACGGGGGCGACGGCGCGGCCACCGCCCGCGCCCGCGACCAGTGGCGCGCCCTGACCCAGGGCGGCATCGAGGCCGAGTACTGGTCCGAGGATTCGGGCCGGTGGGAGCGCAAGCGCTAGGCCGCGGCATGCCCCGCAAGTCGGGCGTGCAGATCCTCGCGCCGCAGCTGCGCCTTCGGGCCCTGCATGACGGCGCGACCGCGCTCCATCACCAGGAAGTCGTCGCCCAGGTCCCAGGCGAAGTCGAAGAACTGTTCGACCAGCACGATCGCCATGTCGCCCCGGTCGCGCAGCGCCGCGATGACGCGGCCGATCTGGGCGATGATGTTGGGCTGGATCCCCTCGGTCGGTTCGTCCAGCAGCAGGATGCGCGGCCTGGTGATCAGCGCGCGGGCGATGGCCAGCTGCTGCTGCTGGCCGCCCGACAGGTCGCCCCCGCGTCGATGCGCCATTTCCGCCAGGACGGGAAAGCTGTCGAAGATCTCGTCGGGGATGCGGCGTTCGGCGCGGGGCAGGCAGGCAAAGCCCGTCTCCATGTTCTCGCGCACGGTCAGCATCGGAAAGATCGCGCGTCCCTGCGGGACATAGCCGACGCCCATACGCGCCATGCGCTGCGCGTTCACGCGGCCCAGGTCGCGCCCCTCCATCGTCAGGGTGCCGCCCGATCTGGGGTGCCGCCCCGCCAGCAGGTTCATCAACGAGGTCTTGCCCACGCCGTTGTTGCCCATGACGCAGGTGACGCGTCCGGGCGTGGCCGCGATGTCGATGCCGTGCAGGATCTGGCTGCCGCCGTAATGCAGGGTCAGGTTCTTCGCGTTCAGCATGTCAGCGCCCCAGATAGACTTCGATGACTTCGGGATTCCGCGTCACGTGATCCAGGCTGCCCTCGGCCAGGACCGACCCCTGGTGCAGCACGGTGACGCGGCAGTTCAGGCGGCGGACGAAATCCATGTCGTGTTCCACGACCACCACCGCGCGGGTTTCGGCCAGGCGGCACAGAAGCGTCGTGGTCAGTTCGCGTTCGGCCAGGGTCATCCCCGCCGCGGGTTCGTCCACCAGCAGCAGCTGCGGTTCCTGCGCCAGCAGCATGCCGATCTCCAGCCATTGCTTCTGGCCGTGGCTCAGTTCGCCCGCCTTGCGGGGCAGCTGGTCCGACAGGCCCACCTCGGCGGCCAGTTCGGCCACGCGCGTCCGGCTGTCGTCCGAGGGGCGCCAGCGCAGGACCGCGAAGGGGCCGCGATCGGCCCGCAGCGCCATCGTCAGGTTGTCGGCAACGCTCTGATCCTCGAACACGGTGGGGCGCTGGAACTTGCGGCCGACGCCCGCGCGGGCGATCTGGGCCTCGTTCATCTTCAGCAGCGACCGGGATTCGGGGCCCCACAGGACCTCGCCCTCGTCGGGGGTGGTCTTGCCGGTCACGATGTCCATGAAGGTCGTCTTGCCCGCGCCGTTCGGGCCGATCACCGCGCGCAGTTCCGCCCGCCCGATGGAAAAGGACAAATCGTTGATCGCCTTGAACCCGTCGAAGGTCTTCGAGATTCCGCGAACTTCCAGAAGCGCGCTCATGACTTGGCCTTTCGGTTCAGGATGTCGAACAGCCCGGCGATGCCCTTGGGCGCGAACAGGGTGACCAGCACGAAGGTCAGGCCCAACGCGACCTGCCACCAGTCCACCCAGGCCATGCGCAGGCCCGCGATGTTCAGATCGGGCGCGCGTCCGCCGGTGAACCAGCTGGACAGAAGCGACACGACCACCGCCCCGATGACCGCACCATAAAGCCGCCCGCGACCGCCGATGGCGACCCAGACGGCAAGATAGATCGACGCGATGGGCGCAAGCTCGGCCGGGTTGATGATGCCCGCCTGCGGGTAGTACAGTGCGCCCGCGATGGCGGTGATCATTGCGGCGATGGTGAAGACCGCCAGCTTGAACCCCTCGACCGGGTAACCCAGGAACCGCACGCGGGTCTCGTCGTCGCGGATGGCGCGGGTGACGCTGCCGAACTTGCCGCCCATCAGCCAGGCGGCCAGCGCGTATCCCAGGGCCAGCGCCAGCGCCGACGCCCAGAGGAACCAGACCGACAGCCGCGCCTGGCCGACATCCTCGAGGCCCGGGATGTTCTGCAGGCCCGACAGGCCGTTATTGCCGCGGAACCCGCTGTCGTTCTGGAACAGCCACAGCGCCAGGGCCAGCGTCATCGCCTGCGTCAGGATCGACAGGTAGACGCCGTTCACCCGGCTGCGGAATGCCAGCCAGCCGAAGACCAGCGCCAGCAGCCCCGGCACGATCAGCACCAGCGCCAGCTGCGCGGGCAGGGAATGGGCGAAGGTCCAGGCCCAGGGCAGGTCGGTCGATCCGACCACGCCGAAGATCTGGCCCGCGACGCCCTCTTGC
The DNA here is from genome assembly GCF_947311865.1 of Paracoccus sp. PARArs4. NCBI lineage: Bacteria > Pseudomonadati > Pseudomonadota > Alphaproteobacteria > Rhodobacterales > Paracoccaceae > Paracoccus > Paracoccus sp. PARArs4. The sequence continues at coordinate 111,926 of NZ_CAMZMW010000004.1, read as the reverse complement.
AGTTCGGCCGGGGTGGGGGGGATGGGGTTCGCGGCCATGGATGCGGCCACGATGCCCTCGGTGCGGGCATACATCAGCCACTGGCCGATCATGTATCCGCCAAGCGCGAAGAAGGCCATCTGCCCAAGCGACAGGATGCCCAGATATCCCCAGACCAGGTCCATCGCGACGGCCGCCAGCGCAAGGCACAGGGTCTTGCCCAGCACCTTGACCATCGAGGTCGGCATGACCCCCGTGCCATAGGCCGCGCTGGCCGCGGTGACGGCGGCGGTGAAGACCGCCAGCACCGCGATCACGATCAGGACCGAGGGGTTTCTCAGGATGAAGGGTGTGCGCTGCATGGGCTCAGACCTCGGCCGCGCGGCCCTTTTGCGGGATGATCCCGCGGGGCCGGAACTGGATGAAGATGATGATGAACAGGATCATGAAGGTCTGGGCGGCCAGCGTGTTCGCCGGGTTCAGCGATTCGATGACCTTGGACAGCCCGCCGATCAGCGTGGCGCCCGCCAGCGTGCCCCAGATGTTGCCGACGCCGCCCACGACCACGGTCATGAAGCTCTGGACGATGTATTGCTGGCCCAGTTCGGACGTCACCTGCGCGAACAGCCCGATGGCCACGCCCGCGATGCCCGCGATGCCCGATCCCAGTCCGAAGGTCATCATCGCGATGCGGTCGGGATTGATGCCCATGGACGCCGCCATGCCGGGGTTCTGCGTGACGGCCCGAACCTCGAGGCCCAGCCGCGTGCGTTTCATGATGAACAGGAACAGCCCCAGGAACAGCAGCGCCAGAACGAAGATCGCCACGCGGATCGAACTGATCGACACCACGTCGTTGAAGGTGATCGCGCCCTCCAGCCAGGCGGGCGAGGTCAGGGGCCGGGCCTGCGTGCCGAAGATGTTCTTGGCCAGCTGCTGCAGCGCGATGGACACGCCGAAGGTCGCCAGCAGCGTCTCCAGCGGGCGATGGGCCAGGTGGCGGATCACCAGCCGGTACAGCACCACCCCCGCCGCGAAGGTGACCGCGAAGGCCAGGGGCAGCGCGACCAGCAGCGACAGCGTGCGATCCGCGATCAGCGTCTGGACCACGTAACCGGTATAGGCGCCCATCATGATGAATTCGCCATGCGCCATGTTGATGACCCGCATGACGCCGAAGGTGACGGCCAGCCCGATCGCCGCCAGGAAATAGATCGAGGCCAGCGACAGCGCGTCCAGCCCCAGGTCGAAGCCGCGCATCACGCCCAGCCGCGTCTGGGTGCGGGTCAGGGCGGTCTCGGCGGCCTCGGTCACGGCGGCGTCGGGTTCGGCATAGACGGCAAAGAAGCCATGCGCATCCAGCGCGGCCTCGGTCTCGGCCTCGGTCGCGGCTGGGGGGACGGCGCCCTCGGCCTCCAGCGCCTCGTAGGCGCGGTCGCGGGCGTCGGGATCGTCCAGCGCCGCCACGGGCAGCCCGCCCACGCGCCCGTCAACGATGTTCGCGGCCAGCCGCGTGCGCTGTTCGGCGGATGTCAGGCGCGGTTGCAGCACGCCCTGGTCCACCAGCATCCCGATCGCGTCCTGGCGCGACAGGTCGTCCGAGCCGGGCCGCAATTCGCGTGCGACATTGCCGCCGGGCTCGTCCTTGGTCGCGACGATGCGCGTCGCCAGCAGCGGGTTCAGCGCCGCGCGAAAGTCCAGCGCGACATCGCCCGACATCTGCCGGATCGCCTGCACGCGGTTCGCCGAATCCTCGCCCAGCTGGATGGTCAGCAGGCGTTCCAGCCGCGCCTTGCGGGCCGCGATGGCCGGATCGGGATCGTCCAGCGCCCCGCGCAGCGCCGCCAGCTGCGCGGCATCTGCCCGCCGCGCCAGCGTGTCCAGCGCACCCCTGCGGATCGCCGGATCGGGGTCCGACAGCTGCGAGACGACCAGCGCCCCGTCGATCACGCCGCGCACGCCGCTGTTCGGGCGCAGGCTGCTGAATTCGTCGGTGACCGGATCGCCCGTGACCGCATCGACCGGCACCTCGCCCGAGGTGATGACCGCGCGGCCATCCTCGGTCAGGGCCAGTTCGCGGGCCGACCATGCCTGCAGCATCGCCAGCCCCTCGGGGCCGGTGGCGGCGATATCCGCGATCAGCGGCGCGACGGTCTGACGCGAGGGGCGTTCGATCTGGTCGAGGTTGTCAGCGATCACCGCATCCAGCGCCGGGTTGGCCAGCGCGGCAAGCGGCATCAGCAGCGCCAGTGCGAAGGGCGCGATTCGGGCAAGGGCTGTCACGGGGGTGATCCTTCGGGGGCAGTATCGTGAAGGCCCGGGCAGGGGGTGTCCCGCCCGGGCCGGAGCCGTCAGTAGTTCGACTGCACCTGGACGCAGGTCTCGGTCTGGGTGTTGTACATGCCGCATTGCTTGCCCGGCCAATCGGCGTCCAGCACCGCGGATTCGGGCAGGAAGTCGGTCCATGCGTCGCCCGGAACCGGATCGGTCTGGCTGACGATGTCGAACTGGCCGTCCTCGCGGATCTCGCCGATCAGGACGGGCTTGGTCAGGTGGTGGTTCGGCAGGACCTCGGCGGTGCCGCCGGTCAGGTTCGGCACGGTGACGCCGACGATGGCGTCCAGCACGGGATCGACATCGGTGGTGCCGGCTTCCTCGACCGCGGCGACCCAGGCGTTGAAGCCGATCATCGTGGCCTCCATCGGGTCGTTGGTGACGCGCGCGTCATCGCCGATGAATTCCTTCCAGGTCGCGACGAATTCCTCGTTTTCGGGGCTTTCGGCGGTCTGGAAATAGTTCCAGGCGGCCAGGTGCCCGACCAGGTTGGCGGTATCCAGGCCCGACAGCTCCTCCTCGCCGACGGAGAAGGCCATGACGGGGATGTCGTCGGCGGAAACGCCCGCCGCCGCCAGCTCCTTGTAGAAGCCGACATTCGCGTCGCCGTTGATGGTGGACACGACGCCGACCTTCTTGCCATCCGCGCCAAGCGCCACGACATCCGCGACGATCTTGGACCAGTCGGAATGGCCGAAGGGGGTATAGTTGACGAAGATGTCCTCCTCGGCGGTGCCGTTATCCTTCAGATAGGCGTCGAGGATGTTGTTCGTCGTGCGCGGATAGACGTAGTCGGTGCCCAGAAGGGCCCATTTCTCGACGCCCAGTTCGTCGCGCATGTAATCCACGGCGGGGATCGCCTGCTGGTTCGGCGCGGCGCCCGTATAGATCACGTTCTTCGAGGATTCCTCGCCCTCGTATTGCACGGGATAGAACATCAGCCCGTTCAGCTCCTCGATCACGGGCAGGACCGACTTGCGGCTGACGCTGGTCCAGCCGCCGAAGATCACGTCCACCTCGCTGACGGTCAGCAGCTCGCGCGCCTTTTCCGCGAACAGCGGCCAGTCGGATGCCGGATCGACGACCACGGCCTCCAGCGGACGGCCAAGTACGCCGCCCTTCTCGTTCTGCTGTTCGACCATCATCAGGACGGTGTCCTTCAGCGTCGTTTCCGAGATCGCCATCGTGCCCGACAGCGAATGCAGCACGCCGATCTTGATCGGTTCGCCGTCCTGCGCACTTGCGGCGGTGGTCACGGCGGCCAGCGCGGCCCCCAGCAGCAACTTGCGTGTCATCATGCTCATCCTGTCCACTCCCTGAAATTTTCGTGAAGATCTTCGTCTTCGCGGTCACAGCAGATGACGGGAAAGAGGCAGTTGGACAGGATTCGGGCAGCAATTCGCGGGCAGGACCGCGGGCTGTGTGCATGGCGGGCAGTCGTCTGCTCGCCTGCCGTCAGATTGTGCAGACTTCTGCCGGGGCGGGGGTCAGGCCGCCTTCGCGGATCAGGAAGTCGACGATGGCACCGACGCCCCGGCCATGGCGCAGCGATGCCATGACGACCGGCCGCGCCCCGCGCGAAGCCCGCGCATCGCTTTCCAGAAGGTCGGCATCGACGCCCACATGCGGGGCGAGGTCGGTCTTGTTCACCACCAGAAGGTCGGACCGTGCCAGCCCGGGCCCCCGCTTGCGCGGGATGTCCTGCCCGGCCGCCGTGTCGATGACATAGATCGTCAGATCGGCCAGTTCGGGGCTGAAGGTCGCGGCCAGGTTGTCGCCGCCCGATTCGATCAGCACCAGCTCCAGGTCGGGAATGGCCGCGTTCAGGTCGGCGATGGCGGCCAGGTTGATGCTGGCATCCTCGCGGATGGCGGTATGGGGGCAGCCGCCGGTTTCGACGCCCCGGATGCGGTCGGCGGGCAGGACCTGCGCGCGCATCAGGGCCTCGGCATCCTCGCGGGTATAGATGTCGTTCGTGACCACCGCCATCGACAGGCGGGGCGCAAGGGCGCGGGCCAGCTGTTCGGTCAGGGTGGTCTTGCCCGCGCCGACGGGGCCGCCGATGCCGACGCGCAGGGGACCGTGGTTCGGGGGGGCGTTCGGGCTCATGATCGGAAGATCCTCGTGGTCATGGTTTCGTGGCGCATGGCGGTGATGTCGGCCCCCCATGCGGCGCTGTGCAGGTCGTCGCGCGTCGCGGTGGCGGCGCGGTCGGCGCAGGCAAGGATCGCGGGTTGCAGGCTGGCCAGCATCGCCTGCCCCTGCATGGGGCCAAGCGGCAGGAACCGCACGGCGGCGCTGATCAGCGCGGCGGCCTGCGCCTGAAGGAAGGCCGCGATGATCTCGGGCGCGGGCAGGGGCATGTCGGCACAGGCGCGACCGAAGGCGACGGGCAGGGTGGCGGGGGCGGCGGCGTCCCCCGTCAGCGCGGCGATGTTGGCGACAAAGGCCGTGCCCTGTTCCACCGTCTCGGTCAGTCGCTGCGAGGACGGGCAGGCCGCGCGGGCAAGATCGTCCGGTTCGGGACCGGCATCGCGCAGGGCCAGCGCGACCAGCACGGCATCGGTCCAACCCGCGCCGTGATCCAGCCAGTCGGCCAGCCATGCGGGCAGGGTCGCGCGCGTCGCGATGCCCTGATCCATCGCGTATTCCAGCCCCTGCGACCATGCGAAACCACCCACCGGGAAGGCGGGGGACAGGTATTGCGCCAACCGCAGGCGGGCGGCCTCAGGCGTGTTCGTGATGGTGGTCATGGCCGTGCGAATGCCCGTGGTCCTGCGAATGGCCGTGATCATGCCCGAAGGTGCGACCATGGCCATAGGCGCCGCCTTCCGGGCTGAAGGGCAGTTCGGCGCGTTCGACCGTCGCGCCCAGCTGGCGCAGCATCGCCTCCAGCACGTGGTCCTGACGGATGATCAGGCGGTCGGTCTCGATCCGGCAGGGGGTGTGGCGGTTGCCGACATGCCATGCCAGCCGTGCCAGATCGCCGGTCACGACCAGCACCGGTTCGGGGGCCGCGCGCATGACGACCAGCCGCCCGTCGGACAGGGCGAAGGCATCGCCATCCTCGACGCTGGTCACCTCGGGCAGGTCCAGCATGAAATCGCCCGCCGCGCTGGTCAGCCGCTTGCGGCGCAGCAGGCGGGATTCGTAATCCAGTGCGATTTCCGCGGCAAAGGGGCCTTGGGCGTTGCGGATGATGCGGTGGCAGTGAAGGGTCATGGCGAACCTCAGAACAGGAAATAGCGCTGCGCCATCGGCAGCTCGGTCGCGGGTTCGCAGGTCAGAAGCTGACCGTCGGCGCGGACCTCGTAGGTTTCGGGATCGACCTCGATCTGCGGCATCCGGTCGTTCAGCGCCATGTCGGCCTTGCCGATGCCGCGCGTGTTCTCGACCGCGATCAGCGATTTCGACAGCCCGTCGCCCGCGCCAGCCTCCAGCCCCGCCTGGCTGACGAAGATCGACGAGGCGCGGCCCGTATGCCCCCACATCGGGCGGCTGAAGACCGGCTGCACCGGGATCGAGCCGTTGGGATCGCCCATCTGCGCGACGGCGATCTGCCCGCCGACCAGGACCATCTCGGGCTTGACCCCGAAGAAGGCGGGGGACCACAGGACCAGGTCGGCGCGCTTGCCGTCCTCGATGCTGCCGATATGACGCGAGACGCCATGCGCGATGGCCGGGTTGATCGTGTATTTCGCGATATAGCGGCGGGCGCGCAGGTTGTCGTTCTGGCCCTGCTCTTCCTCCAGCCGTCCGCGCTGGCGGCGCATCTTGTCGGCGGTCTGCCAGGTGCGGATGATCACCTCGCCCACGCGGCCCATGGCCTGGCTGTCGGACGAGATCACGCTGAACGCGCCCAGATCGTGCAGGATATCCTCGGCGGCGATGGTCTCGCGGCGGATGCGGGATTCGGCGAAGGCGACATCCTCGGGAACGCGACGATCCAGATGGTGGCACACCATCAGCATGTCCAGATGTTCCTCGATCGTGTTGCCGGTATAGGGCCGCGTCGGGTTGGTGGACGACGGCAGCACGTTCGACATGCCGACCATGCGGATGATGTCGGGGGCGTGCCCGCCGCCCGCGCCCTCGGTGTGATAGGCGTGGATGGTGCGCCCGCCGATCGCGGCCATCGTATCCTCGACGAAGCCGGATTCGTTCAGCGTGTCGGTATGGATCATCACCTGCACGTCCATGCGGTCCGCGACGGTCAGGCAGTTGTCGATGGCGGCGGGGGTGGTGCCCCAATCCTCGTGCAGCTTCATCGCGCAGGCGCCCGCGCGGATCTGTTCCTCCAGCGGTGCGGGCACGGATGCGTTGCCCTTGCCCGCGATGCCGATGTTCACGGGCAGGTCGGCCACGGCTTCCATCATGCGGGCGATGTGCCAGGGGCCGGGGGTGCAGGTCGTGGCCAGCGTGCCATGCGCGGGGCCGGTGCCGCCGCCCAGCATCGTGGTGACACCGGAATGGATCGCGTGATCGACCTGCTGGGGACAGATGAAGTGGATATGGCAGTCGAAGCCGCCGGGCGTCAGGATGCGCCCCTCGCCCGCGATGATTTCCGTGCCGGGGCCGATGATCAGCGTGACGCCGGGCTGGGTGTCGGGGTTGCCCGCCTTGCCGATGCCCGCGATGCGCCCGTCCTTCAGGCCGACATCGGCCTTCACGATGCCTTGGTGGTCGAAGACGACGACGCCGGTGATGACCGTGTCCATCGCGCCGCCCTCGCGGGTGACCTGCGACTGGCCCATGCCGTCGCGCACGACCTTGCCGCCGCCGAACTTGACCTCTTCGCCGGGGATGGTCAGGTCGCGTTCGACCTCGATCAGCAGTTCGGTATCGGCCAGCCGGATGCGGTCGCCCTTGGTCGGGCCGTAAAGCGCCGCGTAATCGGCACGGGACAAGGTCTGGGCCATGTTACAGCGCCCCCATGATGTCTTGGCGGAAACCCTGCACGACGCGCGCGCCGGCAAGGGGGATCAGGCGGATTTCCCGCGACTGGCCGGGCTCGAACCGGACGGCGGTGCCTGCCGGGATCGACAGGCGCATGCCGCGCGCGGCATCGCGGTCGAAGCGCAGGCCGGGATTGGTCTCGGCAAAGTGGTAATGGCTGCCGACCTGGATGGGACGGTCGCCGGTATTGGCGACCATCAGCGCGATCTCGTCCCGCCCCTCGTTGAGGGTGATCGTGCCCTCGGCGGGCAGGACCTCGCCCGGGATCACGAGCGGCCCCGCAGCAGCACCCATGCGGCAACGCCCGCCGCCACGATCAGGGCCAGCGTGCCAAGGTGGTCGGGCTGGGTCAGCAGGTGGGTGGGGTCCGCGTCCTTGTGGTGGCCGGGATGGGCCAGGGCGGCAGTGGGCAGAAGGGTAACGGCAGCGATCAGGGTTTTCATTCAGTCCTCCTCTCGAATGGGATGATGGACGGTAACCAGCTTGGTGCCGTCGGGAAAGGTTGCCTCGACCTGCACCGATTCGATCATGGCGGGCACGCCGGGCATGCACTGGCCCGCGGTGATCACATGGGCACCGGCCTGCATCAGGTCGGCCACGGTGCGGCCGTCGCGCGCGCCCTCGACCACGAAATCGGTGATGAGGGCGATGGCCTCGGGGTGGTTCAGCTTGACGCCGCGCGACAGGCGGTTGCGGGCGACCATCGCGGCGACCGAGACCAGCAGCTTTTCACGCTCGCGGGGGGAAAGGTTCATGTCAGACCTGCCAGATGCGGGGAAGGGGATCGGGGCGCAGCGCCCCCAGAAGGCGGTTCACCTGCCGCCGCAGGGGCCAATCGCGCTGCGCCAGAAGGCGGATGACCAGGCGTCCGGGCGGGGCGCTGGCCGCGCCCGTCACGCCGGGTTCGTCCAGCACGTCGCGCGCGCGGGTCAGAAGATCGGGCGCATGGGGCGCGATCACGGCCAGCGTCGCCAGCGCGCGGGCGGTGCCGGTCAGCGCGGGTCCGGCAAGGCGCGGCAGGGTCGCGTCATTCAGGGCCAGCGCGTCGTGATGCAAGATGCGCCCGTCGCGATACACCTCGCGGCGGTCGCGCAGATGCAGGCGGGCGGGAACCTCGTCCATGGCGATGCGGCCAAGAACCACGGTTTCCAGCAGCATGCAGCCCGCATCGCCCGCAAGGTCGATCCGCGTGTGGCGGTCCAGCTTCGATCCGTGGAACAGGATGGTTTCCTGCGGCAGCCAGTCCAGCCAGCCGCCCGCGCCCACGGTCAGGGACACCTGCGCCTGCGCGGGATCGTCCGTCGCGCGATAGGCGCGTTCCGCCGTCTGGGTCGTGGCCAGCGCACGCGTGCCGGGGCGCAGATCGACGGCGAAGGCCAGCCTGTCGCCCGATGCCAGCCCCCCCGAGGTGTTGAGGAACACGATCTCGGGCAGGCCCGCCGTCATCCGCGGCAGCATCGCCTTGGCCGAGCCGCGCTGCGACAGGTCGATCAGCCCGCGCGGCCCCATGACGACATGCGCGCGGCCTGCGCTGCGCTGCATGCGGGGGGCGCATGGCGCGCCGGTCGTGCTTTCCATCCTGTCGAACATATGGGCAGGGGGCGTCGATTGCGCGGCAAGGTCAATCATCCGCACGGGCATTCCTGCCGTCCTATCGGGCATGAAACGGGGTGCTGCCCGAAAATGGGGCAGGCTGCGCGTATCCTATGCAGTCCCGTTCAGCATGGCATCCAGCAACCGCTTGCGGGCGGGGGGGATGGCGCGGATCTCGACCCCGGTAAAGACATGCATCGTCTTCAGCGCCGGATCGACCACCGCGTGGTCGCTGACCCAGCCGCCCATCGCAAGATAGCTGCGCAACAGCGGCGGCATCGCTGCCATGGCGCGCTTGGGGTCGGGCTTGCGCATCCGCAGCGCGCGGGCAAAGCGGAAGACGCGGGGCGCCTTGACGCGCGGCAGCCAACGGCGCGGGGCCAGGTGGCGCTCCTTCAGCATGGCGAAGGCGTCCTCGTGGGGTTCGGGCTCGCAGCCGACGAAGCTGGAGCAGCCGAACAGCATCTCGACCCCGGTCTCGTCCACGAATCGGGTCAGGGCGGCCCAGGCGATGCGGACGATGTTCGGGTCGTGGCAGTCGGGATGGATGCAGAAGCGTCCCATTTCGACCATCGGCCCGTCGAAGCGCTGCAACGCGTCCAGATCGTAGAACTGGGCCGAGTAGCTGCGCGCGATCTGCGAGCCGTCCGCAAGCGGAAGGAAGCGGAAGGCGCAGACCAGCGTGCCGTGGCGCATGTCCTCGATCAGCATGTGGCTGCATTCGGCATCCAGCGCGTCGGCATCCAGCGCGGACCCGTCGTCGGGGGCGCCGTTGCGGCCAAGGAAGCATATCCAGCGCAGGCGCTGCGCGGCGCGCAGGTCGTCCGGCGTCTCGGCCAGGCGGGCACGATAGTGTCCCTTGCGAAGCGGCTGCATGGCGCGACCCTCTGCTGTTCGTCGCGCCATCATAGCGCGAAGATGTGTCGGAATCACGAAATCAAGCACCCTCGCGGTCGCCCAGGATCCCCTCGATCCAGATGCTGCGGACAAGGGTGATGACCACGATCAGCAGGGGCGTCGCAAGGATGACGGCTGCGGGGTGGAACATCGCCGCGACTGCAACGATTGCGATGATCGTCAGGGCAGGGGGCAGTTCGACCGCATAGCGCTGGATCATGGGCATCAGGACGTTGCCCTCGAACATCTGGATCGCGGTGAACAGCGCGATGACATAGGCGGCGGTGTCCAGCCCCTCGGGGGCGGCGGCGACGGCGGCAACCGCCCCCGAGAAGAACGGCCCGATGATCGGCACGATGTTCGTCAGCCCCGCGATCACCGCAAGGATCAGCGCAAGCGGCACGTCCAGCGCCCACAGCCCCGTACCCGCCAGAATGGCCACGAACAGCATGTCCAGCGCCTGTCCGCCCATCCAGTGCGCCAGCTTGTGATGCAGGTCGTCAAGGACGGCATCGGCGCGGTCGCGCGACGCGGGCGGCAACAGCCGCAGCGCGCCCCCGCGATAGGTCGCGCCATCCATCGCGAAATAGACCGACAGCACGACCAGCAGGAAGATCGTCGTGACGCTGCCCATCATCGTGTTCAGCGTCCCCGCCACCGCGCCGAAGACGTCGGGCAGCTTCTGGGCCATCTGCATCATGCCGCCCTCGGACCCGCCATCCGAAGGTTGGGGCAGGCGCTGCAGGATCGCGTCGCCCATCGGATGCCCCGAGATCCAGTCCGACACCGCCTCCCAGGATTTCGGAAGGCCGCGGATCAGGCTCTCGAACTGTGCAAGGATCGCGGGGCCGGCCATGCGCAGGGCCAGCGTGGTGATGCCCAGCACGGCCAGCAGCACGACAAGGACGCCCGCGCCGCGCGGGATGCCGGTCAGGCGGTGCAGCCCGCGCGCGCCCGCCTGCAGCGCGATCGCCAGAAGGATCGCCGCGAAGATCTGCAGCAGCAGGTTCGACCAGAACCAGATCGCCGCAAGCAGCAGGATCATCGCGATGGTGCCCGCGGCAATGCGCAGGCCGTTTGCAAGGGGATCGGGGCGGGCTTCGGTTCCGGGGGGCATCGCCTCTCCTGCCTTGGTTCATTGGCAGAACGGGCGGGCGGGCCGCGGGTTCCACGCTTGCCCGAGGGGCGCAACCCTGCTAACCGGACGCGGATTTCACGAAGCGGGCAGGCATCGCGCCCGCGCCAGACACAAGGTGATGACCATGGCCATCGAACGCACCCTCTCGATCATCAAGCCCGACGCGACCCGCCGCAACCTGACCGGCAAGATCAACGCCAAGTTCGAGGATGCCGGCCTGCGCATCGTCGCGCAGAAGCGCATCAAGCTGTCGGCCGAGCAGGCGGGCAAGTTCTACGAAGTCCACAAGGAACGCCCCTTCTATGGCGAACTGGTCGAGTTCATGGCCTCCGAGCCGGTCGTCGTCCAGGTCCTGGAAGGTGAATCGGCCATCGCGAAGAACCGCGAAGTGATGGGCGCCACCAACCCGGCAGACGCCGCCGAAGGCACCGTCCGCAAGGAATTCGCGCTGTCCGTCGGCGAGAACTCGGTCCACGGTTCGGACGCTGCCGAAACGGCCGCGCAGGAAATCGCGTTCTTCTTCTCGGGTCTCGAACTGGTCGGCTGAGCCCGACCTTTCCCCGAAGGATCGACGTGGAAAGGCCCCCTCGCGGGGCCTTTTCTTTTGCGCATGCGGCATGGGGCTTCGGTTGCGGCCCGCCTGCGCAGCGGCTATGCCCTTCCATGACGCAACGATATTCGGGGGACCCCATGCGGGCATTCGTGTTTCCGGGGCAGGGCGCGCAGACCATCGGAATGGGTCGCGAGCTGGCCGAGGCCTATCCGGCGGCGAAGGACGTCTTCGACGAGGTGGACGAGGCACTGGGCGAGAAGCTGTCGGACCTGATCTGGAACGGCGATGCCGAGACGCTGACGCTGACGCAGAACGCGCAGCCGGCGCTGATGGCCACGTCCATCGCGGCCTTCCGCGCGCTCGAGGCCGAGGGCTTCAACATCATGGACGGCAATTTCGTGGCCGGCCATTCGCTGGGCGAATACTCGGCGCTGTGCGCGGCGGGTGCGATCAGCCTGTCGGATACCGCGCGGCTGCTGCGCCAGCGCGGACAGGCCATGCAGGAGGCCGTGCCGGTCGGGCAGGGCGCCATGGCCGCCGTGCTGGGCCTCGACTTCGAGACGGTGGACCGCATCGCCCGCGACGTGGCCGGCGACGAGGTCGTGCAGGCCGCCAACGACAACGATCCGGGGCAGGTCGTGATCTCGGGGCACAAGGCCGCCGTGGAACGCGCCGCCGAGGCGATGAAGGAAGCGGGCGCCAAGCGCGCGCTGATGCTGCCCGTGTCGGCACCGTTCCATTCCGTGCTGATGCAGCCCGCCGCCGCCGTCATGGCCGATGCGCTGGCAGGGGTGGACATCCAGCCCCCCGCGATCCCGCTGATCGCCAATGTCCGTGCCGAGGCCGTGATCGAACCGGGCGCCATCCGCCGCCTGCTGGTCGAACAGGTCACGGGCACCGTGCGCTGGCGCGAATCCATCGCCAACATGGCCGATGCCGGCGTGACCGAGTTCTGGGAGATCGGCGCGGGCAAGGCCCTGTCGGGCATGATCAAGCGCATCGCCAAGGGCGTGGACACCCGCAATGTCGGGACGCCTGCGGATATCGCCGCGCTGAAGGGCTGACGCCCGCATCTGATGACGAAAAGGAATGCCTTCATGTTCGATCTGACGGGTAAATGCGCGCTGGTGACCGGCGCATCGGGCGGCATCGGCGGCGCCATCGCCGAGGCGCTGCACAAGGCCGGCGCGACCGTCGCGCTGTCCGGCACCCGCGAGGCCCCGCTGCAGGAACTGGCCGCGAAGCTGGGCGAGCGCGCCCATGTCGTGACCGCGAACCTGGGTGACGCGGAATCGCTGGCGGCCCTTCCCAAGGCCGCGGCCGAGGCGATGGGCGGGCTGGACATCCTGGTGAACAACGCGGGCATCACCCGCGACAACCTGTTCATGCGCATGTCCGACGACGAATGGGCGCAGGTGCTGGACGTGAACCTGTCCAGCGTCTTCAAGCTGTCGCGCGGCGTGCTGCGCGGCATGATGAAGGCGCGTTGGGGCCGCATCATCAACATCACCTCGGTGGTGGGGGCGACCGGCAATCCGGGGCAGGGCAACTATGCCGCCGCCAAGGCGGGCGTCGTGGGCATGTCGAAATCGCTGGCCTACGAGGTCGCCAGCCGCGGCATCACGGTCAACTGCGTGGCGCCCGGCTTCATCGCCACCGCCATGACCGAGAAGCTGAACGACGAGCAGAAGGCCAAGATCAGCGGCCAGATTCCCTCGGGTCGCATGGGCACCCCCGAAGAGATCGCGGCCGCCGTGCTGTACCTTGCCAGCCCCGAGGCCGGTTACGTCACCGGGGCCACGCTGCACGTCAATGGCGGGATGGCGATGGTCTGAACCCGGTCTTGCAGCGCCGCAACGCCCCGCAGGGGCAAGTGCAAAAGCGGTTGCAAGAGGGTTCTCTGGTGCTATATCCCCCGCTTTAGCAGCAGGGAAACCGCCCTGTGCTGAATCGGACCGGATGACGGCCCGTGAAATTTATGGGCGGATGCCCGCGACAATGAGGATATGACATGAGCGATATCGCTGATCGCGTGAAGAAGATCGTGGTGGAGCACCTGGGCGTCGACGAGGACAAGGTGGTCGAGGCCGCTTCGTTCATCGACGATCTGGGCGCAGACAGCCTCGACACCGTCGAGCTGGTCATGGCGTTCGAGGAAGAGTTCGGGATCGAGATCCCCGACGACGCCGCCGAGACCATCCAGACCGTCGGCGACGCCGTGAACTTCATCAAGGGCGCCGTCTGAGCCCCTTGAGACAGAAGGCCCCGCAAGGGGCCTGACGATGACGGCGCCCGCTTCCGCGAGGCGCCGTTCTTCGTTTCATGGAACCGCGCGGCGACCGGCGCTGTTCATTCGGCAGATCCAATTCGGAAAAACGAAGGAGCTGCCGATGGCTGTCAATGTCCAGGGCCTGTCCGACAACGCCCGCAAGACCTCGATCACCGAACTGAACGCCGCCCTTGCGGATGCGATCGCGTTGGGACTGGCGATCAAGCAGGCGCATTGGAACGTGAAGGGCCGCAATTTCATCGCGGTGCACGAACTGTTCGACACCGTGCGCGACAACCTGAACGAACAGATCGACACCTTCGCCGAGCGCGTGCAGGTGCTGGACGGTGTCGCCAAGGGCACGGTCGAGATCGTGGCCGAGGCCGCGACGCTGGACCCCTATCCCACCGACCTGACCAAGGCCGAGGACCACATCCGCGAAATCTGCGCCCGCATGCGCGCCTATGGCGAGAAGGTCCGCAAATCAATCGATGCCGTGGGCGACGCGGGCGACGAGGGCACGGCCGACGCCTTCACCGCGGCCTCGCGCACGGCGGACAAGGACCTGTGGTTCATGGAGAGCCACCTGGAGTGACCGAAGCGGTCGCCCGTCACGCGAAAGGCGCCCCTCGGGGCGCCTTTTTCGGTTTCAGCGGCCCAGCTTGGCGTGAACCTCGTCGATATCGACCTCGCCCAGGGGCATCTTGTTGTCCGGATCGTCGAAATCATAGCGGAACAGCTGGAAGTCGCTCTTGTAGATTTCCCAGACCAGGTGGCGCGACAGGTCGTCGAAATAGTCGCTGACCTTGTGGGCGCGCTTGGGTCCGTGCCCTTCGGATTCGTTGAAGCGCGGCACGTCGGACAGCGCGATGTCCACGCGCGTCTCGGCGGCGTCGAGAACCTTCTGCATCCCCTCGTTGAACTTCTCGGTGAAGAAGATCTGATCGTAGCGCCCGCCGTTCACGATGAAGGTCGAGATATGCCCCGACATCGCGGACCAGTGGATGTCGGGCTCCATCGGCTTACGGAAGCGGATGGTGTCGCGCGCGAACAGAAGGAAGCGGCGGAAGCTGGCGACCTGGTCGAACTCGAACCCGTTCTCGGGCGTGCCGACATCGATGCCATAGCGCTGGATCAGCTGCGGCACGAGGTTGCCGCGATAGCGCCGCCCGTTGCGCTGGATGCCCGCGATCTTGTCGAAGAACGAGGACAGGATGCGGGTATAGGGGTTGCGGACGCAGGTGAAGGTGACGGCCTTGTGCTCGTGGACGCCCCGCTCGATCGGCTGCTGGCTGTGGTCTTGCGACCACTTGTGCAGCCCTTCGGTGGAATCGTGGATGTCGCCGTCGAAGAAGCGTCCATGATCCGAATAGAACATCACCTGTCCGATGGTCGAGCACGCGCATTTCGGCACGACCCGATAGATGATGCTTTCGCTTTCCGTCATCCAGACGCCGGGAAAACCCATGACTACCCTTACCTCGCATTCGCCCGCCGGTGGTGGCGCCGGGGCCGCCCATCGGCGTGCTTCTTGTTCATGCGACAAAAATCGCTACACACAAAGACCAAAGCCGGAAGAGTTTTTCAACGTCTTAACGAGACCAATCTGCATCGAGCCGAAGGGACTTCCCGATAAGCATGGCACGGATCGCCTTCATTCTGCTTGTTCACAAGGACCCGAAGGGCGTCATCGACCAGGCGCGGCGGCTGACGGCCGCGGGCGATTACGCGGTCATCCATTTCGATCGCCGCAGCCCCGCCGAGATGTTCGACGAGATCCGCGAGGCCCTGGGCGATCATCCGGGGGTTGCGTTCGCGCCCCGGCGCCACAAATGCGGCTGGGGTGAATGGTCGCTTGTCGCGGCCACCCTCGAGGCCCTGCGCGAGGCCGAGCGCGTCTTTCCCCATGCCACGCATTTCTACATGCTGTCGGGCGACTGCATGCCGATCAAGTCGGCGGAATATGCGCGCGAGTTCCTCGATTCGCAGGATTGCGACTTCATCGAGAGTTTCGACTTCTTCGCCAGCGACTGGATCAAGACCGGGATCAAGGAAGAGCGGCTGATCTATCGCCACTATTTCAACGAGCGGAACAACAAGCGGCTGTTCTACGGCAGCATGAGCCTGCAGAAGCGGCTCGGCCTTGCGCGCGAGGTGCCGAAGGACCTGCGGATCATGATCGGGTCCCAATGGTGGTGCCTGCGCCGCCAGACGGTCGAGGCCGTGCTGGAGCTGATCCGCCAGCGCCCCGAGATCCCGCGCTTCTTCAGCACGACCTGGATCCCGGACGAGACCTTCTTCCAGACGCTTGTCGCCCATGTCGTGCCCAAGACGCAGATCCGCAGCCGGACTCTGACCTTCCTGATCTTCAGCGATTACGGGATGCCGGTCACCTTCTACAACGACCATTACGACCTGCTGCTGCGACAGGACTACCTGTTCGCGCGCAAGATCAGCCCCGAGGCGCTGGAGCTGCGCGCGCGGCTGGGCGCGCTGTGGCAGACGCGGGGGCTGGATTTCCCGATCGCGGCCGAGGGGCGGCGCCTGTTCGCCTTCCTGACGGGGCGCGGCCGGATCGGGCGGCGCTTCGCCCCCCGCTTCTGGGAGGCCGATGGCAGCCTTGGGCGGCAGCGTAGCGTGCATGTGATCGTGGCCAAGAAATGGCATGTCGCCAAGCGGCTGACCGACGCCATCCGCCGCAATACCGAGATCCCGGCGGTCGATTACATCTTCAACGAATTGCAGGCCAACCTGCCCGAGATGGGCGGCGTCGCATCCTCGGTCGGCAAGCGCGAGCGTCACAGGCGGGCGCTGGTCAAGCTGCTGTTCGACCAGTTCGGGACCGACCGGCTGGTCTTCTGCGCCGACCCCTCGGCGGTCAGTCTGATCAAGGATTTCGACGACGACCGGTCCGAGACGCGCGTCCTGTTCATCGAGACGGGCCTCGACGACGATTACGTGCGCGGACATATGGGCCGCGTGGGCCTCGTGTCGTCGGACGCGCCCGACGACGTGGTGGAACGCCTGCTGCCCGTGGTGCGCAACGACCTGGACCACGAGGCCGACCGCCTGCGGGAGGCGGGCCTTGCCAACCTGTTCACCCTGTCCAGCGACGCGGACGAGGATCGCAACACCGTGGCCCTGGCGAATTTCCTTGGCCTCACCGAAGACCGGGCCCGCGAGCTGGCCCGCACCCCGCATCTTTTCGCGGATTGAGAAAGGACGACCATGCCCTTCACCTATGACGACGACAACATCTTCGCGAAGATCCTGCGCCACGAGATCCCGAACGACACCGTGGCCGAGAACGATCACGCGCTGGCCTTCCGCGACATCTCGCCCAAGGCGCCCAGCCATGTGCTGGTGATCCCGAAGGGCAAATATGTCAGCTTCGACGATTTCAGCGCCAATGCGAGCGATGCCGAGATCGCGGGCTTCATGCGGCTGTGCGCGCAGGTCGTCGCGGCCGAGGGGCACGGCATCGGCGATGGCGGCGAAGGCTTCCGCGCGATCACCAATTCCGGCCCGCATGGCGTGCAGGAGGTGCCGCATTTCCACCTGCACATCATGGGCGGGCGGATGATGGGTCCGATGGTCAGCCTGCGCGACTGACCCTCAGTCTCGCGTCATCTGGACGAAGACCTGTTCCAGGTCGGGCTGCTCGGTCGCCACGTCGACGATGGGCAGCCCCGCCTCGCGCAGGGCATCGATGATACGGTCCGCACGCAGCCGCGACGGGGGATAGGTGATGGCCATGCGCCCGTCGGGGCGGATCTCGGCGCGGGCGCCTTCGGGCAGCGGCGGGATGCGCGCGGCGCCGTCCGTGTCCAGCACCAGCGTCTTCGCGTCGCTGCCCGCCAGCAGGCTGCGGGTGTCCTGGCGGACGACAAGCTGGCCGTGATTGATGATCGCGATCTCGTCGCACATCTCCTCGGCCTCTTCGAGGTAGTGGGTCGTCAGGATGATGGTCATGCCCGCCTCGTTCAGCTTGCGGACATTGTTCCACAGCATCTCGCGCAGGGTGATGTCGACGCCCGCGGTCGGTTCGTCCAGCACCAGGATCTGGGGCCGATGGACCAGCGCCTTGGCCAGCAGCAGCCGCCTGCGCATGCCGCCCGACAGCGTGCGGGCATAGGCGTTGGCCTGATCGGTCAGGCCCACCAGTTCCAGCAGCTCGTCCGTCCAGCGTTCCTCCTTCGGGACGCCATAGAGGCCGGCCTGCACCTCGAGGCTGGCGCGGGGCGTGAAGAAGGGATCGACGTTCAGTTCCTGGGGCATGACGCCGATGGCCGCGCGCGACTGGCGCGGGTTCACGTCCTGGTCGAAGCCCCAGATGACGACCTTGCCCGCAGTCTTGTTCACCAACCCCGCAAGGATGTTGATCATCGTGGACTTGCCCGCGCCGTTCGGCCCCAGAAGCCCGAAGATGCTGCCTGCGGGGATGGTCAGATCGACACCCTTCAGCGCTTCCTTGGCGGGGGCGTTGCCCTGGGGGGCATAGGTCTTGCGAAGGCCCGCGATTTCGATGGCATGGGTCATGGGGCTGGTCCTTGCAATGCTTGCGAAGAAGGGCGGCGCTGCGTAAACGGGTTAGACCAGATGATGCAAGCCGCCACAAGAAGGCCAGCCATGACCAAGCAAGTGACCCCCGAGAACCCGCTCTCGACCGAGACGGGTCATGCAGCGACCCGGATGCCCGCCCCCGAGACGGTCACGGTGACGAAGCGGCGCGTGGCCTGCGACGGCGACGATGCGGCCGGGATGGGCCATCCGCGGGTCTGGCTTGCGATCTCGCCCGAGACGGGGTTCGTGGATTGCGGATATTGCGACAAGCGGTTCGTCCTGGACCCGGACCACGCGGACGACGCCCACTGAGGGGCACGCCCCTCGGCCCCCGTCGAGGGGGCCTTCACGGCGGGGTGGCTGCGCCACCCTTGGCAGCCCGCCGCGCATCCCCCCTGCAGCGATCCGAGCAGTAGCGTACCTGGTCCCAGTCGCGCGCCCATTTGCGGCGCCATGCGAAGGGCCGCCCGCATTGGGCGCATGTCTTCTGCGGCAGGTCGCCCTTGCGTCGCATCTTTGCCATTCGCATCCTTTCGGCGGCTGGAAGATCGGGTCGGGCCGTGGCAAAAGACGGTCCTGAACCAGCAAGGAAGGTGAGCATGGACGACGCATTCGGCAAGGGCTGCCATCTGCATCTGATCGACGGATCGGCCTTCATCTTCCGCGCCTATCACGCGCTTCCGCCGCTGACGCGCAAATCTGACGGGCTGCCCGTCGGCGCGGTGGCGGGCTTCTGCAACATGCTGTGGAAATACGTCCAGGACAGCGGCGGCAGCGATGCGCCGACCCATGCGGCGGTGATCTTCGACCATTCCTCGAAGACCTTCCGCAACGAGATCTTCGCCGATTACAAGGCCAACCGTCCGCCCCCGCCCGAGGATCTGCGCCCGCAATTCCCGCTGACCCGCGAGGCGACGCGCGCCTTCAACATCTCCTGCATCGAGACCGAGGGCTACGAGGCCGACGACATCATCGCGGCACTGGCCTGCAAGGCGCGTGACGCGGGCGGCGCGGTCACCATCATCAGCAGCGACAAGGACCTGATGCAGCTTGTGGGCGACGGGGTCGAGATGCTGGACCCGATCAAGAACAAGACGCTTGGTCCCGACGAGGTCTTCGAGAAGTTCGGCGTCGGCCCCGACCGGGTCGTCGACGTGCAGGCGCTGGCGGGCGACGCGGTGGACAACGTGCCGGGCGCGCCGGGCATCGGGATCAAGACCGCCGCCCTGCTGATCCAGGAATACGGCGATCTGGAGACGCTTCTGGACCGCGCATCCGAGATCAAGCAGCCCAAGCGCCGGCAGACGCTGATCGACCATGCCGAACAGATCCGCATCAGCAAGCGCCTGGTCGAACTGGACCGCGACACGCCGCTGGACTTCACGCTGGAAAGCCTTGCGGTGCAGGACCCGGTTCCCGACGATCTGCTGGCCTTCCTGACCGAGATGGAGTTCCGCACCCTGACGACCCGCGTGGCCGAGCGTCTGGGCGCCGAGGCCCCCGCCATCCAGGCACCTGCCGTGCCCGATGCGCCCGCGGCCCCCGAGATGCCCGCCATCGACACCGCCACCTACGAGACGGTCACCGGCATGGACCGCCTGAACCACTGGATCGACCGCATCCGCGACCTGGGCGAGGTCGCGCTGGATACCGAGACGACGGGTCTGGACGAGATGCGCGCCGATCTGGTCGGGATCTCGTTGGCGGTCGCGCCGGGCGAGGCGTGCTATGTTCCCCTGGGCCATGTCGAGGGCGAGAGCGGCGGCCTCTTCGGCGGTGCGGAACGCGTCGCGGGGCAGCTGGAGGCGCGCGCCGTGCTGGATGCGCTGCGCCCCGTGCTGGAGGATGCCTCGATCCTGAAGATCGGGCAGAACATGAAATACGACTGGAAGATCCTGTCGCGGCTGGGCATCGACATGGCGCCCCTGGCCGACACGATGCTGATGTCCTATGCGCTGAACGCGGGCACGCACAACCACGGCATGGACGAGCTGGCCGAGCGTTATCTTGGCCACAAGTGCATCCCGATCAAGGATCTGATCGGGTCGGGCAAGTCGCAGATCACCTTCGCGCAGGTCGCCATCGACAAGGCCGCCCCCTATGCGGCCGAGGATGCGGACGTGACGCTGCGGCTCTATCGTCATTTCGCGCCGCTGCTGCCTGCGGAAGGCGTGGCGACCGGCTATCACCGGCTGGAAGCGCCGATGATCCCCGTCCTTGCCGCGATGGAGATGGCGGGCATCCGCATCGACACCGAGGTTCTGGCCCGCATGTCGAACGCCTTCGCCCAGAAGATGGCCCAGCTCGAGGACGAGATCCACGGCCTGGCGGGCGAGACCTTCAACATCGGCAGCCCCAAGCAGCTGGGAGAGATCCTGTTCGGCAAGATGGGCATGGAGGGCGGCAAGCAGGGCAAGACCGGCGCCTATTCCACCAGCGCCGACGTGCTGGAGGATCTGGCCGTCAGCCACGACCTGCCCGCGCGGGTGCTGGACTGGCGCCAGATCAGCAAGCTGAAATCGACCTATACCGACGCGCTGCAGACCTATGTGAACCCCGAGACGGGGCGCGTCCATACCAGCTACTCGATCACGGGTGCGCAGACCGGGCGGCTGGCCTCGAGCGAGCCGAACCTGCAGAACATCCCCATCCGCACCGAGGAAGGCCGCCGCATCCGGCAGGCCTTCGTCGCGCCCGAGGGTTATCGGCTGGTCGCGCTGGATTACAGCCAGATCGAGCTGCGCATCCTTGCACATGTGGCCGACATTCCCGCGCTGAAGCAGGCCTTCCGCGAGGGGATCGACATTCACGCCATGACCGCCAGCCAGATGTTCGGCGTCCCGGTCGAGGGCATGGACCCGATGATCCGCCGGCAGGCCAAGGCGATCAATTTCGGCGTGATCTACGGCATCTCGGGCTTCGGGCTGTCGCGCAACCTGCGCATCCCGCGCGCCGAGGCGCAGGAGTTCATCGACACCTATTTCGCGCGCTTCCCCGAGATCCGCGCCTATATGGACAAGACGGTGGCCGATGCGAAGCAGGACGGCTTCGTGCGGACCCTGTTCGGGCGGCGGATCAACACGCCGGGCATCAACCAGTCCGGCCCCGCCGCGGGGGGCGCGCGTCGCGCCGCGATCAACGCGCCCATCCAGGGTGCCGCCGCCGACATCATCCGCCGCGCGATGATCCGCATGCCCGCGGCCATCGCGGAGCTGCCCGCGCGGATGCTGCTGCAGGTCCATGACGAACTGGTCTTCGAGGTGCGCGAGGATGCGGTGGACGACCTGATCGCCCGCGCGCGCGGCATCATGGAGGGCGCGGCCGAGCCTGCCGTCAAGCTGTCGGTCCCGCTGGTCGTGGATGCGGGGCAGGGCGCGAACTGGGCCGAGGCGCACTGATCTGTCGCGTTGTGCGGCGCCTGCGACAGGCGTATCATCGCCGTCATGGACACGCGCGCACCCAGCCTGCAGACCGGCAGATGCCAGGACTGCCCGATCCGGCATCGGGCGGTCTGCGCGCATTGCGAGGCCGACGAGCTGGCCGAGCTGGAGGCGATCAAGTTCTATCGCAGCTTCGAGGCCGGTCAGCACATCCTGTGGGAAGGCGACCGGCTGGATTTCGTGGCCTCGGTCGTCACGGGCGTCGTCGCGCTGACCCGCACGCTTGAAGACGGGCGCACGCAGATGACGGGTCTGCTGCTGCCAAGCGACTTCCTGGGCCGTCCGGGCCGCGAGAACGCGCCCTGCCACGCGACCGCCGCGACGGACGTGACGCTGTGCTGCTTCCGCCGCCAGCCCTTCGACCGGCTGATGCACGCGACCCCGCACCTGTCGCAGCGCCTGCTGGAGATGACGCTGGATGAACTGGACGCCGCCCGCGAATGGATGCTGCTACTGGGCCGCAAGACCGCGCGCGAACGCATCGCGACCTTCATCGCCATGATCGCGCGCCGTCAGGGCGGACAGACGCGCGGCGGCCCCATGCGGCTGGACCTGCCCCTGACCCGCGAGGCGATGGGCGATTACCTGGGCCTGACCATCGAGACCGTCAGCCGCCAGATCGGCGCCCTGCGCCGCGACGGCGTGATCGAGCTTGCGGGCCTGCGCGGCATCACCGTGCCCGATCCCGCAAGGCTGGCCGCCGAATGCGGCGACGACAGGCGCCACCCGCCCCACTGACGGGGTTCACAACGCGCGCCCCCGCTGATATGCGGGCGCTTCCCGGTCGCAGCCTACCCGGGTCACAAAAACAAGGGTTCACACATGAAGACCACTCTCGTCTGTTCGGGCGGGCTCGATTCCGTTTCCCTCGCCCATGTCCTGGCCGCCGATGGCCACCTGTCGCGCATCGTCAGCTTCGATTACGGCCAGCGCCACCGCAAGGAGGTGGATTTCGCCCAGGCCTGTGCGCGGCGCCTGTCGGTGCCCTTCCACCTTATCGACCTGTCCGACCTTGCCTTCGCGCTGAAGGGATCGGCGCTGACCGACGATATCGACGTTCCCGACGGCCATTACGCCGAGGAGACGATGAAGATCACCGTCGTTCCCAACCGCAACGCGATCATGCTGACCGTCGCCTTCGGGATTGCTGCGTCCCATGGCGACGATCACGTGGCCACCGCGGTCCATGGGGGCGATCACTTCATCTATCCCGATTGCCGTCCGGGCTTTACCGATGCCTTCGCATCGATGCAGCGCGCGGCGCTGGAAGGCTATGCCGATGTCGGGCTGCACGTGCCCTTCGTCCATGCGTCCAAGGCCGATATCGTGGCGGCAGGCGCACGGGCAGCCACGCCCTTCGCGCTGACCTGGTCCTGCTACAAGGGCGGTGATCGCCATTGCGGGCGCTGCGGCACCTGCGTCGAGCGGCGCGAGGCGTTCGACATGGCCGGCGTCTTGGATCCCACCGCCTATGCCGACCCGGATTTCTGGCGGCAGGCCGTCGCGGCCCATGGGGGCGCGTGATGTACCGGATCACCAAGGAATTCCACTTCAGCGCGTCGCACCAGCTGGCGCATCTGCCCCACGACCATCAATGCGCGCGTCTGCACGGGCATAATTACGTGGTCGTGGTCGAACTGGCATCCGAGCGGCTGAACGCGGACGGCTTCGTGCGCGACTATCACGAGCTGGCCGATCTGAAGCACCATATCGACACGCGCTTCGACCACCGGCACCTGAACGACGTGATCGACGGCCCCTCCACCGCCGAGAACCTGGCCCGCCATTTCTTCGACTGGTGCCGCGCCCGCTGGCCCGAGACCGCTGCCGTCCGCGTCAGCGAAACGCCCAAGACCTGGGCCGAGTACCGCCCATGACCACCCTGCGCATCGCCGAGATCTTCGGCCCGACCATCCAGGGCGAGGGCGCGCTGATCGGCCAGCCCACCGTCTTCGTGCGCGCGGGCGGCTGCGATTACCGCTGTTCCTGGTGCGACAGCATGCATGCCGTGGACAGCAGCTTCCGCCATTCCTGGCCCGCGATGGAGCCCGCCGCCATCATGGCGCGGATCGAGGATCTGTCGGGCGGGCAGCCGCTGACCGTCTCGATCTCGGGCGGGAATCCGGCGATCCAGGATTTCGGTCCGCTGATCGCGATGGGCCGGGCGCGCGGCTATGGCTTCGCGCTGGAAACGCAGGGGTCCATCGCAAGGGACTGGTTCGCGGATCTGGACATGCTGGTCCTCAGCCCCAAGCCGCCCAGCAGCAACGAGGTGCCCGACATCGCGGCCTTCGAGGCCTGCCTTGCCGCAAGGGGCCGGGGCGAGGTGTCGCTGAAGATCGTGATCTTCGACGATGCGGATTACGCCTGGGCGCGCGATTTCGCCGACCGCTATCCCGATCTGCCGCTGTACCTGCAGCCCGGCAACCCCGAGGTCGACCCCGAGGTGCCGGTCATGGCGCAGGACGTGGCCGACAGGCTGCTGTGGCTGGTCGGTCGCGTCAATGCCGACCGCTGGTTCCGCCCACGCCTGCTGCCGCAGCTGCACGTGATGCTGTGGGGGAACATGCGCGGGGTCTAGTTGTTTGATCCTACGGTTTGATTGTGCGATCCTTTCTCAACAGCGGAAGGATGCCCTCTGGGACAAGTTCATCATGGAAGCGCCACGACCACGCACGCCGTCAGAGCAGCAATAGTGAGGGCGGCCCGCCACCGGTCCGAGGGCCTGCCCGAATGATCGCAAGCTTCGAGCGCGACGCTAAGCCGGAAGCTGGGATCAATCCCAGGACGGTTGCAAAGTGGCGCAAACGGCAGACGGTGGATGATCTCCAGACCGGCCCAAAGGAGCCACGTTCGACGGTCCTCACGGAGGCTGAGGAGGCGGCTATCGTCGCGTTTCGGCGCCACGCGCTGCTCCCGCTCGATGGCGCTGCGCTTGCCTCTATGCCCTTCAGCCGACCATCCCACACCTGACACGCTCAGCATTGCATCGGTGTCTACAGCGGCATGGCATCTCACGCCTGCCCGACATCGAGGGCGACAAACCGAGGCGGTCGAAGTTCAAACGCTATCCGATCGGCCCTCGCCATTGCCCTCGGAGCAGTGGTGGACATTGGCTCGATCCACATGGACATCGCCGAAGTGCAGACCGCTGAAGGCAAGTTTTATCTGTTCGTTGGTATCGACCGCACGAGCAAGTTTGCCGTGACCCAACTCGTCGAGAGGGCTGACAGGAAGACGGCCTGGGAGTTCCTGCAACACATGCTCGAAGCCGTGCCATATCAGGTTCATACCGTCCTCACCGACAATGGCATTCAGTTCGCTGAGCTGCCTCGGAACCGGAACACCGCTTATTCGCGTCCCATGCGTTTCGGCATGATGTGTGAGGACAACGGGATCGAGCACCGGCTGACCAAACCCAACCATCCTTGGACTAGCGGAAAGGTCGAACGGATGAACCGCACCATCAAGGAGGCGACTGTCAAACACTTTCACTACGACAGCCATGATCAACTGCGAACGCACTTCTCGGACTTCATGGCAGCATACAACTTCGCGCGCCGGCTCAAGACCCTCAACGGGCTCATACCTTGCGAATACACCTGCAAGATCTGGACTCCAGAGCCGGGCAGATTGATCTCTGACCCGATCCACCAGATGCCGGGAGTGAACACCTAGCGCGCCATGAGGACGGGCAGTTCGGCCTGTTCCAGCATGTTGCGCGTCGCCCCGCCCAGGATCGCCTGGCGCAGCCGGGAATGGCCATATGCGCCCATGACCACCATGTCGGCGCCGATCTCGACCGCGCGGCGGTTGATCTCGTCGCTGATGCGGGGCGCGGTGCGGGCGAGGACCGCGATTTCCGCATGCACGCCGTGGCGGACCAGCATCTGGGTCAGCATCCCGCCCGGATCGGATCGCTCGGCCCCCGCGCGCTGCGGGTCGATGCAGGTGATCTCGACCGCGCGGGCGGCCTGCAGCAGGGGCAGGGCGCGGCGGATGGCGGCCAGCGCCTCGGGGGACTGGTTCCACGCCACCAGGACGCGGTTCGGCGGCAGGGTCGGGGCGGGGGCGTTCATCGGCAGCACCATGACGGGGCAGGCGCCCTCGAACAGGGCGGCCTCGCAGATCATCTCGGCATCGCCGGGCTGCCCCTCGGCATAGGGGCTGGCAAGGACCGCCAGGTCCGCGAAGCGCGCCTTCATCCCGACAAGGCCCGCGATCCCGCCCGATTGCGCGACCAGCGCCTCGGACGACCAGCACAGCCCGACCGATCCCGCCAGCGCCTCGGTGACGCGGGCGTTCAGATGCTCGGCATCCTCCATCGCCATGGCGATCGCCTCTTGCAGGCCATAGGCCGTGCCGCCGGGAAAGAAATAGGCGGGCTGGCTGTTGTCGATCCCCAGGCAGAGGATCTCCAGATGGGCATCCTGCTGACGCGCCAGGTCCGCCGCCCGTTCAAGCTGCGGGATCTGCGATTCGGCGCTGAGAACGGTGAGAATGGTCTTGTATGCCATGATCGCCTCCTGTCCTTGGGCATGGGGACAGGATGGCAGGCATCGGCGCGGGCCGCATTGACGCGGATCAAGCCCGGCGATTGATCTGGATCAAGGCCGCGCCCGGGCGCTGCGGGTACGCTGGCGCCCACGGCATCGGGCCCCGCCCGCCCGTCTTCCGCCCGACACCCCCCAAGGGCAGTGCGGAAGGCCGACCCCCTGTCCACATCGCGCGTTCCGCAGGGGGTCGGCGAAAGCTCAGCCGACCAGTTCGCCCCGAAGCGAATGCGGCGCGCTTTCGACGATGCGGACCTGCACCAGGTCGCCCGCCTGCGCATCGGGCGCATCCACGAAGACCGAATGAAGATAGTCGGATTTCCCCACCATCTGCCCCGGACGGCGGCCCGGCTTCTCGAAGAGGACGCCCAGGGTGCGCCCCACCATCGAATCCTGCACCGCGTGCTGCTGGCTGTTCAGCAGCGCCTGCAATTCCCGCAGGCGGGCATCGACCACGTCCTCGGGGATCTGCGGCTTGCCGAAGGCGGGGGTGCCGGGGCGGGGCGAGTACTTGAAGCTGAAGGCCGTGCCGAAGCCCACCTGCTCGACCAGCCGCAGCGTGTCGGCATGGTCCTGGTCCGTCTCGCCGGGGAAGCCCACGATGAAATCGCTGGTCAGCAGGATGTCGGGGCGGGCGTCCTTGATGCGGTCGATCAGGCGCAGGTACTGGTCGGCCGTGTGCTTGCGGTTCATCGCCTTCAGGATGCGGTCGCTGCCCGACTGCACCGGCAGATGCAGATAGGGCATCAGCGCGGGAATGTCGCGATGCGCCTCGATCAGGTCGTCGGCCATGTCGTTTGGGTGGCTGGTCGTGTAACGGATGCGGTCCAGCCCGTCGATCTCGGCGATGGCGCGGATCAGGCGGCCGAAGCCCCATTCGCGACCGTCCTCGCTCAGCCCGTGCCAGCCGTTGACGTTCTGGCCCAGCAGGGTGATTTCCCGCACGCCGCGGGCGACCAGGTCGCGGGCCTCGCGCAGGATGCGTTCGACGGGGCGGCTGACCTCGGCCCCGCGGGTATAGGGCACGACGCAGAAGGCGCAGAACTTGTCGCAGCCCTCCTGCACGGTCAGGAAGGCCGCAGGCGCGCGGCGGGTGGCGCGGCGTTCGGGCAGGTGGTCGAACTTGTCCTCTTCGGGGAAGTCAGTCAGGATCCGCGGGGCCTCGCCGCGCAGCATCTGCGGCAGGCGGTGATAGGTCTGCGGACCCACGACCAAGTCGACCAGCGGCATCCGGCGGACGATCTCCTCGCCCTCGGCCTGGGCGACGCAGCCCGCGACGCCGATCTTCAGGTCGGGCTTGCGGTTCTTCAGCGGACGCAGGCGGCCAAGATCGGAATAGAGCTTCTCGGCGGCCTTCTCGCGGATGTGGCAGGTGTTCAGCAGGACCATGTCGGCATCGGCCTGGTCCTCGGTCAGCACGTACCCCTCGGGTGCCATCGCCTCGGCCATGCGCTGGCTGTCATAGACGTTCATCTGGCAGCCATAGGTCTTGATGAATAGCTTTTTCGCGGCCTTTTCGGTGGCGTCCTGGGTCATGTCATGCTGTCCTTGGAATCCGGTGTCGGATACAGCAAAGGCAGGCAATTGGAAAGTCACGCGATGGAAAGCGACCTGACGGCGATCCGCAATATCGGCCCAGCCACCGCAAGCGCGCTGATCGCCGCGGGGATCCCCGACGCGGCGACCCTGCACCGCATCGGCGCCCACGAGGCCTATCGCGCCCTGCTGCAATCGGGCGAGCGGCCGCATTTCATCGGGTACTACGTCCTGTGCATGGCATTGCAGGGCAGGCCGTGGAACGACTGCAAGGGCGCCGAGAAGGACGACCTGCGCGCCCGGTTCGACGCGCTGGTCGCCGAGGCGCGGCCCCCGTCCCTGACCGGGATCGAGGCCGCGCTGGATGCGATCGGGCTGCGGGCGCCCGATCGGGCGGTCACTTCCCCGAAACGCGCGTCTCGAAGCTGAGACCCTTGGCCGTGCGGTTGGCAAAGCCCTTCCAGTAGGTGTTCGCCTCGTCGGGATTGCCATCGGCATCGGCGGACCAGACGCCATCCGCCGCATCCGGCACCAGGTCCAGGTATTCGCCCGCCGCGTTGTCGCCCTTCAGGTGCAGGTCCAGGAACGCGGTCGAGAAATGCTGCAGCACGTTGTTCATGCGCACCGTGTCCCAGACCGGGTCGGCGTAATGTTCGAACGGGGCCCAGCCCAGCTTCTCGGACATCTGCCAGGATTCGACCGGCGCGGGCATCGGGGCTGCGGCGTTGTGATTGGCGTATTCGAAGGTCAGCAGGTGCCGCGTCGTGCCTGTCGTCTGCGCGAAGATGTCCCGGATCGCGTCATAGACCGACACGTCGTCATCGCTGCCCGAGACGAGCATCAGCGGCTTGGACAGCTTGGCAAGCCCGCCCGCATCCCAGAACTCGTGCTGACGTCCCCAGGGCGCGATGGCGATGACCGCCTTGACGCGCGGATCGACCAGCGCGTCGTGTTCCTCGCTGCCCGATGCCAGGCGGTCCAGCAGCCCGTCCGGGGCGACGAAGCGATCGGGCTCGGCCCGGTCGATCGCGGCCTGCGACAGGCCCGCGCCGCCGAAGATCAGCGCGCCATAGCCGCCCATCGAATAGCCGATGACGGCTGCGTTGTCGGCGTTTATCGCGGCCCCCAGGTCGTCCTGCAGCCCGGCCATGCTGTCCAGCAGGAAGCGCTGGTCCACCGCGCGGTTCACCAGCGTCGAGGTGAACAGCCCCATGTCGTCATAGGTGCTTTCGGGATGGTCCGCCGACACGACGACATAGCCCTTCGAGGCGAGGTTCTCGGCCAGGTGGCTCAGCAGCATGCGGTTGCCCGGATAGCCGTGCGAGATGATGACGAGGGGGAACTCTCCGCTGGCGACGGCGGCGTTGCGGGACGCGCGGCCCTGCAGCTTCACCTCGGTCTCTCCGTCGCGCAGAAGCGTGGTATAGGTGCCGCCCTGCTCGGTGCCCTCGGCGGCGGGGTACCAGATCTCGGCGGACAGGGTGCGGGGGCCGCGGATCTCGGCGCCCTCTTCGGCGGTGGCGGTCACGTCGATGCGGTCGGGGTCGGTGAATTCGACCGCCCGCACGCCGATGGGCGATGTGCCGAATTGCGCCAGTTCGGGCGCGTCGGGACGGATCAGGTCGATGCGGTTCTGTGCCAGCGCCGGTCCCGCCGCAAGAAGGGCCGCTGCCGCGGCCAGTTTCAGATGTGCCATTGGTTCCTCCCTCTCGGATCGGGGCAGATTGCAGAAATTGCACTTTGTGCACAAGGCACTTGCATCGCGCCCCATTGAACGCCGCATCGGGCGGGGCTAGCGTGCTGCCAAGACCCTTGTGAGGAGCTGCAAGATGAACACCCCGCAAAGCTGGGAAGCGCGCGCCGACGAATTCTCTCTCTATGGCTTCACCGACCTGCCGAGCGTGCACAAGCGCGGCGCGGTGGTGCTTACCCATGGCGAGGGGCCCTATGTCGTCGACGTGAACGGCAACCGTTACCTCGATGCGAATTCGGGCCTGTGGAACATGGTCGCGGGCTTCGACCACAAGGGCCTGGCCGAGGCCGCCAAGACGCAATACGACCGCTTTCCGGGCTATCACGCCTTCTTCGGGAGGATGTCGGACCAGACCGTCATGCTGTCCGAGAAGCTGGTCGAGGTGTCGCCCTTCGATCGCGGCCGCGTCTTCTATACCAATTCGGGGTCCGAGGCGAACGACACCATGGTCAAGATGCTGTGGTTCATGCACGCATCCGAAGGCAACCCGCAGAAGCGCAAGATCCTGACGCGCTGGAACGCCTATCACGGCGTGACGGTCGTGTCGGCCAGCATGACCGGCAAGCCCTATAACGAGGTGTTCGGCCTGCCGCTGGACGGCTTCATCCATCTGGGCTGCCCGCATTACTGGCGCTTCGGCCAGGAGGGCGAGACCGAGGCCCAGTTCACCGCCCGCATGGCACGCGAACTGGAAGAGACGATCCAGCGCGAGGGGGCCGAGACCATCGCCGGCTTCTTCGCGGAACCGGTCATGGGCGCGGGCGGGGTCATTCCGCCGTCCGACGGGTATTTCCAGGCGATCATGCCGATCCTGCGCAAATACGGCATCCCCGTCATCGCCGACGAGGTCATCTGCGGGTTCGGGCGCACGGGCAATACCTGGGGCAGCCAGACCTATGATTTCGTGCCGGACGCGATCATCAGCTCGAAGAACCTGACGGCGGGCTATTTCCCGATGGGTGCCGTGATCCTGGGTCCGGAACTGGCCGATCGCGTGCAGGGCGCCGTCGAGAAGATCGAGGAATTTCCCCACGGCTTCACCGCGTCCGGCCACCCCGTCGGCTGCGCCATCGCGCTGAAGGCCATCGATGTCGTCATGAACGAGGGGCTGGCGCAGAACGTGGTCGATCTGGCCCCCCGCTTCGAGGACGGCCTGCGCCAGATCGCCAAGAACCCCAATATCGGCGAATATCGCGGCGTCGGCTTCATGTGGGCGCTGGAGGCGGTCAAGGACAAGGCGACCAAGACCCCCTTCGACGGGCATCTGTCGGTCAGCGAGCGCATCGCCAATACCTGCACCGACATGGGCCTGATCTGTCGCCCTCTGGGCCAGTCGATCGTGCTGTGCCCGCCCTTCGTGCTGACCGAGGCGCAGATGGACGAGATGTTCGAGAAACTGGACAAGGCCCTGGGCAAGGTCTTCGCCGAAGTGGCCTGACCCGTCAGCGCGACGTCAGGGACAGGGCAGGGGTCGGGGTCGTTCCCGGCCCCTGTTCCGTCAGGGTGATCGCCACCGCCCCCGTCCGGCGCAGGTGGCGCAAATCCAGCAGCAGGCAGGCCGGGTCGGCCAGATCGACGGCCTCGTCCGCCACGACGATGGTGTCGGGGCCGCAGGCCGCCCGCGCCCGATCCGCCGCGCCCTTGCCGGTCATGTGCCAGATCCGCCAGCCATGGGGCAGCTCGGCCATGCGGGCATTGCGCTCGCCGCTCCAGCCCGGACGGGCGGCGGCGGTTTCCTGCGTCGCGTCATCCGCATCCTCCTGCAGCCAGGTGCCGATGACGAACCCCCCGCCCGAGGGCTTGGAGACCGCGCGCCCCGCGGGCGTCATCAGGCCCGCGGCCTCGCCCTCGGGGGCGATCAGCAGGTCGGGGCGCGCGCTGGCGGTCCAGATCGCGAAGGCCGAGACCAGCGCCCCCATGCCCGCCGCGCAGCCCGCCAGGTGCCAGCCGCGCAGGCGCTGCCGCCAGCACAGGATCGCCAGCACCGCGCCATAGCCCATCAGCGGCACGACCGATCCCGGCGGCAGGCGCAGCATGGTGACCGCGCCATCGAGGCCCGCCACGAATTCCGCGACCCTCAGCATCCAGGCGGTGCCGATCCCCATGACCCACAGGGCCGGCGCCTCCAGCCCCAGGGGGGCCAGGACGGCCCCGATGACGCCCGCGGGCATCACCAGGCTGCCCATGACCGGCACGGCGGCAAGGTTCGCCAGCAGCCCGTATTGCGCCATGCGGTTGAAATGCGCCGCCGCGATGGGCGAGGTCGCAAGCCCCGCCACGTCCGAGGACAGGACCAGCATCGCCACGGGCCGCGCCCAGCCGGGGACGCGATGGGCCATGCGCTGCCAGGGCCCGAAGGTCAGGATCAGCGCGATGGTGGCGGCAAAGCTCATCTGGAAGCCCGCGCCGGTCAGCGCCTCGGGGGTTGCGATCAGGATGATCGTCGCGGCCAGCGCGACCGTTCGCAACGAGATCGCGCGCCGGTCCGCGATGATCGCGGTCAGCATCACGGCCACCATGACGAAGGCGCGTTCCGTCGCCACCCCGCCGCCCGACAGCCACAGGTATCCCGCCGCCGCCGCCAGCGCGATCCCGGCGGCGATCTTGTGCAGCGGGCGTCCCAGCCCGCGCCCCGTGGCCTGCACCGCCACCAGCACCAGCCGCGCCGCGCCATAGACGAAGCCCGCCAGCATCCCCATGTGCAGCCCCGAGATCGAGATGATGTGATAGAGGTTCGATGCCCGCATCACCTCGTTCGTGGCGTTCGAGATGCCGGACCGGTCGCCCGTCATCAGGGCGGCGGCGACCGCGCCCTCCTGCCCGCCGATGCGGTCGCGGATCGCGCGGCTGACCGACATGCGCGCGCGGTGCGCCCACCACAGCCCGCCCTCGGGCGGATCGGTCGCAAGGACGGGGCCGCGGACATAGCCGACGGCGCCCAGCCTCTCGAAGAAGGCATGCAGGCGGAAATCGAAACTGCCGGGAGAGGCCGGTCCCGGCGGCGGACCCAGATGGCCCGTGGTCATCACCCGCTGGCCCAGATCGGGCAGGGGGTGATCCCCCATCAGCGACAGGCGCAGCCGGTCGGGCGTCCGATGCGGGGCCAGATCGCGCAGCCGGACCCGGTCCAGCGTCAGGCGCATCCGGTCCCGCCCCGAACGGTCGATAGCGACGACGCGCCCCTCGATCGGGCCGTAGTATCGCCATTCCAGCACGGGCGCGGCGACCTGCGCCGCGCGGAACCCGGCCAGCCCCCAGCCGATCCCGGCCAGCAGGATGGCAGTGGCCGCCAGCCACAGGATGTCGGCCAGGCCCCAGCCGATGCGACCGGCCTCGGCCCGGCGCATGGCGATGCGCGGGATGGCCAGCATAGCGGCGCAGAGGACGGCCAGCATCGTCCATTCGCGCGCATCGGGCAGGTGCGGCGCGGTGAACCACAGCGCGATCCCCACGGACAGGCAGACCGGCACCCATGGGAACAGCCCCGCGCGGATGGCTGCGGCCATGCGCGGCGGCCTGGCGGGCGCCTGTTGGGGCAACATCCTTGTCCTTTCGCCGCCCGTTGACTATCAATCGCACCAAGCATGGCAGGACGGTCTTACCAAAGGGTTAATGCCGCCCCGCCGGACCCAGCATCTTCCGAAGGCCCCCATGACCGAGACCGCACCCGTCGTCACCCGCTTCGCCCCCTCGCCGACCGGCTATCTGCATATCGGGGGTGCGCGCACCGCGCTGTTCAACTGGCTGTTCGCCCGTGGCCGCGGGGGGCGCTTCCTGCTGCGGATCGAGGATACGGACCGCGCCCGCTCGACCCCCGAGGCGACCGCCGCGATCCTCAAGGGACTGGAATGGCTGGGGCTGGACTGGGACGGCGATCCGGTCAGCCAGTTCGAACGCAAGGACCGCCACGCCGAAATCGCCCGAGAGATGCTGGACAAGGGCGCGGCCTACAAGTGCTTCTCGACCACGGACGAGATCGCGGCATGGCGCGAGGCGAACCCCCGCCAGCCCTTCATCAGCCCCTGGCGCGACGCGACCGACCTGCCGGACGCGCCCTTCGCGATCCGCCTGAAGGCCCCCCGCGACCGCGAGACGGTCATCGACGATCAGGTGCAGGGGCAGGTCCGCGTGGCGAACGACCAGCTGGACGACATGGTCCTGCTGCGCAGCGACGGCACGCCCACCTACATGCTGGCCGTGGTGGTGGACGATCACGACATGGGCGTGACCCATGTGATCCGCGGCGACGACCACCTGACGAACACCGCGCGGCAGGTGCAGATCTATGACGCGATGGGCTGGGACCGCCCCGTCTTCGCCCATATCCCGCTGATCCACGGCGAGGACGGCAAGAAGCTGTCCAAGCGCCACGGCGCGGTGGGCCTGCACGAATTCGCGGCGCTCGGCTATCCGCCCGCGGCGATGCGGAACTACCTGGCGCGGCTGGGCTGGAGTCACGGCGACGACGAGCTGTTCGACGACGCGCAGGCGCGCGAATGGTTCGATCTGGGTGGCATCGGGCGCGCCCCGGCACGGCTGGACTTCAAGAAGCTGGAGCATGTCAGCGGCCACCATATCGGCACCATGTCCGACGAGGCGGTGATGGCCGCGCTTCAGGATTACCTGGCCGAGACCGGCGCAGCCCCCCTGACGGAACGTCAGCAGGGCTGGATCATGCCCGCCATGGCGACGCTGAAGGACAAGGCGAAAACCCTGCCTGCGCTGGTCGATCAGGCCCGTTTCGCGCTGATCGAACGCCCCGTCCAGGTGGACGAGAAGGCGGCCAAGCAGCTGGATACGGTATCCCGTGGTATGCTGGAATCATTGACTGCCGCACTGCAGAATGCTAGCTGGTCGCGTGACGTGCTGGAGGGGGAAGCCAAGCGGATCGCGGAAGAGAACGGCGTCGGTCTGGGCAAGATCGCGGGTCCGCTTCGGGCTGCTCTGGCAGGCACGAGTTCCACCCCCAGTGTGTTCGACATGATGACTGCGCTTGGCCGCGACGAAACGCTGGCCCGGCTTCAGGATCAGACGAATTCGGCAGGCTGAGGCCTGCCTTCACATGCTGCGGCGGCGCCCCGTGTGACTGGACGCCGGCCGGGCACAGCCGGAAAGGAAGACAGGATGGCCGACAGGAACGCCAAACTGCTACTCAACAACGCCGAATACGAGCTGCCCATCCTCAGCCCGACGCAAGGGCCCGACGTTCTGGACATCCGCAAGCTCTATGGGCAGTCGGACGTCTTCACCTACGACCCCGGCTTCACCTCGACCGCAAGCTGCGATTCCTCGATCACCTTCATCGACGGCGACAAGGGTGAACTGTGGTATCGCGGCTATCCGATCGAGCAGCTGGCGGCCAAGTCGAACTATCTCGAGGTCTGCTACCTGCTTCTGTACGGTGAACTGCCGAGCGCCGAGCAGATGGCCGATTTCGAAAGCCGCGTGACCCGTCACACGATGGTCCACGAGCAGATGCACAACTTCTTCCGCGGTTTCCGCCGGGACGCCCATCCGATGGCGACCATGGTGGGTGTCGTGGGTGCGATGTCGGCATTCTATCACGATTCGACCGATATCAGCGATCCGTGGCAGCGCGAGGTCGCCTCGATCCGCCTGATCGCCAAGCTGCCGACCATCGCGGCGATGGCCTACAAGTACTCGATCGGGCAGCCCTTCGTGTATCCCAGCAACGAGCTGGACTATGCGTCGAACTTCCTGAACATGTGCTTCTCGGTTCCGGCCGAGAAATACAATGTCGATCCGGCCCTGGCCCGCGCCATGGACCGCATCTTCACGCTGCATGCCGATCACGAGCAGAACGCCTCGACCTCGACCGTGCGTCTGGCGGGCTCGTCGGGGGCCAACCCCTTCGCCTGCATCGCGGCCGGCATCGCCTGCCTGTGGGGCCCCGCGCATGGCGGCGCCAACCAGGCCTGCCTGGAGATGCTGAACGAGATCGGCAGCGTCGACCGCATCCCCGAGTTCATCGCCCGCGCGAAGGACAAGGAGGATCCGTTCCGCCTGATGGGCTTCGGTCACCGCGTCTACAAGAACTTCGACCCGCGTGCGAAGGTCATGAAGGAATCGGCCGACGAGGTGCTGGACCTGCTGGGCGTGAAGAACAACCCCGCGCTTCAGGTCGCCAAGGAGCTGGAGAAGATCGCGCTGGAGGACGAGTACTTCGTTTCGAAGAAGCTGTATCCGAACGTCGACTTCTACTCGGGGATCATCCTGTCGGCGATGGGCTTCCCCACCTCGATGTTCACGCCGATCTTCGCGCTGTCGCGCACCGTCGGCTGGATCGCGCAGTGGAAGGAAATGATCGGCGATCCGCAGAACAAGATCGGTCGCCCGCGTCAGCTGTATGTCGGCGCGGACAAGCGCGACTACGTCGATCTGTCGGCGCGCTGATCGGCAGCACGAACATGCTGGAAGGGGGCCGTCGCGGCCCCCTTTTTCATGGAGGCTTGCGCGGGGCCGCCGCCGCCGCATAAGGAACGACGCATGAGCGAGAAGAACAGACAGGGCGCGCCCAAGCTGGCGCTGGTGACCGGCGCATCGCGCGGTCTGGGTGCCGCATTGGCCGAAGGGCTGGCGGCGAAGGGGTATCACGTGCTGGCCGTGGCCCGCACCACCGGCGCGCTGGAGGAGCTGGACGACCGCATCCGCGCGGCGGGCGGGCAGGCCACGCTTGCCCCGATGGACGTGACGGAACCCGCGGCGATGCAGCAGATGGCCGAGGCCATCGGCGCCCGTTGGGGCGGGCTGGACCTGTGGGCGCATACGGCGGTCCACGCGGCACCGATGTCGCCCGCGCCCCATATCGAGGGCAAGGACTGGTCGCGGTCCATGCTGGTCAATGTCGAGGTGACGCGCGGGCTGATCGCGCTGCTGGAACCGCATCTGCGCGCGCATGAGGGGACGGCCCTGTTCTTCGACGACAGCCGCGGCGGGCAGAAGTTCTTCGGAGCCTATGGCGCCAGCAAGGCCGCGCAGATCGCACTGGCCCGCAGCTGGCAGGCCGAGACCTCGAAGATCGGGCCGCGCGTGGTGGTCGACGCGCCCGCGCCCATGCCCACGGCGGTTCGTGCGCGGTTCTTCCCGGGCGAGGAACGGTCTGGCCTGACCCCCTGCCGGGACGAGGCGGCGCGTATCCTCGCGGCCCTTTGAATTTGCGTCCCGCGACGCAGGGGGGGGCTGCCTGCCCCCCGCACCCCCCGGCCCCTAGCGCCTGACGGGGGCCGTCGCGCGTTCCAGCCAGGCGCGATCCGCAGCGTCCAGATCGTCCGACAGCGCCTTGCGGACATCCGCGTGATAAGCGTCGATCCAGTCGCATTCCTCGCGCGACAGCGCCCCCATATCCACCAGCCGCATATCGATCGGGCAGAGCGTCAGCGTCTCGAAGCCCAGCATGTCGCGGCCCGGTTCGGCATCCGCCTGAACGACTGCCACGAGGTTCTCGATCCGGATGCCGAAGCTGCCCTCGCGGTAGTAGCCGGGCTCGTTCGACAGGATCATGCCCGCAGCCAGCGCGATGTCGCTGACGCGGCTGATACGCGCCGGGCCCTCGTGCACGCACAGCGCGGCCCCCACGCCGTGACCCGTTCCGTGATCGAAGTCCAAACCCTGCTGCCACAGGAACTGCCGCGCGACGGCATCCAGATGCGCGCCGGCGACCCCTTTGGGGAAGCGCGTCCGCGTCAGGGCGATCATGCCGCGCAGGACCGCGGTATAGGGCGCGACGGCATCGGGGCGGACCGTGCCAAGCGGGACGGTGCGGGTGATGTCCGTGGTCCCGTCCGGATATTGGCCGCCCGAATCGATCAGCAGCAGCTCTCCGTCGGCCAGGCGGCGGTTAGATCCTTCGGTCACGCGGTAATGCACGATCGCGCCGTTCGGACCCGCGCCCATGATC
Organism: Paracoccus sp. PARArs4; assembly: GCF_947311865.1. NCBI lineage: Bacteria > Pseudomonadati > Pseudomonadota > Alphaproteobacteria > Rhodobacterales > Paracoccaceae > Paracoccus > Paracoccus sp. PARArs4. The sequence continues at coordinate 74,444 of NZ_CAMZMW010000004.1, read as the reverse complement.
GTCTCGAAGCTGACATCGGTGATGCCTTCGGCGCGGCGCAGATCCTCGAGCTGGCGGACCACGTCGATCTCGGTCAGGTCCTCGGGGGGCTGGCGGTCCAGCCACGACAGAAGGCGCACCATCGCCAGCCCGTCGCGACGATGGGCGGCACGCATGCCCGCCATCTCGGCCGCGTTCTTGCGGGCCTTGGGCATGACCGCCGGATCGGGGCCGCGCTGGATGTCGGTGCCCGCGGCCTCGAGGATGCGGAACGCGGCCTCGGGGGCCGAGGCGGGGTCCAGCCGCACCGGGCCTTCCAGGTCGGTCAGGGCGGCGGGCAGGGCGTCCGGCGGCAGGATCGTCACATCCGCGCCCAGGTGATCGCGCAGCGCGTCGTCGAACTTGGCCGCGTCCGCGAACAGCGACACTGCGCCCGTGTCGGACAGGACGGCAAAGGATTGCACGACCGGGTTGCGGGGAATGTCGGTGCCCCTGATGTTCAGCAGCCAGGAAATGGAATCGGGCAGCGTCATCAGCGCGGCGGCATGGCCCGCGGCGCGCAGGTCGACCGCAAGGCGCGCGCGCTTCTGCGCGGCGCTTTCGCCTGCCAGGTCCTCGGGATGGATGCGGGCGGCCCCTGCGGGTCGCGCGGGACGGTCGGGCCAGATCGCATCGATCGGGTTCGCATCCAGCGCGGCCAGGGTGATGCCGCTGCCGGCGAGGCCGGTCTCCAGCTGCTCGACCTCCCGCCGGGTGTGAAGCCAGGGGTCGATGCCCAGCCTGCCGCCGGACAGCGTGCCGCGCAGCCATTCGGCGGGGCGGGTCTCGGGCCAGGGGACCGGCGTGAAATGGTGCAGGTCCAGCTGGCTGCGGGCCTGCACGCGATAGCGGCCATCGACGAAGACGCCCGCCGCATCCGCCGTCACGATGGCAAAGCCCGCGCTGCCGGTAAAGCCGGTCAACCAAGCAAGCCGCGCATCGGCATCGGCCACGTATTCGCCCTGATGCGCGTCCGCGCGGGGCACCATCACGGCATCCAGCCCCTCGCGCCTCATCAGAGCGCGGAGATCGGCAAGGCGGGCGGCGTGATCGCCGCCGCCGGCGGGGTCGTCGAAACTCTGGATGCTCACAGCTCGATCGTCTCCATGATCCGGGGTTCGACCACATCGACGCCGGGCAGGCCGTCGATCAGCACCTGCGCGGATTGTTCAAGCGCGTCGAAGGTCTTGTAATGGCAGGGAATCACGGTCTTGAAGTCGAAATACCGCCTGGCCGCATAGGCCGCGCGGGCCATGTCCATGGTGAAATGCCCACCCGTGCACAGGATCCCGATATCGGGTTTGTGCAGGTCGCCCATCCAGTCCATGTCGGCCATGATGTCCGTATCCCCCGAGACATAGACCACGTGGCCTTCGCCCGCGATCATGTAGCCCGATTCGTGGCCGGCATAGATTGGACCGTCCGGCCCCGAGATCGAGCTGGAATGCGTGGCGTTGACCATCGTCACCTTGGCCCCGCCCAGATCCACCGTGCCGCCCTTGTTGAAGCCGATGCCCGCGATGCCCTCGGTGCCTTCCCAATAGGAGATCAAGTCGAAGATGCCCACGACGGGGGCGTCCAGTTCGCGCGACAGCGCCAGCGCGTCGCCGCTGTGGTCGCCATGCCCGTGGGTCAGCAGGATATGGGTCGCGCCCTTCACGGCCTCGTCGCGGCGGGCTTCGGGAAAGGTCGGGTTCCCCGTCAGCCAGGGATCGATCAGGATGACGGCATTCTCGATTTCCAGGCGGAATCCGGCATGTCCGAGCCAGGTCAGTTTCATCGCACTCTCCTATGGATTGGCGTCGCGCGGAAGGTTAGCGGGCCACCGGCCCGGTTACCAGAACACGCGAGGGTCCGTCGGGGTTGCGATCAGACCGGCGCGGCGTCGTCCAGGCGCAGGCGCAGGCGTTCGCGACCGCCCCAGGTGGACAGCTCCAGCTTGCCCGCAAGGTGGAAGCGGCGGCCCTTGGCCCCGATTAGCGAAGGCCCGAGCGGGCCGTCCATCGCGCCCCACGCGACCGCGTCCAGCGGCGGGCCGCCGGGGCTGCGGAACTGCAGGCGCAGGTGGCGGTCGCCCATCGTGGCCGCGCTGGCGATCAGCTGGTCGGCGAAGGCAAAGCGCGGGGCGGGGGCCGCCTGGCCATAGGGTCCGGCATCCTCCAGCATGCGGAACATCTCGGGGGTTGCCCCCGAGGTTTCCAGCAGCCCCGAGATGCGCAGGTCGCGCACGCCGCTGCGGGTCGCAAGGTCGTGGTCGATCAGCTTGGACAGGCGCTCCATCGCGGGGGCGATCTTGCCCTGTTCCACGGTCAGGCCCGCGGCCATCTCGTGGCCGCCGCCCTTCAGCAGCAGCCCTTCGCGTTCCAGCCGCTGGATCGCGCGGCCCAGATCGACGCCGGGGACGGAACGCGCGCTGCCCTTGCCGATGCCGCCTTCGAGGCCGATCACCACCGATGGCAGGTTCGTGGCCTCCTTGATGCGGGCGGCGACGATGCCGACCACGCCCGGATGCCAGCCCTCGCCTGCGGCCCACGACAGGCGCGCATCGCCGCGTGCCTCGACCTGGGCCAGCGCCTCGGTCCGGACGGCGGCCTCGATCGCGCGGCGGTCGCGGTTCAGCTCGTCCAGTTGGCGGGCCAGATCCTCGGCCATGCGGGGATCGCGGGTGGACAGGCATTGCGCGCCCAGATCGGCACGTCCGACGCGCCCGCCCGCATTGATGCGCGGACCCAGCAGGAACCCCAGGTGGAAGGCGGCGGGCGGCCCGTCCAGCCGCGCCACGTCCGACAGCGCGACAAGCCCCGGCCGCTGGCGCCGCGCCATCACCGCCAGCCCTTGGCGCACGAAGGCGCGGTTCACGCCGACCAGCGGTGCGACATCGGCCACGGTCGCCAGCGCCACCAGGTCCATCAGCGACATGAGGTCGGGTTCGCGCAGCCCGCGCTTGCGGAGCACGCGACCGGCCTGCACCAGCGTCAGGAACACGACGCCCGCGGCACAGAGATGTCCCAGGGTGCCGTCCTCGTCCACGCGGTTGGGGTTCACGACGGCCATGGCGGGGGGCAGCGTCTCGCCGCCCAGGTGGTGGTCCAGCACCATCACGTCGCAGCCCTTGGCGGCGGCCAGCGCGTCATGGGACAGGGTGCCGCAATCGACGCAGACGATCAGGTCATGCGCCGCCGCCAGTTGCGACATGGCGGGGGCGTTCGGGCCGTAACCCTCGTCGATGCGGTCAGGCACATACAGCGTGGCCTGACGGCCCTGCTGGTGCAGCCAGTCGATCAGCAGCGCGGCCGAGGATCCGCCATCCACGTCGTAATCCGCGAAGATCGCGATGCGCTGGCCTGCCACGGCGGCCTCGACCAGCCGTTCGGCGGCGGGGGCCATGTCGCGCAGGGTCAGCGGATCGGGCAGCAGGTCGCGCAGCTTGGGCTGAAGAAAGCCCGCAGCCTCTTCTGGCGGGACGTCGCGTTCGGCCAGCACCCGCGCGACGGGCAGGGGCAGCGTCGCGCGTTGAGCCAGCCCCTCGGCGCGGCGCTCCAGGTCGGGCTCGGGCCCGATCCAGCGCCGCCCCGACAGCGATTCCTCGATCCCCAGAAAGGCCACGGTGCCTTACTTGACCGGGTTGCGATAGATCATGCGACGGACCGAGCCGGTCTTGGAACGCATCAGGATCGTCTCGGTCTGCAGGTAACCGGGCTCGCGCTTGACGCCCGCCACGATCGAGCCGTTGGTCACGCCCGTCGCCGCGAAGATCACGTCGGCGGTCACAAGGTCGTCGCGCGCATAGATGCGGTCCAGATCGGTGATCCCCGCCTTGCGCGCGCGGCCCTTCTCGTCATCGTTGCGGAACAGCAGGCGGCCCCACATCTGCCCGCCCATGCATTTCAGCGCGGCGGCGGCCAGCACGCCCTCGGGGGCACCGCCCGAACCCATGTACATGTCGATGCCGGTCAGCTCGGCCTCGGCGCAGTGGATGACGCCCGCGACGTCGCCATCGGTGATCAGGCGGATCGCGGCGCCGGTCTCGCGGACCTCGGCGATCATGTCCTCGTGGCGGGGACGTTCCAGGATGCAGACGGTGATGTCGCTTTCCTTGCACCCGCGCGCGGCGGCCAGCGCGCGCACGCGTTCGGCCGGGCTCATGTCCAGGCTGACGACATCGACCGGATAGCCCGGCCCGATGGCCAGCTTGTCCATATAGACGTCGGGCGCGTGCAGCAGCGTGCCGCGCGGGGCCATGGCGATCACGGTCAGCGCGTTCGGCATGTCCTTGGCGGTCAGCGTGGTGCCTTCCAGCGGGTCCAGCGCGATGTCCACCTCGGGGCCCTGGCCGGTGCCGACCTCCTCGCCGATGAACAGCATGGGGGCCTCGTCGCGCTCACCCTCGCCGATGACGACGACGCCCTTGATGTCCAGCATGTTCAGCTGGTCGCGCATGGCGTTCACGGCGGCCTGGTCGGCGGCCTTCTCGTCGCCGCGTCCGATCAGCAGGGCCGAGGCATGGGCCGCGGCCTCGCTGACGCGGGCGAGGCCCAGGGACAGCATGCGGTCGTTGAAATCCTTTGGCGCGGTCATGTCCCTCATCCTCTCCTCTGGCGGGTTCAACGCTTCTTAGGCGGCACCCCCGGCAGTCACAAGACTGACGGCGCTAACGTGTCAGCTTTCGGACAGTTCCAGCGCCAATGCGTGAATGCGCGGCACGATGTCGCCCAGTGTCGCATGGACCAGGCGGTGCTGCGCGATGCGGGTCCGGCCCGCGAATTCCGCGCTGGCCATGCGGATGCGGAAATGGCTCTCTCCGCCCTCGCGGAAGCCTGCATGGCCGCGATGGCCCTCGCTCTCGTCGATGATTTCCAGCCGGCTGGGGTTCAGCGCCTTCAGCCTGTCGCGCATCTGGTCAGCGATCATCGTCTAATCCTCCGTCAAGACCTTTCATGTCCCGTCAAAAAGCCTACACTGCCGCCTCCGAGTCGCAGAGGTGCCCGAGAATGAGCAAGAACGACCCCTTCGGTTTCGACATTTCCGCCGCCAAGGACAAGAAGCGCAAGACCAAAGGGCGGCGCGGCATGTCGGGGGCGTTCGAAACCTCCACCCGCATGTGCGAGAAGGAGGGCTGCAACGAGCCCGGCCAGTATCGCGCGCCCAAGAACCCCCGGAACCTCGACGACTATTTCTGGTTCTGCAAGGACCATGTCCGCGAATACAACGCGAACTGGAACTATTTCCAAGGCCAGTCCGAGGAAGAGTTCCAAGAATTCATCGACAACGCGACCGTCTGGGAACGCCCGACCAAGCCCTTCTCGAAATCCACCGAGGAGCAGAAATGGGCGCGTCACGGCATCAGCGACCCGCACGAGATCCTAGGCGCGAACGGCACCGCCCCCGAGGCCCGCGCCAAGGTCGCCGCGCGCAAGCTGCCGCCCACGGAACGCAAGGCGCTGGAGATCCTGGAAGCCAAGGACACCTGGACCCGCCCCGAGATCCGCAAGCAGTACAAGTCGCTGGTCAAGGACCTGCATCCCGACATGAACGGCGGCGACCGCTCCGACGAGGAACGCCTGTCCGAGGTCGTCTGGGCCTGGGATCAGATCAAGGAAAGCCGCTTCATCCGCGACTGATGCGGCGCCTGCGCAGGGCGGTCGTTCCGATGACCGCCACCAGCAGCAGGACCAGCGGCAGGTTGCCCATGCGCAGCCATGTGGTTTCGGGCAGGGCGCCGGGCAGGGCCGCGTCCATCGCGCCGGCCTCGTTCAGGGGCAGGCTGTCGCGGACCCCGCCCCGCGCGTCGATCACCGCGCTGACGCCGGTATTGGCGGACCTGACCAGCGGCAGCCCGGTCTCGATCGCGCGCAGCCTTGCCTGGGCCAGGTGCTGATACGGCCCCGAGACCTTGCCGAACCACGCGTCGTTCGTGATCTGCAGCAGCCAGCCCGGCCGTTCCGGCAATCCGCGCAGATGCTGCGGAAAGATCGCCTCGTAGCAGATCAGCGGCTGGAAATCGGGAATGCCGTCGATGCCCATCACCTGCGGGCCGGGGCCTGCGGAATATCCGTTGCCGTGCTGGGCCGCGAAGGCGGTGATCCCGATCCGCGCAAGAGCATCGCCCCAGGGCATGTATTCCCCGAAGGGCACGAGGTGGAACTTGTCATAGATCTGCCCGACCGCGCCGCCATCGCCGATCACCGCAAGGCTGTTCATCCACCGCGCCCCGTCCCGGCGCTGGATGCCCATGACCAGGGGCGCCCCCGCCGCCTGCGACATCGCGGGCAGCACGGGGGTCGCGTCTTCCAGCAGGAAGTTCACGGCGGTTTCCGGCCAGATCACCAGGTCGCGCCTGCCGGGGGTGGCGGACAGGTCCAGCAGGCGGTCGAAGAAGACCTGTGACCATTCGGGGTCCCATTTCAGCGCCTGCGTGGCGTTCGGCTGAACGATGCGCAGAACCAGGTCGCGATCCTGCGGCAGGGGCGCTGCCAGACGCGACAGGCCCGCGGCCCATGCGCCGCCCAGCACCGCGATCGCCGCGATCGCGCCGGACATGACGGATGCGCGACCGGGCCGCCACAGCGCCACGGGCAGCGCGGCCATCAGCAGCGTCAGCGCGGACAGGCCTGTCGCGCCGACATGCGCGGCCATCTGCGCGACGGGCGTGTCGATCCAGACCTGCCCGACCTGCGCCCAGGGAAAGCCCGTGAAGATCCAGCCGCGCAGCCAGTCCGACAGCGCAAGCGCGGCGGCGATGCCGATTGCGCGCCCCCGCCACCCGCCCGCGATCCGCGCGGCCAGCAGGCCGGGAACGGCCCAGAACAGGGCGCCCCCCGCAGCCATCAGAACGACCGCGAAGGGGGCCATCCAGCCATAGATCTCGGGTTCGACAAGGAAGGGCTCGGCGATCCAGAACATCGCCAGTGCGAACCATCCGAGGCCCGCGGCAAAGCCGTGCCAGAAGCCCGCGGCGGGCCGTGCACGCGCCATGCGCCAGATCAGCATCGCCAGCGCGACAGGGGTCGCGGCCCAGATACCGAAGGGCGCAAGCCCGAGCGCGGCGACCGCGCCCAGGCCAAGATCGGGAAGAAGCCTCCGCAGGGGCGCCCTGCCGCGCCGTGTCAGGCGGGGCGGGCGCAACCCGATGCGGGGGCGATCGGCGGGCATCGTGGCCTCAGGCCTCGGTGCTGTCCTGGGCCGTGCTTTCGGGCGCGGGGCTTTCCGGCGCGGGGCTTTCGGGCTCGGCCTTCTTGGCGCGCGAACGACGCTTGGGCTTCGGAGCCTCTTCGGTGGCTTCGGCCTCGGGTGCTACCTCGGCGGTCTCGGCCTTCTTGGCGCGCGAACGACGCTTGGGCTTCGGGGCCTCTTCGGTGGTTTCGGCCTCGGGCGCTGCCTCGGCGGTCTCGGCCTTCTTCGCGCGCGAGCGGCGCTTGGGCTTCGGAGCCTCTTCGGTGGCTTCGGCCTCGGGCGCTGCCTCGGCGGTTTCGGCCTTCTTTGCGCGCGAACGACGCTTGGGCTTCGGAGCCTCTTCGGTCGTCACGGCTTCCTCGGCCGGTGCCTCGGGTGCGGCGGCTTCGGGCGCAGCAGCCTCGGGTGCGGGCGCCTCAACGGCTTCGGCTGCTGCCTGTTCGACAGGGGCCTCGGCTTCGACAGGGGCATCGGCGGGGGCTTCGGCAGGCGTGTCGGCTGCCTTGTCGTCGGATTTGCGGCGGCTGCGGCTGCGGCTGCGCTTGGGCTTCGGAGCCTCGGCCTCGGGGGCGGGTGCGGCTTCGACGGTCTCGGCCTCGGGATCGTCATCCGGGGTGATGCCGGCCTTCGGCCACAGGTCGACCAGCATGAACTGCGGGACGTGATCGCCCATGCCCTTCACGGGCGCACCGCGATCGCGGCCCCCATCGCGCCCGCCATCGCGGCGGTTGCTGCCGCGGCGATCGTCGCGACGTTCCTCGCGGCGCTCGTTGGACTGCCTGGGCTGCTCCTCGGCCTGCTTGGTCTCGGGCTGGCGGGCCTCCGACTGCCGGGATTCGGACTGCCGGCCCTCGGACTGGTCGTCCTTGCGGCGGCGGCTGCGGGTGCGGGTGCCGCCCGACTTGCGCTCTTCGCGGTCATCGGATTTCGGTGCCCGCGACGGGGCGGTCGAGGCCTGGAAGCCTTCGGGAATGTCGGCGCGGGGCAGGGTCATCTTCACCAGCGATTCAATGGCGGTCAGGTATTTCTCGTCCGAGGGCGTGGCGATGCTGTAGGCGGTGCCCAGACGACCGGCGCGACCCGTGCGGCCGATGCGGTGGACGTAATCCTCGGCATGGCTGGGCAGATCGTAGTTGAAGACGTGGCTGACGGCCGGGATGTCCAGGCCGCGTGCGGCCACGTCGGATGCGACCAGCAGGCGCAGCCCGCCGTCGCGGAAGGATTCCAGCGTGCGGGTCCGCTGGCTCTGGTCCAGGTCGCCATGGATCGGCGCGGCGTCATAGCCGTGCTTCTTGAGCGATTTCGCGACGATGTCCACGTCGGTCTTGCGGTTGCAGAAGATGATCGCGTTGGTCAGCTTCTCGCCCTCGGCATCGACCAGGGCGCGCAGCAGGTCGCGCTTCTGCTTGGCGACCAGGTCGCGGCGCGGGGGCGCCAGTTCGACCAGGCGCTGCGTGATCGTCTCGCTGGTGGTGGCCTGGCGGGCGATCTCGATGCGTTCCGGCGCGTGCAGGAAGGTGTTGGTGATGCGCTCGATCTCGGGGGCCATGGTGGCGCTGAAGAACAGCGTCTGGCGCGTGAAGGGCGTCAGCTGGAAGATGCGCTCGATATCGGGGATGAAGCCCATGTCCAGCATGCGGTCGGCCTCGTCCACGACCATGACCTTGACGTCGGTCAGGATCAGCTTGCCGCGCTCGAAATGGTCCAGCAGGCGGCCCGGCGTCGCGATCAGCACGTCCACGCCGCGGTCGATCAGCTTGTCCTGTTCGCCGAAGCTGACGCCGCCGATCAGCAGCGCCTTGGTCAGCTTGGTGTGCTTTGCATAGACGTCGAAATTCTCGGCCACCTGGGCGGCCAGTTCGCGCGTCGGGCACAGCACCAGGCTGCGCGGCATGCGCGCACGCGCCCGGCCACGGCCCAGCAGCGTGATCATCGGCAGGGTGAAGCTGGCGGTCTTGCCGGTCCCCGTCTGCGCGATCCCCAGCACGTCGCGGCCTTCCAGCGCGGGCGGGATGGCACCGGCCTGGATCGGCGTCGGCTGCTCATAGCCTGCCTCGGCGATGGCCTTCAGAACCTTGGGGTCGAGCTTGAGATCGGTGAACTTGGTCATTCAGGGCTTTCCACTGGGCCGCACCCGAAGGCGCGTCGCGTTCCATGTCGCGGCGCCGATCCGTTCAAGGCGCCGATCTGATGGGACGCAATTCCGCACGCCCCGCCGTACTGCCTGTCGGATACAGGCCCGCACGCCCTAGAACAATGTGTCCCAAAGGTCAATCTTTTGCGCCCGCGACCGATCATCCCTCGCACAGGTAGGGGAACCCGACACGATGGTGGTGGTTCCGCAACGCGGCTTCGATATGATGGTCCGCAAACCATGGGGATGAATTCAATGGCAACCGAGATCACCGGCGGGCTCAGCCCGATGCAGGCCTTCGCCATCGTCGGCGCGGCGGGCGTGGGCGCGCAGTGGCTGGCATGGCGGTTCCGGATGCCCGCCATCGTACTGATGCTGGCGGCGGGCCTGCTGCTGGGGCCGGTCACGGGCATCTTCGTGCCCGAGCGCGACATCGGCGACTTGGTGCAGCCGATGATCGCGCTGGCCGTCGCGGTGATCCTGTTCGAGGGGGGGCTGACGCTCAGCTTCAAGCAGCTGGCGGATGCGCGGCCCGCGGTCAGGCGGCTGGTCTATGTGGGCGCGCCGCTTGGCTGGCTGATGTCGGCACTGGCGCTGAAATACGGCGCGGGGCTCAGCTGGGCCAGCGCGCTGGTCTTCGGGGGCATCATGATCGTCACGGGCCCCACCGTGATCGCGCCGCTGCTGCGCCAAGCCAAGCTGATATCCCGCCCCGCGCAGGTCCTGCAATGGGAGGCGATCGTCAACGACCCATTGGGCGCGCTGGCCGCCGTTCTGGCGCTGGAGGTCGTGCTGGTCCTGAACACCGGCCTCGGCTGGGGCGATGCGGTGCTGCAGCTGGCCTTGGGGATCGGCTTCGCGACGGTGGTCGGCGGCGCGGCGGGCTGGTTCGTGGCACGGGCCTTCCGGCTGGGCTGGGTGCCCGAATACATGAAGGTGCCGCTGCTGTTCGTGCTGGTCATCGTCGTCTTCGCGGTCTCGGACGCGCTGCTGCACGAATCCGGCCTGCTGGCGGTGACGGTCATGGGCCTGGTGATCGCCAACAGCAACCTGCCCAGCTATCACGAGCTGCACCGCTTCAAGGAACATGCCACGATCCTGCTGGTCAGCGGCGTCTTCATCCTGCTGGCCGCGGGCATCCAGTTCGAGGACATGGCCCTGCTGGGATGGCGCGCCGCGCTGTTCCTTGTGCTGGTCGTGCTGGTGGCGCGTCCGCTGACGGTGCTGGTGTCGCTGATCGGGACGAACCTGCCGCGCAACGAACGGCTGCTGGTCGCGCTGACCGGGCCGCGCGGGGTGGTGCTGGTCTCGGTCGCGGGGATCTTCGGTGAACGGCTGGTTGCCGCGGGCTTCGAGGATGCGGCCCAGATCGCGCCGCTGGCCTTCCTGCTGGTCCTTGCGACCGTCATCTTGCACGGCTTCGCGCTGAAACCGCTGGCCGCGCGGCTGGGGCTGACCTCGGGGGACAAGCCGGGGCTGATGGTGGTGGGCGGTTCGCTGTTCGCCACCGGCCTTGCCAAGGCGCTGGAGAAGGCGGGGGTGAACGTGCTGGTCACCGACACGAACCGCGACCACCTGCGCACCGCCCGCGCCGCCGGGGTCCACACCTTCTATGGCGACATCCTGGGCGAGGCGGCGGAACACAATGTCGAGTTCATCGCCTATTCCGCGATCCTCGCGGCATCCGACAACGACGCCTACAACACGCTGGTCGCGACCGACCTTGCCCCCGAATACGGCCGCGAGGCGATCTGGCAGCTGGCCCGCCACAAGGAGGATCGCGCCCGCCACGCCCTGCCGAACCAGCTGGGCGGCCAGACGATCATGGGCAACCGGACGCTGGCGCAGTACCTGGACCTGCTGGCCGAGGGCTGGATCTTCCGCACCACCCGCCTGACCGAGGAATACACGCTGGACCACTGGCGCGAGGCCCGCCCCGAGGCCGTTCCGCTGGTCGTCGTGCAGGGATCCGAGATGTGGTTCGTCCACGAGGATGCCGACCTGGTGGGTAAGCCCGACACGCATATCGTGTCGATGCTGCCGCGCGAGACCGCCGAGCGCCTTGCCGCCGAAGCCGAATCCGCCCCCGGCGACGGTGGCCGCGCCGTCGCCCGCGCCGAGGCCGAGGCCGTCCGGCGGGGCGAGGGCAACGGATCGGTCCCCGGCGGCCAGCCCCGCCGCACCGAGATCGAGGAGGTCGCCGAGACCGCCAAGGACGATCCCGGCCTGATCGAAAGCAGCGGAGACGACCGGTGAGGCGGGTGCGGGCTGTTGACCTTCGGGCGCGGCAGGGGCTAATCCGCGTGGGTCAATCAGGAAGCCTACCATGAACCTCTTCACCGATCTCCGCGACCGCGTCATCCAGGCGCTGGACCAGATGGCCGAGGCCGGCGAGCTGCCGCAGGGCCTGGACCATGCCAATGTCACGGTCGAACCGCCCCGCGATCCCGCCCATGGCGACATGGCGACCAATGCCGCGATGGTGCTGGCCAAGCCCGCCGGGCTGAAGCCCCGCGACATCGCCGAGCGTCTGGCCGCACGCCTGACCGACGACCGCATCACCTCGGCCGAGGTGGCGGGTCCGGGCTTCCTGAACCTGCGCCTGTCGCCCGCCGTCTGGCAGGGCATCGTGCGCGACGCGCTGGTCGCGGGCGCCGATTACGGGCGCTCGACCATCGGTGCCGACCAAAAGGTCAATGTCGAGTTCGTCAGCGCGAACCCGACCGGCCCGATGCATGTGGGCCATGTCCGCGGCGCGGTCTTCGGCGATGCGCTGGCGAACCTGCTGGACTTCTCGGGGCATGACGTCACGCGCGAATACTACATCAACGACGGCGGCGCGCAGGTCGATGTGCTGGCACGTTCCGCATACGAACGTTACCGCGAGGCGAACGGGCTGGAGCCCGAGATCCGCGAGGGGCTCTATCCCGGCGACTACCTGATCCCGGTGGGCGAGGCGCTGAAGGCGAAATACGGCGACAGCCTGCTGGACCGCCCCGAATCCGAATGGCTGGCCGAGATCCGCGACTTCGCGACCGAGGCCATGATGGAGGTGATCCGCCAGGACCTCGACGCCCTGGGCGTCCGCATGGATGTCTACAGCAGCGAGAAGGCGCTTTACGGTTCGGGCCGGATCGAGGCCGCGATCGAGCGGCTGCGCGGCATGGACCTGATCTATCGCGGCGTGCTGGAACCGCCCAAGGGCAAGCTGCCCGAGGATTGGGAGGAGCGCGAGCAGCTTCTGTTCCGGTCATCGGCGCATGGCGACGACGTGGACCGCCCGATCCAGAAATCGGACGGGGCCTGGACTTATTTCGCGCCCGACATCGCCTATCACTGGGACAAGATCGACCGCGGCTTCGACCAGCTGATCGACGTGTTCGGCGCCGATCACGGCGGCTATGTCAAGCGCATGAACGCGGCGGTCAAGGCGCTGTCGAACGGTCGCGTGCCGCTGGACATCAAGCTGATCCAGCTGGTCAAGCTGTTCAAGAACGGCGAGCCGTTCAAGATGTCCAAGCGCGCCGGCACCTTCGTCACCCTGCGCGACGTGGTCGAGGAGGCGGGCGCCGACGTGACCCGCTTCATCATGCTGACCCGCAAGAACGACGCGGCGCTGGATTTCGACTTCGCCAAGGTGCTGGAGCAGTCGAAGGACAACCCCGTCTGGTACGTGCAATACGCCAATGCGCGCGTGAATTCGGTCCTGCGCCGCGCCGCCGAGGCGGGGATCGACGCATCCGACGCGGCGCTGACCGCCGCCGACCTGTCCGTCCTGTCGCATCCGGCCGAGCTGGACCTTGCCCGCAAGATCGCCGAATGGCCGCGCCTGGTGGAACATGCCGCGCGGGCACACGAGCCGCACCGCATCGCGTTCTTCCTCTATGAGATCGCGTCGGAGTTGCATTCGCTGTGGAATCGCGGCAATGACGATCTGTCATTGCGCTTTCTGCAAGAAGGCGACGCGGCCACGAGTCAGGGAAAAATTGCACTGGCACGGGCCGTCGGCGTTGTGATTTCGGGCGGTCTCGCTATTCTTGGCGTCAGACCGGCGGAAGAAATGCGCTGACCAACAGCCTCCGCCGCCGGCCATACCAAGGCAGTCAACGAAACCCGGGCAAACCGGCAGGCAGGCAGACATGGCAGTGATGGATTTCCGCGAAGGCGGCTATGTGTTCTCGCGCCACAAGGTGAAGCGCGAATTCTCCTATGACCAGGCGAACTGGCGCGGCGATGAGGCCGGAACCGATGCGGAATATCCCGCAGGCGCTGGTTCCGACGGCATCGGCGCGCGGGTCGCGCGGCTGACGCATTACGTCGGCGCGCTGGCCTCGGTCGGGTTGATGATCGGGCTTCTGGCCTGGGGGTGGGAACTGGTTTCGCGCGACGTTTCGGGCGTTCCGGTCATCCGCGCGATCCAAGGCGAGGCGCGGACCACGCCGGAAAATCCGGGCGGTCAGCTGACGAATCACACCGGTCTGGCCGTGAACACGGTCGCCGCCGGCGAACAGGCCGGCGCGACCTCGCAGGTCGCGATCGCGCCTGCCGCCACCGAACTGGCCGAGGATGATGTTGCCATGGGGCAACTGGGTGCCACGGCCCGCGAACCCGCGAACCCGTCCGAGACGCAGCTGAACTTCGACGGCGAACCCGTCGTGCCGCTGTCGGATGCCGAGGCACGCGCCCTGGCCGAGGCCGAGGCCGCCCAGGCATCGGAACGCGCCCTGGCCGACCAGGCCGTGAACGAGGCCGCGATCATCGACGCCCCCGCATCCGAGGGGCCGGTCACCGCCGTCGTCACCGACGAGACCGGCGCCCCCGCGCAGGCCACCGCCATCACCGAGGCCCTTGCCCAGGCGCAGGCCGAGGCCAGCCCCGGCGTCCTCGTGGCCTCGACCCGTCCGGCACCCCGTCCGCGCACCACGCGCGTGGCGGCAGCCCCCGCCGCGACCCGCACCGATGCGGCACCGGCAGCCGCCGCTGCGGCACCCGCCGAACGTCCCGCGCCCGAACCCGCGCCCGTCGCTGCCAGCACGGCCAGCGGTCCGGTGGTCCAGGTCGGCGCCTTCGACAGCAACGCCATCGCCCAGGGCGAATGGCAGCGCCTGGCGGGCCGCAACTCGGGGCTGTTCTCGGGGAAATCGCCGGTGATCCAGCAGCACCAGTCGAACGGGCGCACCTTCTGGCGCCTGCGCGTCGCGGGCTTCGGGTCGCTGTCGCAGGCACGCGAATTCTGCTCGGCGCTGAAATCGTCGGGAACCGACTGCTTGGCGCTGAACTGAGCCGATGACCAGCGCGACGATCCTGGGCGGCATCGCCGGAACGGTCCTGACCGCCGACGAGGCCGCCTTCTTTCGCGAGGCCGATCCCTGGGGCTTCATCCTGTTCGGCAGGAATGTCGAAAGCCCCGATCAGTTGCGTCGCCTGACCGACGACCTGCGCAAGGCGGTCGGTCGCGATGCGCTGATCACGGTCGACCAGGAAGGTGGGCGCGTGCAGCGCCTGCGCGCGCCGCATTGGCGCGACTGGCCCGCGCCGCTGTCGCAGGCGAATGCCGGTCCGCGCGCGATGTGGCTGCGATATCACCTGATCGGCCAGGAACTGCGCGCGGTCGGGATCGATTCGAACTGCGCGCCGACGCTGGACGTGGCGCAGGATGCGACCCATCCCTTCCTGCGGGACCGCTGCCTCGGGACCGACCCGGCGCGGATCGCCCAGCTGGGCCGGGCCGCTGCGCAGGGGATGCTGGATGCGGGCGTGCTGCCCGTGGTCAAGCATATGCCGGGCCATGGCCGCGCGCAGGCCGACAGCCATCACGACCTGCCCGTGGTGGATGCCGATGCGGCCGACCTGTCGGCGCTGGATTTCGCGCCCTTCCGCGCGCTGGCGGACCTGCCTTTGGGGATGACCGCGCATATCCGCTTCACCGCGCTGGATGACCGGCCTGCCACGGCGTCGGCTGCGGTGATCGACGCGATCCGGCGCGATATCGGCTTCGACGGGTTGCTTATGACCGACGACATCACGATGAACGCCTTGCCCGGCAGCCATGCCGACCGTGCCCGCGCCTCGGTCCAGGCGGGGTGCGACGTGGTGCTGCACTGCAACGGCGACATCGCCCAGATGCGCCCCGTGGTCGAGGCTGCGGGCGCGATGGGCCCCGATGCGCTGCACCGCGCCGATGCCGCGCTGGCCCTGCGCCATCCGCCGCAGGCCGCCGATCAGGTTGCCTTGCTGGCCGAATGGCAGGACCTGACCCGCGCCATCGCTTGACAGACAGGGCAGGGGGCGGGACGCTTCGGTCCTTGCCCCGCCCGCCAAGGATACCCCTTTGCCCCGACCCCACGCCCCCCATCTGCGGCCCGTTCCGGACCCCGATCACGACGCCGATGCCGTCGCGCAGCGCCGCGCGGACGAGGCGCTGATCGTCGATGTTGAGGGCTACGAGGGGCCGCTGGACCTGCTGTTGACCATGGCGCGGACGCAGAAGGTCGACCTGCTGAAGATCAGCGTCCTGGAACTGGCCGAGCAGTACCTGGTCTTCGTCGAGAAGGCGCGCGCCCTGCGGATCGAGCTGGCCGCCGACTATCTGGTGATGGCCGCCTGGCTGGCCTTCCTGAAATCGCGCCTGCTGTTGCCGCCCGACCCCGAGGCCGAGGGCCCCTCGGCCGAGGACATGGCCGAGCATCTGGCCTTCCAGCTGGAGCGGCTGTCCGCCATGCGCCAGGCCGCCGAGCGGCTTATGGGCCGCGACCGGCTGGGGCAGACCCGCTTTGCCCGTGGGGCGCCGGAAACGGTGACGCGGGCGCGGCGGACCGAATGGCAGGCCGGGCTGATCGACCTGATGCGCGCCTATGCCCGGCTGAAGACCAAGGACGAGTTCCGCCCCTTCGCCTTCGACCGCACCGATGTCTTCACCATGGAACAGGCGCTGGACCGGCTGCGGCGCATGATCGGCTTTGCGGGGCAATGGACGGACCTGTCGGTCTTTCTGCCCGAGGGCTGGTCGTCCGAGCCTGCGCGCCGGCGCAGCGCGACCGCCGCGACCTTCGCGGCCTCGCTGGAACTTGCGCGGCAGGGGAGGCTGGAGATACGCCAGTCCGACACCTTCGCGCCCATCTCCTATCGCGAAAGAAGCAATGACGACCGCGCCTGACACCGCCGATTTCCCGCCCCCGCCCATGGCCGAACAGGAACGCATGGTCGAGGCGATCCTGTTCGCGGCACCCGCGCCCGTGTCGATGCGCGAACTGGCCGCGCGGATGCCGCAGGGCTGCGACCCGGCCGAGGCGGTGCGTGCATTGCGGGCGTCCTATGCGGGGCGCGGGGTGGTGCTGGAACGGATCGGCGACGGCTATGCCTTCCGCACCGCGCCCGACCTGTCCTTCCTGATGCAGACCGAGACCGTCGAGGCCCGCCGCCTGTCGCGCGCCGCGATCGAGACGCTGGCCATCATCGCCTATCACCAGCCCGTCACCCGCGCCGAGATCGAGGAGATCCGCGGCGTCGCCGTCAATCGCGGCACGCTGGACCAGCTGATCGAGATGGAGTGGGTCCGCATGGGTCGCCGTCGCCAGACCCCCGGCCGCCCCGCGACCTTCGTGGTGACCGAAGGCTTCCTCGATCATTTCGGGCTGGAATCGGCACGCGACCTGCCGGGGCTGTCGGAGCTGCGCGCGGCGGGGTTGCTGGAATCGCGCCCGCCCTCGGACGGATTGGCCCCGCCCCTTGTGGGACGCGACGACGAGGACGATATTGAACCCGAGGGTCCCGCCGAGGATCTGTTCGAGGATGAATAGGGGAACGCGGCCATGAACATGAACCAGCTTCTCAACATGTTCACCAGGCTTGTCGCGCGGCGCGCGATGAACTGGGGGATCAACAAGGGCATGAAGACGCTGTCGCGCAAGGGCGGCCAGCAGGGCGGTCCGCAGCAGGATGTCCAGACGGGCGATCTGAAGAAGCGGATGCGCAACGTGAACCGGATGACGCGACGCTGAAGGCTTTGCTTTGTCGCCAGCCCGCGCTAGGGCATGGCGATGGAGCAGAACGATCTCGAAATCTTCCTGGTAGCGACGCCGGGTCTTGAAGCACCGCTGGCCGCCGAGGCTGCGGCGCTTGGCTGGAAACCGGAACAGCAGCCGAGTGGCGTGACCATCCGCGGCGGCTGGCCCGATGTCTGGCGCGCGAACCTGTGGCTGCGCGGCGCGACCCGCGTGCTAGTGCGGATCGGCGGCTTCCGCGCGATGCATCTGGCGCAGCTGGACAAGCGCGCGCGCAAGTTCCCCTGGGCCGACATCCTGCCCCGCGACCTGCCGGTCAAGGTCGAGACCGTCTGCCGCGCCTCGCGCATTTATCACGCCGGGGCCGCCACGCAGCGGATCGAGCGTGCCATCGCCGAAACGCTGAACCTGCCCGAGGGAGGCGAGGCCGCGATCGTCGTCAAGGCGCGGATCGAGGACGACCTGGTGACCTTCAGCATCGATTCGACCGGCGAATCGCTGCACAAGCGCGGCCACAAGGAGGCCGTCGCCAAGGCCCCCATGCGCGAAACGATGGCCGCGATGTTCCTGTCGCAGATGGGCTTCGACGGCAGCCAGCCGGTGCTGGACCCGATGTGCGGGTCGGGCACCTTCGCGATCGAGGCCGCCGAGATCGCATCGGGACTGGCCCCCGGACGCAGCCGCGGCTTCGCCTTCCAGCGGCTGGCGAATTTCGACCCGGACGCATGGGCCGCGATGGCTCCGCCCGCGCCGGGCAAGGCGCCGCAGCAGTTCTTCGGCTCGGACCGCGATGCGGGCGCGATCCGCATGTCGCAGGCCAATGCTGAACGCGCGGGCGTCGCGGGGACCGCGCGGTTCCGCCAATGCGCCATCGCCGACCTGCAGCGCCCCGATTGCGCGCGGGGCATCGTGATCGTGAACCCGCCCTATGGCGCACGGATCGGGAACAAGGGGCCGCTGTTCGGCCTGCACGCCAATATGGGCGAGGTGTTCCGCGAACGTTTCCAGGGCTGGCGCATCGGCATCGTCACCAGCGAAGGGGGCCTTGCCAAGGCCACGGGCCTGCCGTTCCAGCCGCCGGGCCCCATCGTGGCGCATGGCGGGCTGAAGATCCGCCTGTGGCAGACGGGTCCGCTTTAACGGAACTGCTTGGCCAGCTTGAGGCCCTGCCCCTGATAGTTCGAGGCGATGTCCTGACCGTAGAGGCGGTCGGGACGCGCCGCCATCCGTTCATAGATCAGGCGGCCCACGACCTGCCCGTGTTCCAGCACGAAGGGCGCCTCGTGGCAGCGCACTTCCAGAACGCCCCGCGCGCCGCGACCTTGGTGGCCGATGCCGAAGCCCGGATCGAAGAAACCCGCGTAATGGACGCGGAATTCGCCCACCATCGCCAGATAGGGGGCCATCTCGGCGGCATAATCCGCGGGAATGGAGACCGATTCGCGGCTGACGAGGATGTAGAACGCGCCGGGATCCAGGATCAGCCGCCCGTCCGAGGTGCGCAGCTCGTCCCAGAAATCGCGGGCGTCATAGGCGCCGATCCGGTCCAGGTCCACGACGCCGCTGTGGGGGCGCGCGCGATAGCCCACTAGGTCCCCCGTCGCGGCACGCAGATCGACCGAGAAGCCCAGGCCCTGGTCGATCAGCGCGGGCGTGTCGCCGGTCAGCGGCTGGTCGGCATGCAGCGCCGCAAGATCGGTGTCGTCCAGCACCGCCTGTCCCTGCCGCAGGCGCAGCTGGTTCAGGCGCATCCCCGGCCTGACCAGGACCGAGAAGCTGCGCGGGCAGATCTCGGCATAGAGCGGGCCGTCATACCCCTCGGGCAGGCGGTCGAACTCGGTGCCGTCATCCGTCACGAGGCGCGTCAGCAGGTCCAGCCGCCCCGTCGAGGACTTGGCGTTGGCGACGGCCTGAACGCCCTTGGGCAGGGTGATCCGCTCCATCAGCGGCACCAGATAGACGCAGCCGCGTTCCAGCACCGCCCCGTCGCTGAGATCCATCTGATGCATCTGGAAATCGGCCAGCCGGTCGGCGATTCGCCGATCCCGCCCGGCAAGGAAGCTGGCCCGCAGGCGATACGCCTTGTGGCCCAGCCGCAGGTCCAGCGATGCGGGCTGGATCTGTTCGGGAATGAAGGGGTGGTCCGCGGCGATGGCACCGCCATCGATCATGGCGCGGATCTGGCGGTCGGGCAGGACACCGTTCATCTGGAAATTCCTTGCAGGCGGAAACGAAAAACGCCCATCCCCGCAAAGGGATGGGCGTTTTCGGAATGGTCGGGCCGGCGAGATTCGAACTCGCGGCCTTCCGCCCCCCAGACGGACGCGCTAACCAGGCTGCGCCACGGCCCGACGCGCTCCGTATAGTGCGATCCGGCGGGGATGCACAAGACCTGCAGAGCGGAAATCTTCATGAAAACGACGAACTTGTTCAGCCGAGACGCGTCAGCGCGTCATGGGCCTGTCCCAGCAGGGGAAAAACGCCGCGACGGCGCGCATCCGCAGGGGTGATGTCGCGCAGAAGGCGGGTCAGATGTCCGAGGCGGGCAAGCCATGCGGGGGTTGCGTCATGCGCGACGGGTTCAGGTGCGGGCGCTTCGGTCGCGGCGGGCGCGGGTTCGGCGATGCGACCCAGGCCCAGCTTGCGGACAGCCTCGCCACGGTCGGCGCCGATCTGCTTCTTCGCGCCGCGAATGGTCAGCCCGTCATCGCGCAGCAACACGCAGATGCCCGCGGCCAGCGCCACATCCGCAGGGCGATAATAGCGCCGCCCGTCGGGGCGCTTCATCGGTCTCAGCTGGGCGAATTGCGTTTCCCAATAGCGCAGGACATGGGGCGCAACGCCGATCAGGCTTGCGACCTCGCCGATCGAACGGAATGCCTCTGCGCCTTTCTGCATCGGGGCTTGCGGTTCCTATCGCTTGTTGCCGGCGGCAACGCGGTCCTTCATCAGATGCGAGGGCCGGAAGGACAGCACCCGCCGCGGCGTGATCGGCACCTCTTCCCCGGTCTTGGGGTTCCGGCCGATGCGTTCGTTCTTGTCGCGCACCGAGAAGGTGCCGAAGGACGAGATCTTGACCTGTTCGCCACGAACCAGTGCATCCGAGACATGGTTCAGCACGCTTTCGACAAGCTGTGCGGATTCGTGACGCGACAGGCCCACTTCGCGGAATACCGCTTCGGCAAGATCCATCCGGGTCAGCGTCTTGTCGCCCATGATCAGTCCTCTTGAATAGGGGGAAGGATGGTGCTGTTTGACCTGCCTGTCAACGAGAAGGGCGGGGAAATCGTTCCCCGCCCGATACTTGTCGCTCTATCCGAGGGCAATCAGTTTGCGCAAGCCTCGATCGCCGCAAGGTCCGGACCGTTCGGCGTGCGGCCCAGGTTGAACGGGGCCGAGGCGTCGCGCCAGCTGCCATAGTCCTGCAGGTAGGACAGCTGGCTGGCATAGACCTTGGCCGAGAGCGGGTTCTCGCAGGCGACCTCGGTGATGGTCTCGTTGGCCATCTGCTGCACCTGCTCCAGCGCGGCATCGTCGAGGCGCGTGATCTCGATCCCGGCCTCCTGGAACTGGGCATAGGCTTCGGTGGCGCGCTTCTCGGTGAAGGCCAGCGACCACAGGAGCGTGGCATCGGCCGCGATTTCCAGCCGCTCGCGCGTCTCGTCGTCCAGCGCGTCCCATGCGGCCTTGTTGATCATCACGCCGAAGATCGAGGACGACTGGTGCCAGCCCGGCGTCGACCAGTATTTCGTGACCTGCTGGAAACCGCCCGAGAAATCGACGTTCGGGGTCGAGAATTCCGACCCGTCGATCACGCCGCGCTCCAGCGACTGATAGATTTCGCCGCCGGCCATGCTGACCTGGTTGCCGCCCAGCTTCTCCAGCAGCTTGCCCTGTTCCAGGCCCGACAGGCGCAGGCGCAGGCCCTGCAGGTCGTCCAGCGTGCGGATCGGCTTGTCCACGGTGCGGAAGCCCGATTCGTTGTTCGTCACACCATAGGGCAGGTAGACCATGCCGAACTTGCCATAGACCTCGTTATAGAGATCCGCGCCGCCCCATTCCTGGATCCAGTTCACGTAATCGACCGCGTTGAACAGGCTGGCGGTCGTGGCCAGCGGCGAGAACGCGCTGTCGCGGCCCGCCCAGTAGCCCGGCCAGTCGGCGCCCGCCTGGATCGTGCCCGATTCGACCGCGCCGAAGACCTCGCCCGCGGGGACCAGGCTGCCGCCCTCGTAGAACTCGATCGTCAGCTTGTCGTCGTCGACCAGCTTGTTGGCCAGATCGACCCAGTGCTTGTCCAGCTCGATCAGTTCGAGGCTGGACGGCCAGGTCGTGGTCATCGTCCAGTTTTCCGACAGGGCGGGCGTGGCGGCTGCCAGCGCGATGCCCGCGGCGGTCATCAGGTGTTTCATCTCTCTCTCCTCCGTTGGTATGTCGTCAGCCGTAGATCGCGGCGGGAAGCCAGGTGACCAGGGCCGGGAACAGGATCATCAGCACGCACATCAGGATCACGAGGCCGATGAAGGGCAGGACGCCCATGATGATGTCGCCGGTGCGCACCTCGGGGGGCGCGATGGCCCGCATGTAGAACAGCGCATAGCCGAAGGGCGGCGACAGGAAGCTGGTCTGCAGCACGACGGCCATCAGGACGACGAACCACAGGGGATCGATCCCCATCTCGCCCACCAGCGGCAGGAAGATCGGGAAGGACAGCAGAACGATGCCCGTCCAGTCGAGGAACATGCCCAGGATGAACACGACCAGCAGCATCACCGCGACCAGGGTATAGGGATCCTCGGCCAGGCCGCGGATCAGGTCCTGGCTGGCGCGCAGGCCGCCCGTGATGTTGAAGACGCCCGTGAAGGCGGTCGCGCCGACCACGATGAACAGGATCATGGCGCTGGTGCGCCCGGTCTCCAGCAGGGCCGA
This sequence comes from Paracoccus sp. PARArs4, assembly GCF_947311865.1. NCBI lineage: Bacteria > Pseudomonadati > Pseudomonadota > Alphaproteobacteria > Rhodobacterales > Paracoccaceae > Paracoccus > Paracoccus sp. PARArs4. The sequence continues at coordinate 52,187 of NZ_CAMZMW010000004.1, read as the reverse complement.
GTAGAAGGTCGCCCATTGGAAGCGGCCGCGGAAGATCACGATCAGCAGCGCCAGGACCGCGCCGATTGCACTGGCCTCGGTCGCGGTGGCGACGCCGGCCAGAAGCGAGCCAAGGATGCCCAGGATCAGGATCAGCGGGGGAACGGCCTCGACCAGCAGCATGCGCCACATGGCGCCGCGGCTGATGCGTTCGTCATCGGCGACCTTGGGGGCCCAGTCGGGTTTGAACCAGGCGATGGCCGCGACATAGACCGCATACATCAGTCCCAGAAGCAGCCCCGGCACCATCGCGCCCGCGAAGAGCTGCCCCACCGACAGGCCCGGCGCATAGGATGCCATCAGGATCAGCATGATCGAGGGCGGGATCAGGATGCCAAGGCACCCCGACGCGCCGATCAGGCCCGTCGCCAGCCGCTTGTCGTATCCGTATTGCAGCATGGGGCGCAGCGCCATCATCCCCATCACGGTGATGGATGCGCCGATGATGCCCGTGGTCGCCGCCAGCAGGATCGAGATGAACACCACCGCAAGGCCGAGGCCGCCGGTGACGCGGCTCATCAGGTGGCGCAGTGCCTCGAACATGCGGTCGGTCACGCCGCTGTCGGACAGGAAGCGCGCCATCAGCACGAAGAGCGGAATGGCGATCAGGACGTAATTGTCCAGCACGTCCCCGAAGATGCGGTTGATGACGATGCCCAGCACCATCGGCTTGCCCGCGATGAACGCGCCCAGGACGGCGGTGCCGCCCAGCACGAAGGCCAGCGGGTGGCCCAGGAACAGGCCCAGCAGAAGCAGGCCGGACATGACCAGGGCGATGGTTTCACCGGACATCGAGCACCTCGGAATCGGGGATGTGGGTCGCGCGGTTCAGGATCAGCTTCAGCACCTCGGAGACGCCCTGGATCAGCAGGAGCACCGCGGCGACGAACATCGCCATCTTCAGCGGATAGACGGGCAGCTGGACCGCGCCATAGGTCAGTTCGCCCTGGTTCCACGAGGTCATCGCGAAATCCCAGCTGCGACGTGCGAAGATCCAGGCGAAGGGGAAGAAGAAGATCACGTAGCCCACGACCTCGGTCCAGCGGCGCAGGGTCGGCCCCATCCGCGAGGTCAGCAGGTCCACGCGCACATGCGACTGGTGCCGCAGCGCATAGCCGCCCAGCATGATGAAGTAGAAACCATAGAGCTGCTTGGTCACGTCGAACGCCCACCGGGTCGGCTGACCCAGCACATAGCGCATGAAGACGTCATAGATGATGATGACGGCGAAGAGCAGCGCAACGACGGACACGACGCGCCCGACAAGCTCGTTCACGCCGTCGATCAGACGGACAATCGGCAATGTAAGGACCCTCCCCAGAGTCTGTGGCGCGATGCTGCACCTGCATTGTCTGCAGTCTTGAGGAAGGGTTCCCTTGTGTCAACCGCCCGCTGGACGGAAAATCATTCCGGGATGTGGAACGGTGCCGCGCCTTACCAGCGCAGCACGACCGAGCCCCAGCTGAGGCCGCCGCCGATGGCCTCGGTCGCGATGACCTGGCCCTGCTGCAGGCGGCCTTCGCGATCCGCGATGGACATGGCCAGCGGGATCGAGGCGGCCGAGGTGTTGCCGTGATCGGCGACGGTCAGGACGACCTTCTCCATCGGCAGGCCCATCTTCTGGGCGGTCGCGGTGATGATGCGCAGGTTCGCCTGGTGCGGGATCATCCAGTCGACATCGGCATCGGTCAGGCCGGCCTTGGTCAGCGAGGTCGTCGTCGTCTTGGCCAGCTTGTCGACCGCGTGGCGGAAGACCAGGTTGCCCTGCATGCGCAGCTGACCCGCGGTGCCGGTGCTGGACACGCCGCCATCGACATACAGAAGTTCGCGATAGGACCCGTCGCTGTTCAGGTCCGAGGACAGGATGCCGCGATCGTCGCTGTCGCCGTGACCCTCCTGCGCCTCGAGGATCAGCGCGCCCGCGCCGTCGCCGAACAGCACGCAGGTCGAACGGTCCGTCCAGTCCATGATGCGGGAAAACGTCTCGGCGCCGACGACCAGCACGCGTTCGGCAAGGCCCGCGCGAATCATCGCGTCGGCATTGGCCAGCGCGAAGACGAAGCCCGCGCAGACGGCCTGCACGTCATAGGCGAAGCCGCGTTTGATCCCCAGCCCGGACTGCACCATCGTCGCCACGGCGGGGAAGGTGAAATCGGGGGTCGAGGTCGCAAGCACGATGCCGTCGATATCCTGTGCGGTCAGGCCCGCGCGTTCCAGCGCGGCCTTCGAGGCCCGGATCGCGAGGTCGCTGGTGGTCTGACCCTCGGCCGCGAAGTGGCGGCGTTCGATGCCGGACCGCGAGCGGATCCATTCATCGGTGGTGTCCAGCCGTTCCTCGAACCAGCTGTTCTCGACAACGCGTTCGGGAAGATAATGTCCGGTGCCACGGACGACTGAGCGTCGAATCACGAAGATGCTCCCGTTTCGCCGGTCCCGGTGGCCTGCGCCACACGTGCGGCGAGACGGTCCTGGAACCCGGATTTCGCCAGCGTGAATGCCAGCTTGATCGCGGCGGATACGCCCGTCGCATCGGCCGAGCCGTGCGATTTCACGACCGTGCCGTTCAGCCCCAGGAAGATGCCGCCGTTAACGCGCCGCGGGTCGATCCGCTTCTGCAGGCGCCTGAGCGAGGTCATCGCCAGAAGCGCCGCGAATTTCGACATGAGCGATTTCGCGAAGGCGTCCTTCAGGAACTCTCCCACCAGCTTGGCGGTGCCTTCGCCCGTCTTCAAGGCGATATTGCCCGTGAAGCCGTCCGTCACGATGACATCCACGCGAGACGAGGGCAGGTCGCCCCCCTCGACAAAGCCGACATATTCGTAATGGGCATCGGCTGCGGCGTCGCGGATCATCTCGTCCGCCTGCTTCAGCTCGGTCCGGCCCTTGTGTTCCTCGGTGCCCACGTTCAGCAGGCCGATGCGGGGCATTTCCAGCCCCAGCCCGTTGCGGGCATAGGACGTGCCCATCAGCGCGTATTGAAGAAGGTCGTGGGCATCCGCACGGATGTCGGCGCCGACATCCAGCATGATGTTGAAGCCCTGCGGATTGCGCGAGGGCCAGAGGCACGCGATCGCGGGCCTGTTCACGCCCGGCAGCTTGCGCAGGCGCAGCATCGACATCGCCATCAGCGCGCCGGTATTGCCGCAGCTGACCGCGACCATCGCCTCGCCCTCGCGGACGGATTCGAGGGTGGACCACATCGAGGTGTCCCGACCCTTGCGCACGACCTGCGAAGGCTTGTCGTCCATCGTCACGACGCCATCCGCGTGGCGGATATCGCAGCGGCCCGCAAGCGATTTGCGCCGCCCGATCAGGCGGCGCAGCTCGGCCTCGTCGCCATGGACGATGAAGCTGATCTCGGGGTTCTTCTCGGCACTGGCCGCCATGCCCGCGACGACTGCGGCGGGACCGCGGTCGCCACCCATCGCATCGATCGATATCACCACGCTGCCCGGCTGTTCCGGGCTGCGCGACATATTGGATGACGCGTTGTCGACGGTCATGAGGATGCGCCGCTAACCCGGATCAGGCTGCGTCGTCGTCCAGGTCGATCTCGTTCGCCTGCGCAACGACCTCGCGGTCGGCATAGTGGCCGCAGGACGGGCAGACGTGATGCGGACGCTTCAGTTCGCCGCAGTTCGAGCATTCGTTCGGGTTGCCCGCAACCAGCGAATCATGCGCACGACGCATGCCACGCTTGGACCGGGTTACGCGATTCTGAGGGACAGCCATGTCACCACCTCGGTTGTCAGGGTGCAGCGCCGCAACGCCTTCGCACCGGTAGATTTGAATTCGTAAATGAACCGCGCAGATACGCCATGACGGCCCCGCCCGCAAGCCCTCGTGGCCGGGCAGGCGTCGCATTTGCGCAAGGTTTGTCGTCGAATCCCCTCATTCCAGCTTCCGTGGAGGGATGCAAGCCGCCATTTGGCGTCCTTCTGTTGCATCCGCGACACGGGGCAGCGGCCGGGGGATTCGCGCGACGGGCCGCGAATCCCCCCGCTCAGGACTCCTGGTCCTTGCCCCCCAGCAGCTTGTCGAGATCGGCGAAGGGGCGGCGGGTATCGACCGGGGCCGTGTCCTCGTCGGATGCGGGGGCGTCCAGTTCGGCATCGGGCGCGCGCGGATATTCGGGCAGCGCAAGGCTCAGCGCCTCGGTCATGATGGCGGTCAGGTCGATGAACTGCCCGAGCGGCTCCAGATCCTCGTCGGGCATCTCGATCTCCTCGCCCTCGGGAATGTGAAGATCGGGCGAGAAGCGCAGCGAGACAGGGCTTTCGACATCGCTGCGCACGGGCTTCAGCGTGACGACGCAGGGCTGGGTGACGCGGGCCTTCAGGGTGCCGGTCAGCTTCCAGCCCTCGCGGCCCTCGGCGCGGACATTGCCCTGGAAATCCAGACGGGACAGCTGTTCCAAGCCCAGTTCGCCGGCGATGGCCTGGCGCGCATCGGCATCGGGACGCAGGTGGAAGGGGTTCGCGGCATTGGGGTTCAGATGCGCCACGCGCAGGCGCTGCGGATGCGATGCGGGATCGGTCATGGGGCCTCGGGGGTTGGCTCGGGGACGGGTGCGATGCGCGATCACGTCCGGATTGACATTCTTGAGCGCGGGTGCCGAGTTTGCTAGGCAAGGCAAGCCGCGTCAACCGCCCCAAGGAGAGACCACATCATGCACGCCATCAGAAGCCTGATGACATTGGCATTTCTGGCGCTTCTGGGCGTCGCGGCCTGTTCGCCGACCTATCGCAACCACGGCTATGTCCCGCCCGAGATCGACCTGGCGCAGGTCCAGGTGGGCCAGACCACCCGCGAGGATCTACCCGCGCTGATCGGCCGTCCCTCGGCCCAGGGGCTTCTGACGGGGTCGGGCTGGTACTATGTCGGGTCGCGCTGGCGCCGCATCGGCCCCGCCGCTCCGCAGGAAATCGAGCGTCAGGTCGTCGCCGTGTCCTTCGCGGAATCGGGCGTCGTCAGCAATGTCGAGCGTTTCGGCCTGGAACGCGGGCGCATCGTGTCGCTGTCGCGCCGCGTGACGGATGGCAGCGTGACCGAGATCTCGCTGATCGGTCAGCTTCTGGGCAACCTGGGCAACTTCCAGGCCGCCGACTTCATCGAGTGATGCCGTCGGCCGAGGCGACCAGCTCGCGCGCCAGCGCGTGCAGGTCGTCGCGGTACCCGGTCCGTGCCGAAGGGCTGTCGGGGTCCGAGGTGATGGCGATGGCCATCGCGGCCCTGTCGCCCATCCGCGGCAGGACATAGATCATCTGCCCGCCATATCCCCAGCCGAACCGCACGGGCCGCCCGGCCATCGAGCCGATGAACCAGCCATAGCCGTATCCCTGGCCGCTGAAGACCGACCGGGTCCGCCTGCGCCAGCTGTCCTCGATCCAGGTTTCGGGAATCACCTGCCTGCCGCCCGCCATGCCGTGACGGGCATAGGCCGCGCCGAAGGCCAGCAGCGACCGCGTGCTCATCGCCATCTGGTTCCCGCCCAGATAGATGCCCTGCGGATCGCGGTCCCATCCGGTGATCCGGAAGCCGGGGATCTGTCCCAGCCAGTCGCGCGCGGTTTCCAGCAGCGGGCGTTCCGTGATGCGCGTCAGGATCGCCGCGACAAGATGGGTCGAGGCGGTGGAATACTGCATCCGCTGGCCGGGATCCTGCACGAAAGGCGCGGCCAGCGCGGCGCGGACCCAGTTGTCGCTGGCGACCCACCGCCCGTAATTCGGCCCCGATTGCCGTTCCAGCCCCGCCTGCATCGACAGAAGCTGGCCCAGGGTGATTTCCTGCAGGCGCGGATCGGGGTCGGCGGGCAGGTCGCGGCGCAACAGTGGCGCGATGCGCTGGTCCGGCCCCTCCAGCAGGCCCTTGCCGATGGCGATGCCCGCCAGCGCCGAGATGACCGATTTCGAGGCCGACTTGATGTTCGTCGGATCGTCCGGGGTGAACGCGCCATAGCCCTGGGCCGCGACCTCCTTGCCGCCAGTGCCGTCATCGCACCAGACGGCGACGGCCCGCAGGCGGTCCAGCCTGCGCGCATCGACAAGGATGTCGCCCAGCCCGGCATGCGCGATGCGCGGGGTGGCAAGGCATGACGCCGCAGCGGCGCCGAGGATCAGGCTGCGTCGATTCATGGCGCGGATATTGCGACCATTCCGCACCGGGTTGCAATCGCGGCTTGCCCTGCAAGGGCCGCAGGGACTAGGGCAGGGCGATAAAAGGAAGGTGAGGGGCCCATGACCGCGCTCGATGATCTTGCAACCGTGTCGTTTCACGATGCGCCCTCGGCGCTGCGCGCCAGGATGCTGTCGCGGCTGGCCGATACCGAGCTGTTCGTGGCCCTGACCCGCGACCCCGAGGGCGACGAGATCGAGCTGCGGACCTTTCCGCTGGACGAGACCCCCGTGGCGCTGGCCTGCGACGCCGAGGATCGGCTGGCGGGCTTCATGGGCGGCCCGGTCGCCTATGCCGCGCTGCCGGGGCGGGTGCTGGCGGACCTTCTGCGCCGGCAGGGCACGGGGCTGCTGGTCAATCCGGGCCACCCGTCCGAGATGCTGCTGGATGCGGGTCTGCTGGACTGGCTGGCCGGGGCGCTGTCCTCCGCGCCGACCGCGGACGAGGCGCGGCTGCGCCTGACCGCGCCCGCGCCCGTCACCGTCAAGGCGCTGGTCCAGCCGCTGTCCGAACGGCTGGCCGACATGCGCGGCCTGATCGCGGGCGCCGCGCTGGTCGGCGTCGGAGGAGAGGCCGACGGACCGGCCTCGCATCTGCTGCTGATCGCGGGCGCCCCCGACGACCGCCAGCCCGCCATCGCCAAGGCCCTGTCCGAGACGCTGGCCTTCCTGCCCGAACAGCCGGGCGGGGTCGATATCAGCTTCTCGGATGCGGATGTTCCCGTCTCGGCGCTGCGCTTCGATCTGAGCCTGCCCGAACAGCCCGAGCCGCCGAAGCCGAAAGGCCCGCCGATCCTGCGCTGATCCGGTTGCGCAGCCAGCCGCAAGCTGCGACAACATCGCGATGCAGATCCGTCACAAAGCACTTGCCGTCCATCTTCTGACCGCCACCGGGGCGGTCCTGTCCATGCTGGCGATGCTGGCGGCCGCGAACGGCGAATGGGCGCTGATGTTCCTGTGGCTGGTCTTCGCCTTCGTCGTGGACGGGATCGACGGTCCGCTTGCGCGCCGCTATGACGTCAAGCGCAACTTCGCCGCCTATGACGGCGTGCTGATGGACCTGATCATCGACTATCTGACCTATGTGTTCATCCCGGCCTTCGCGCTGTTCCAGTCGGGCCTGCTGTCGGGCTGGACGGGCTGGCTGGCAATGATCGCCATCGTCTATGGCAGCGTCGTTTATTTCGCCGACAGCCGGATGAAGACGCTGGACAACAGCTTCGCGGGCTTTCCGGGCTGCTGGAACATGGTGGTGCTGGTGCTGTTCGCCGTCAGGCCGCACTGGGTCGTCATCCTGGCGATCGTCATCGCGCTGACGGTCGCGATGTTCACCAACATCAAGTTCATCCACCCCGTTCGGACCGAGCGCTGGCGCGCCATTTCCCTGCCGATGGCGGTCCTGTGGGTCGTCTTCGCGGCGCGCGCGGCCTGGGTGGATTTCCACCCCTCCAGCTGGGCGATCTGGGGCCTGGTGATCACCTCGGCCTGGCTGCTGGTGGCGGGCGCCGCGCAGCAGCTGATCCCCGCCCGTCGCTGAGGGCCCCGCGAAGGGCTCAGGCGGGCAGGCCGGCCACGCGGCGCAGCATCCGCAGCCAGCCCATCGGGCGACGGCCCCGCGCATGGCGCGCGTTCAACGCGGCGATCTGGTGGGGCAGCATGAACAGCCCCTCGGTCGGGCGGGCGGTGCCCTTCATCATGCGGCGGCCTTCTTCCGTGCCATAGATCCCGAAATGTCCAAGCATGTTGCGATCCTTCTGTCGTTCACATGCCCTATGTTTGCGCAAACACGGAATTGGACAAGCCCGGTTCGCCGCAATGCCGCATTGCGGCAGGCACATGGCGAACCGGAGGATCGGCGTCAGCCCCGCGCGGGGTGACGCAGGTCGAACAGGCCGAAGCCCGCCACCACGAGGAAGCACAGCCCCGGCACGACATAGCTGACGGCCGCGCCATAGGCATCCAGCGTCGCGCCCTGGATCAGCGGCATCAGCGCCCCGCCCAGGATTGCCATGACAAGCCCCGCCGCGCCGAACTTCGTGTCGTCGCCCAGCCCGTGCAGCGCGATGCCGTAGATGGTCGGGAACATCAGCGACAGGCATGCCGACAGCATGACGACCGCCCAGACCCCGATCAGGCCGGGATCGGAGGCGGCGAAGAAGCACAGCGCGGTTCCCGCCAGCGCCATCACCGTCAGCAGCAGCGCGGGGCGGATCACCCCCATGATGCCCACCATCACGAATCGCGAGATGAGGAACACGATCAGGCTGGCCTGAAGGTACCAGCCGGCCTGTGCCTCGGTCCCGCCGACGGTGCCGATCACGTACTGGATCGTGAAGGTCCAGGCACAGGTCTGCGCCGCGACGTTGAAGAACTGCGCCAGCACCCCGAAGACGTAATGGCGGTTGCCCATCAGCCGCTTCAGCGTGCCGCCGACCTGGACGTCGGCCGCGCTGGAGGCGACGGCCTCGCGTTCGGCGGGCATGCGCATCATGGCCATCAGCACCCAGATGGCCAGCAGCACGAAGGCGAAGCCGACATAGGGGGTCATGACGGCCGACAGCTCGGCCTGCTGGATCGTGCGCAGGGCCTCGGGGGCCATCTGCGCGCGTTCCGCATCGGTGGCGGGGTTCAGCTGCGGCAGGATCAGCGTGGCCGCAAGGAACACGCCGATATTCGTGCCGACGGGGTTGAATGCCTGCGCCAGGTTCAGGCGGCGCGTGGCGTTGCCCTCGGGGCCCATCGCGATGACGAAGGGATTGGCCGAGGTCTCAAGGATCGACAGGCCACCCGCCAGCAGGAACAGCGCCGCCAGGAAGAAGCCGAAGGTCATCGCCTGCGCCGCCGGATAGAACAGGAACGCCCCCGCGATCGCGCAGCCCAGGCCCGTCAGCACGCCGGTCTTGTACGAGAAGCGGCGGTTGATGAAGGCGGCGGGCAGTGCCAGCAGGAAATACGCCCCGTAATAGGCGAACTGCACGAAGGACGCCTGAAGCGTGGACATCGAGAAGATTCGCGAGAAGACCTGCACCAGCGGGTCGGTCATGTTCGCGGCGATGCCCCATGCGGCAAAGCAGGTCATCAGCAGAATGAAGGGCATACGCATGCCCGGATGCACGAAACGCGGCTGGCTCATGGCCCTGGTCCTCCTTGGCGGTCCCCGACGGGTGGCGCCTCTTGGCACAGTTGGGCGCTAACGGCCATCCGCGATGCATGAAAAAAGGCGGGCATCCGCTTGGATGCCCGCCCGTTCAGCTTCGTGACGCAAGCGTCAGTCGAACTTGCGGATCGCCCCGCTGCGCAGACGCGAGAGATAGCTGTTCATCTCGGACTTCACGATCGGCATCAGCGCATAGAGCGCGATGATGTTGACCACGGCCATCGCGAAAATCGCGGCGTCCGAGAAGTCGATGACCGGACCCAGGTTCGCAGCCGCGCCGATGACGACGAAGAAGCAGAAGATGACCTTGAAGATCAGCTCCTTGGTCTGGCCCTCGCCGAAGAGGAAGGTCCATGCCTTGAGGCCGTAATAGCTCCAGGAGATCATGGTCGAGAAGGCGAACAGGACCACCGCCACGGCCAGGATGTAGCGGAACCAGCCGAAGGTCTGGCTGAAGGCCGCCGACGTCAGCGCAACGCCGCTGTTGCCCGATTCGGTGGCGATCGCGGTGCCGGCCTCGTTCAGGACGAACATGCCGGTTTCGGGGTCGGTGATCAGCTGGCCGGTGATGATGATGACCAGCGCCGTCATGGTGCAGATGACCACGGTGTCGATGAAGGGCTCCAGAAGCGAGACGATGCCCTCGGTCACGGGTTCCTTCGTGCGCACCGCGCTGTGGGCGATGGCGGCCGAGCCGACGCCCGCCTCGTTCGAGAAGGCCGCGCGGCGGAAGCCCTGGATCAGCGCGCCGATCGCACCGCCGACCGCACCGTCCCAGGTGAAGGCGCCGCGGAAGATCTGGCCGAATGCCGTGCCGATCATGTCATAGTTCATGGCGATGATGATCAGCGCCGTGCCGACATAGATGACGGCCATGAAGGGCACGACCTTCTCGGTCACGCTGGCGATGGATTTCAGACCGCCCACGATGACCAGGAATACGATGACCGCCATGACGACGCCCGTGATCCAGCCCGGATAGTCGCCGACCACGTTGATCAGCTGCGCATGCGCCTGGTTCGACTGGAACATGTTCCCTCCGCCGAAGCTGCCCAGGATGCAGAAGATCGCAAACAGGATCGCAAGGATTTTGCCGCCCGGCAGGCCGCGTTCGGCAAAGCCCTTGGTCATGTAGTACATCGGACCGCCCGAGACGTGGCCGTCCGCGAACTCGTTGCGGTATTTGACGCCCAGGGTGCATTCGGTGAACTTGGTCGCCATCCCCAGAAGACCCGCGAGGATCATCCAGAAGGTCGCGCCCGGACCGCCGATGCCGATCGCCACGGCGACGCCCGCGATGTTGCCCAGGCCCACGGTGCCCGACAGGGCGGTGGTCAGCGCCTGGAAGTGGCTGACCTCGCCCGCGTCGTTCGGGTCGCTGTAGCTGCCGCGCACCAGCGCAAGGGCATGGCCGAAGGCGCGGACCTGGATCAGGCCGAAATAGATGGTGAAGATGGTCGCCGCGATCACCAGCCAGCACACGATCCAGGGCACGTTGGTGCCGGGGAAGCTGCTGAAGATCAGGTTCACGAACCACCCGGTCGAGCTGGCGAAGATCTGGTTCACCGTCTCGTCGATGCCCTGCGCGGCTGCGGGCATCGCGCCGGATGCGCCCAGAAGGCCCGCCATGGCCAGGGTCTTGGTGAATGGTGTCATTGTTGTTTTCATCCCTGTTATTCCTTCACCACGCCGCTCAGGGCACGATGGTCACCGGCACGGGCGAAACCTGTGCCAGCGTTGCCGCGACCGAACCGAACAGCCGTGCGGCGATGCCCGATTCGCCCATGCGACCGATGAAGATCAGCGCCGCGCCCTCGTCATTGGCGATTCGGCACAGCGTCTCGGCGATGTGGCCATAGCGCATGGCCGTCGCGACGGGGACGCCCGCGGCCTGCACGCGCTTCAGCTCGGGGGCGAGGATCGCGGTCTCGGCGCGCTGCAGTTCCTCCTTGCGGCGGCGGTGGCGTTCCTCCAGCTCGGTCGGCGAGAGGAAGCTGTAGGGCGACCATTCCAGCACATGGGCGATGACGATGCTGTCGCCCTGTGCCTGCGCCCGCGTTATTGCGAAGTCCAGCGCACGCCGCGACGCGTCGCTGCCGTCAAAACCGACGACGATCTTGCGTGACATTGTTCCCTCATCTGTTGGTTATCGTTCTTGTTGGTGCGTTCAGGATAACGTGAGGGCAGGGATTGTATCCAGACAAAATGTGACGTTTCGATGATAACAATCGCCGCCCCGCGAAACCTCGCCACTGCCGGATCGGGGGATTTTTCGGCTTTTCAAACCGGGACATGGGCGGCATAGTCGCGCCCATGACACGGATGCGCCACATCGCCTCTGCCAGGAACGCCGCACGCGGCGTCCGTCCGGCCGTGAACCTCCGCGGTCTGCTGCTTCTTACGCTGCGCTGAGCGGGCTGCCCGGGCCACCGCTCAGCAAGGTCAGTGCCCGGGGTGACCCGAACAGACCAGACCTGACCCCGAAGGACGGGGCCGTAAGAAAGACGCCGATATGACCGACCAGAACCGCGTGATGATCTTCGACACGACGCTTCGCGATGGCGAACAGTCGCCGGGTGCGACCATGTCCCATGCCGAGAAGCTGGAAATCGCCCAGATGCTGAACGAGATGGGCGTGGACGTGATCGAGGCGGGCTTCCCCATCGCCTCCGAGGGCGATTTCGCCGCCGTCTCCGAGATCGCCAAGGTCAGCGACCACAGCATCATCTGCGGCCTGTCCCGCGCGCAGCTGCCCGATATCGACCGCTGCTGGGAGGCCGTGAAGCACGCCCGCCGCCCGCGCATCCACACCTTCATCGGCACCTCGCCGCTGCATCGCGCGATCCCGAACCTGGACATGGACCAGATGGCCGAGCGGATCGAGCAGACCGTGACCCATGCCCGCAACCTGTGCGACGACGTGCAGTGGTCGGCCATGGACGCCACCCGTACCGAACATGATTACCTGTGCCGCGTGGTGGAAATCGCGATCAAGGCCGGTGCCAGCACGATCAACATCCCCGATACCGTCGGCTATACCGCCCCGCGCGAAAGCGCCGACCTGATCCGCATGTTGCTGGAGCGTGTGCCGGGCGCGGACGGGATCATCTTCGCGACCCATTGCCACAACGACCTGGGCATGGCGACGGCCAACAGCCTTGCCGCGGTCGAGGCCGGCGCCCGCCAGATCGAATGCACGATCAACGGCCTGGGCGAACGCGCGGGCAACACCGCCCTGGAAGAGGTCGTGATGGCCATGCGGGTCCGCAACGACATCATGCCCTTCCAGACGGGCATCGACACGACCAAGATCATGGGCATCTCGCGCCGCGTGGCGGCCGTGTCGGGTTTCCCGGTGCAGTTCAACAAGGCCATCGTCGGCAAGAACGCCTTCCTGCACGAATCGGGCATCCACCAGGACGGCGTGCTGAAGAACGTCGAGACCTTCGAGATCATGCGCCCCGCCGATATCGGTCTGAACGAGACAAACATCGCCATGGGCAAGCATTCGGGCCGCGCCGCGCTGCGCGCCAAGCTGAAGGATCTGGGCTACGAGGTCGGTGACAACCAGCTCAAGGACATCTTCGTGCGGTTCAAGGCGCTGGCCGACCGCAAGAAGGAGGTCTATGACGAGGATATCGTGGCCCTGGTCCAGGATGCCGCAGCCAATACCGGCGACGACCACCTGCAGGTCAAGCATCTGCGCGTCGTCTGCGGCAGCGACGGCCAGACCGCCGACCTGACCATGATCGTCGACGGCGAGGAAAAGACCGTCCACGCCACGGGCGACGGGCCGGTCGATGCCTGCTTCAACGCCGTGCGCCAGATCTTCCCGCATGACGCGCAGCTGAAGCTGTACCAGGTCCATGCCGTGACCGAGGGCACCGATGCGCAGGCCACCGTCAGCGTCCGCATGGAGGAGGACGGCCGCATCGTGAACGGCCAGGCCGCCGATACCGACACGATCCTTGCCAGCACCAAGGCCTATGTCGGGGCGCTGAACCACCTGATCATGCGCCGTGCCCAGTCGGGCCGCGACGGCAAGCAGATCAGCATGTACTCGCACTGATGCGGTGCCGGGGGCGGGCCAGGTGCCCGCCCCCGACGCGCGATATCCCGCCATTCTGCCCCTCAGGGGTCATCGGGGCTTTTCCGGTGCCGCCGACCGCTCTATACGGGGCCACGCCCATTTCAGGGCGATGCAGGGCCAAGGCCCTCAGCCGAACATCAGAATCAGGGGCAGGCCGGGCCAACCGGCGCGAAAGGATACGGGCATGGCATTCGGTGGTCTGTTTTCGACCGACATTGCGATCGACCTCGGGACGGCGAACACGCTGATCTACGTCAAGGGCAAGGGCATCATCCTGAACGAGCCTTCGGTCGTGGCCTACCACGTCAAGGACGGCAAGCGTCAGGTCCTTGCGGTGGGCGAGGACGCCAAGCTGATGCTGGGCCGCACGCCCGGCAGCATCGAGGCCATCCGCCCCATGCGCGAAGGCGTCATCGCCGATTTCGACAGCGCCGAGCAGATGATCAAGCACTTCATCAAGAAGGTGTTCAAGCGCACGACCTTCTCGAAGCCGAAGATCATCGTCTGCGTGCCCCATGGCGCGACCCCGGTCGAGAAGCGCGCGATCCGCCAGTCGGTCCTGTCCGCAGGCGCCCGCAAGGCCGGCCTGATCGCCGAACCCATCGCGGCGGCCATCGGTGCGGGCATGCCCATCACCGAACCCACCGGCAGCATGGTCGTCGATATCGGTGGCGGCACCACCGAGGTCGCGGTCCTGTCGCTGGGCGATGTCGTCTATGCCCGTTCGGTCCGCATCGGCGGCGACCGCATGGACGAGGCGATCGTGAACTATCTCCGCCGCAACCAGAACATGCTGATCGGCGATTCCACCGCTGAACGCATCAAGACCAGCATCGGCACCGCCCGCATGCCCGATGACGGGCGCGGCGCCACGCTGATGGTGCGCGGTCGCGACCTGCTGAACGGCATCCCGAAGGAAATCGAGATCAGCCAGGCCATGGTCGCCGAGGCCCTGACTGAGCCGGTCCAGGCCATCTGCGAGGCCGTGATGGTCGCGCTGGAGGCCACGCCCCCGGATCTGGCCGCCGATATCGTGGATCGCGGCGTGATGCTGACCGGCGGCGGCGCGATGCTGGGCGAACTGGACTTGGCCCTGCGCGAGCAGACCGGCCTGTCGATCAGCCTTGCCGATCAGCCCATGAGCTGTGTCGCGCTGGGCACGGGCAAGGCGCTGGAGTTCGAGAAGCAGCTGCGCCACGTCATCGACTACGACAGCTGATACCGGAACCGGGGGACCCGCCATGTCGCGGACCAAGGGGCCTGATTTCGCAACGCCCGTTCGCCGCATCCTGATCGCGGTGATGGTGCTGTTGCTGGCCGCGCTGTTCCTTTTCTGGCGCATCGACAGCCCGCGTGCGGAACGCATGCGGGTCGCGATGATCGACGCCATCGTGCCGCGCATGGAATGGGCGCTGGTGCCCGTCACCCGCGTCAGCGAGATGGTGGCCGGCTTCCAGAGCTATGCGCGCCTGCACCAGCAGAACCAGGAACTGCGCCGCGAATTGCAGCGCATGTCCGCATGGAAGGAAGCCGCCGTCCAGCTCGAGCAGGAAAACTCGAAGCTGCTGGCGCTGAACAATGTCCGCATCGACCCCGCCCTGACCAGCGTGACGGGCATGGTGATGGTCGACAGCGGGTCGGCCTTCCGCCAGTCGGTGCTGCTGAATGTCGGATCGCGCGATGGCGTGATCGAGGGCTGGGCCGTGATGGACGGGCTTGGCCTTGCCGGGCGGATCGCGGGGGTCGGACGCTCGACCAGCCGGGTGGTGCTGCTGACGGACCCGTCATCTAGGCTGCCGGTCGTCGTGCAGCCGACGGGCGAACGCGCGCTGCTGACGGGTGACAATACCGCGCTGCCGCTGCTGGAATTCATCGAAAGCTCGGACAATGTGCGGCCGGGCGACCGGGTCGTGACATCGGGGGATGGCGGGGTCTTTCCCGCCGGTCTGCTGGTCGGACAGGTCGCGCAGGGCAGCGACGGGCGGATGCGCCTGCTGATGGCTGCCGATTACGGGCGGCTGGAATTCCTGCGCGTGCTGCGCTCGCACCCCGCCGAGGCCGTGGCCGACAGCGCCGCCGTGGTTCGTGGCGGGCAGGCCGGTCCCATCGGTCCGCAGCTGCCCGACAGCCCCGTCGAGGCCGCGCGCGGCACCGACCCGCTGGATACCGGAACCCTGCAATGATCGCGCTGCCGCCCCGCAGCATCGTCACGGGCATGGTGCTGTTCTGTGCGGCCTATGCGGCGCTGCTGTTCCTGCGGCTGCTGCCCCTTGCGCCGGGCATGATGGGCTGGCCCGGTCCCGACATGGGGCTGGCGCTGGTCCTGGCCTGGGTGCTGCGCCGCCCCGACCAGCTGCCCGCCATCCTGATCGTTCTGGTCGTCCTGCTCGAGGATGTGCTGCTGATGCGGCCGCCGGGCCTGTGGGCGATCTTCGTCCTTCTGGGCGCCGAGGCCGCACGTCAGCGCGAGCAGCGTTGGCGCGACAACGGTTTCATGGTTGAATGGCTGCGCGTGGCCGTGCTTGTCGGGCTGATGATGCTGGCCTATCGCGTGGTCCTGATCCTGTTCCTGCTTCCGGTCGCGAATCTGGGGCAGGTGATCCTGCAATACCTGGCGACGGTCCTGGCCTATCCGGTCGCGGTCTTCGCCGCGCGCTGGCTTCTGGGCCTGCGTCGCATCCGTCATGGCGAAGGCGCCTGAGCTTCGGGGGCACCGATGAAGAAATCGCAACGCGAAATCATGGACAGCAGCCGCCAGATCACCCGGCGCGGGCTGATGCTGGCGGGGGTGCAGGTCGCCACGGTGACCACGCTTGCCCTGAAGATGCGGTCGATGCAGCTGGACCACGCCGAGGAATACCGGATGCTGGCCGATGGCAACTCGATCAAGATGCGGCTTCTGCCGCCCGCGCGCGGCCTGATCCTGGACCGCAACGGGCTGGTCATCGCGAACAACGAACAGAACTATCGCGTCACGCTGACCCGCGAGGAGGCCGGCGGCGATGTCGAACCCGTGCTGCGCCGGCTTGCGCAGCTGATCCCCATGAGCGACGCGCGCATGGAGGAACTGCGCGACGAGTTCTCGAAGCGCAGCGCGGTGACGCCCATCGTGCTGGCCGACCGCCTGTCCTGGGAACAGTTCAGCGCGATCGCGGTCAACGCGCCCTCGCTTCCCGGCGTGATGCCCGAAAGCGCGCTGTCGCGGGCCTATGTGCGGGGCGGCGATTTCGCGCATGTCGTGGGCTATGTCGGGCCGGTCAGCGATTACGACCTGTCGCGGATCGAGGATCCCGATCCCGTCCTGCGCCTGCCCGATTTCCAGCTGGGCAAGATCGGCGTCGAGGGCCGGATGGAAGAGGTCCTGCGCGGCAAGGCGGGCGCCCGCCGGGTCGAGGTGAACAGCACCGGCCGCGAGATGCGCCAGCTGTCCCGCCAGGAGGGCGAGCAGGGCGCGACGGTCCAGCTGACCGTCGATGCCGCGCTTCAGAACTATGCCGCGCAGCGCATGGGCGAGGAAAGCGCGGCCGCCGTCGTCATGGATTGCGCCACGGGCGAGCTGGTCTCGATCTGTTCGTCGCCCAGCTTCGATCCGAACAAGTTCGTGCGCGGGATCTCCAGCAAGGATTACCGCGCGCTGATGGATCACGACCATCGCCCGCTGGCCGACAAGACGGTGCAGGGCGTCTATCCGCCGGGATCGACCTTCAAGATGGTCACGCTTCTGGCGGGGCTGGAGGCCGGCGTCATCGACGGCGGGTCGCGATATTACTGCCCCGGCTATACCGAGCTGGGCAGCCGCCGCTTCCACTGCTGGCGGCGTGGCGGGCACGGGTCCGTCGATGCCATCACCAGCCTCGAACAAAGCTGCGACGTCTATTACTATGAACTGGCGCAGCGGGTGGGGATCGACCGGATCGCCGCGATGGCGCGCAAGCTGGGGCTGGGCCAGCGCCATGACCTGCCCATGTCCGCCGTGTCCGAGGGGATCGCCCCCGACCGCGCCTGGAAGAAGGCGCGCTATGACCAGGCATGGCAGATCGGCGACAGCCTGAACGCCTCGATCGGGCAGGGTTACGTCCTGGCCTCGCCGCTGCAACTGGCGGTGATGACGGCGCGGATCGCGACGGGGCGGGCGGTCTCGCCCTCGTTGATCCGCTCGGTCGACGGGGTGCGGCAGGACATCGCCGAGGCCCCGGCGCTGGACATCTCGGACAGTTCGCTGCGCATCGCCCGGATGGGGATGGAGGCCGTGATGAATTCCAGCCGCGGCACCGCCCGTTCCTCGCGCATCATCCGCGAGGATTGGCACATGGCCGGCAAGACCGGCACCAGCCAGGTCCGCAACATCACCGCGGCCGAACGTGCGCGGGGCGTCGTGTCGAACGACCAGTTGCCCTGGAACCGCCGCGACCACGCGCTGTTCGTCTGCTATGCCCCCTACGAGGCGCCGCGATACGCGGTCTCGGTCGTGGTGGAACATGGCGGGGGCGGCTCGACCGTGGCCGCGCCCATCGCGCGCGACATCCTGCTGTTCGCGCTGAACGGGGGGCTGCCGCCCTTGGACGCCGTGCCCTCGGACCAGCGCGCCGCCATGCAGGCCCGCCACGAGGCGATGAGCCTCTATACCCCCGAGGCCCCGCGGCCTGGACGCAGCAGGGCCTGAGCCGATGTCCTATCTCGATTACAAGGTCGCGCAGGTCCCGACCGGATTCCGCAAGGTACTGTACATCAACTGGCCGCTGGTCCTGCTGATCACGGCCGTCTGCTGCATCGGGTTCCTGATGCTGTATTCGGTCGCCGGTGGCAGGCTGGACACTTGGGCCGAGCCGCAGATGTACCGCTTTGCCGTCGGCATGGTGATCATGCTGACGCTGGCCTTCGTGCCGATGTGGTTCTGGCGGGGGATCTCGGTCGCGGCCTATGTCGCCTGCTTCCTGATGCTGATCGCGGTGGACCTGTTCGGGGTGATCGGGATGGGCGCGCAGCGCTGGATCGATATCGGCCCCATCCGCATCCAGCCGTCCGAGCTGATGAAGATCGCCCTCGTGCTGCTTCTGGCGGCCTATTACGACTGGCTGGACCTGTCCAAGGTGTCGCGGCCCTTCTGGGTGCTGCTGCCGGTGATGATGATCCTTGCGCCCACGGCGCTGGTGCTGATGCAGCCGGACCTGGGGACCTCGATCATGCTGATCACGGGGGGCGGGATCGTGATGTTCGCGGCCGGCGTGTCGCTGTGGTATTTCGGCGCGGTGATCGGGGCGGCGGTCGGGCTGGTCTACGCGGTGATGGTCAGCCGCGGGACCGACTGGCAATTGCTGAAGGATTACCAGTTCCGCCGCATCGACACCTTCCTCGATCCGGGCGCGGACCCGCTTGGCGCGGGCTACAACATCATCCAGAGCCAGATCGCCCTGGGGTCGGGGGGCTGGTCCGGTCGCGGCTTCATGCAGGGGACCCAGTCGCGGCTGAACTTCCTGCCCGAGAAGCATACCGACTTCATCTTCACCGTCCTGGCCGAAGAGTTCGGCTTCATCGGCGCCTCGTCGCTGCTGATCCTCTACATGCTGATCCTGGGCTTCTGCCTGTATTCGGCGCTGTCGAACCGCGACCGTTTCGCAAGCCTGATCACCATCGGGATCAGTGCGACCTTCTTCCTGTATTTCTCGATCAACATGGCGACGGTCATGGGGCTGCTGCCCGCCAAGGGCTCGCCCCTGCCGCTGGTCAGCTATGGCGGCACGTCGCTGATGATCCTGATGCTGGGCTTCGGGCTGGTGCAATCCGCCCATGTCCACAGGCCGAGGTGACCCCGGCCCGCCAGGCAGGGTTCAGGCGGTGCGGGCCAAGTCGTCCGCCCGCGACATGAACGTCTGGTCCAGCGCGGCATCCGCAAGATCGCGCGCCTCGGAGACGCGCAGGACGCGGTAGGGGGCAGCCCCTGCGTCATGCCGCGCGACGGCGCCGATGAAGCCCGGGCCCGACTTGCGGGCGATCTGGCCGTGCAGGAAGGATTCGGTCCAGGCACCGTCCGACCGGATCACCACATGTCCGTCAAACAGCAGGTGCACGTAGCGGACCGAACGGCAGCCCGTCATCCTGCGCACAAAGGGGCGGTCCTCCAGCCCCTTCGCGGGGGCAAGCGCGATGCTGCCATCCTGTTGCGTGACGGCGATGCGGTGCTGCGGGGACAGGATCAGGCTGCGTTCGGGAATCCCCGCCCCAAGCGAGCCCGGCTTGAACTCGACCGGTTTCTGCTTCGGGTCCGCGCCCGCCGCAAAGTCCAGGTTCCGCCAGAGGATCGCGCGGATCGGCTGCAATCCGTGATCCAGCGTTTCCACCAGGTCACCGACCTTCAGGCTCTCGACGCTGCGGTCGCCCTGCGCCGTCGCGATCATCGCGCCGGGCGTGAAGCAGGGCACGAACACGCCCAGATACAGATATGTATCCGTCGCGGCATCGTACTGATAGGAAGACCCCGCGTTCTGGTCGGCCTGGACCGGGCTTGCCTCGACCGTGCCGACCAGGTTCGTGCCGGGGAACCCCGTCAGGGTGGCGGCGTCGAAGGGGGCCGTCGACATGTTGAAGACGATGTAATCCCCGCTCGAGGGGTCCAGAAGGACGATGGCCTCGCTCTGGGTGCCCGAATTGCCTTCGGTCAGAAGGTTGGTGCTGACGCCCCCCGCACCCGATTCGACGCCGCCCTGGGATGCCTCCTGCGCCCAGGAGGGTGCGGTTCCGGTGATCTCGTTGACGATATACAGCGTTTCGCCCGGCTGGATGACGGTGCCTGCTGGGAAGGTATGGTAGAGCCCATCGACCGGACTGTCCGGCGCGCCCCCGCCCGCGCTGTCCGACCAGACCTGCCAGCCCGATATGTCGATCGCGGTGCTCGTGGTGTTCGTGAAGGAGATGAATTCGTCCTCTTGGGTCGCTGTTCCGTCGCCGTCGGTATCGAAGACCGCCCCGCCGGAATTGTCGCCATAGATCTGGCCGAAGATCACGCCGTTCAGTGCCACAGGCATCGTCACACTCCCATTGCTCACCTTATCTCAAGGTTAAGCGAGGTCCGAACTGGCGCAAGCAAAGATTTCCGAGCCGTTTCAAGGGTCTTATCCGAAGGTATAGTCGACATTCGCGCGGTCTGCGGCGGTGATCAGCGATCACCCTCGGCGCGGCGCTTGGCGGCGGATTCGGCGAAGCGGGCGATGCGTGCGGCCATGCGTTTCTCGCGCCGCTTCTGATAGGCGATGAAGATCGGCACGGTCAGGTAATGCGTGGCGACGGACACGCCCAGGCCCAGGATCGATCCACCCACGACATAGGGCCAGAAGATCTGCGCGAAGAAGTCCGCCAGCCGGTGCCAATGGGCGATCTCGGGGCCGAAGGCGGCGCCGATATTGTGCCACAGCTCGGTCGAGGCATGCGAGAATTCGCGGAAGATGAAATGCGGCGACATGCGGCCCGGCAGGCCCAGGATCTCTCGGCCGAAGCCCACGGATACCAGCGCGATGAAGGGCAGGGTGACCGGATTGCCGATGAAGGTCGCCAGCAGCGCCGCAAGAATGTTGCCGCGGATCACCCAGGCGACGGCCGCGGCCGACAGGAAGTGGAAGCCGAAGAGCGGCGTGAAGGACACGAAGACCCCCGCCGCGACCCCGCGCCCGATCCGGTGGGGTCGGTCCGGCAGGCGGCGCAGGCGGTGCATGACATAGGTCCCGGCGCGACGCCAGCCGCCGCGGGGATAGATCATCTCGCTGGCGATCTGGCCATAGCTGCGCGGCTTGCGACGTTTGAACACGGATGCCCCATCCGACGGTGGTACAGGTCGCGACGATAGGCCCGGCGCGTCAGGGTTTCAACGAGGGATCCCGGATGCGGAAGACCTGCGCGACGTCGCTTTCGGCCTCGAGCGCGGTCAGCAGGTTGTGCAGGTGTTCGCGGTCGCGCAGCTCGACCACGACCTCGAGGCGGTAGAAGTCGGGCTTGCGCTCGATGAATTCGAGGTTCGAGATGTTGGCCCCCTGCGCGCCGACCAACGTGCAGATGCGGCCCAGAACGCCCGCGTCGTGTCGGATCGTCAGCGACAGCACGGTCGAATAGGCAGCCGCGTGACGCCCCTCGCGCCATTGCAGGTCCACCCACCGGTCCAGGCTGTCCTCGTATTCGGCAAGCACGGGGCAGTCGATCGCGTGGATGACCACGCCCGCCCCGCGATAGGTGATGCCCACGATCCGTTCGCCGGGCAGCGGATTGCAGCAGGGCGCGCGCTTGAAATTCGCATCCGCCTCGAGACCCGCGATGGGGCGGCGGCTGTCGATCTCGTCCTGGCTGTCGGCAAGTTCGGGATAGAGGACGCCCAGAACCTCCTTGGCGGAATTCTCGGCGCTGCCGATGCGCGCCAGAAGATCCTCGGCCGAGGGGATGCCCATCTGGCGGGCGGCGGTGCGGATCGCCTTGTCGGTGACCTTGCGGCCCACATGCTCGAAGCTGACGCGGACCAGTTCGCGGCCCAGCCGCATGAAGCGGTCGCGATCCTCTTCGCGCAGGCTGCGGCGGATGGCGGCCTTGGCGCGGCCGGTGACCACGATGTCCAGCCAGGTGGCCTGCGGGCGCTGGCCCGAGGCGGCGATGATCTCGACCGCCTGACCGTTCTTGAGGCGCGTCCACAGCGGGACGCGGATGCCGTCGATCTTGGCGCCCACGCAGGAATTGCCCAGCCGCGTATGGACCGCATAGGCGAAATCCAGCGGCGTGGCGCCCTTGGGCAGCTGCAGCACGTCGCCCTTGGGGGTGAAGCAGAAGACCTGGTCCTGGTACATCTCCAGCTTGACGTGTTCCAGGAACTCGTTGTGATCCTCGGCGCCGAAGCGGTCGGTCAGGCTGGCGACCCAATGCGCGGGATCGACCGCGAAGGGGTTCTCGGTCCGCACGCCGTCGCGATAGGCCCAGTGCGCGGCGACGCCGGCCTCGTTGACCTCGTGCATCTGGCGGGTGCGGATCTGGACCTCGACCCGCTTGCCGTCGCGGCCCGACACGGTGGTGTGGATCGACCGGTAGCCGTTCGATTTCGGCTGGCTGATGTAATCCTTGAACCGGCCCGGGACCGCGCGCCAGCGATGGTGGATCACGCCCAGGGCGCGATAGCAGTCCATCTCGTTGCGGGTGATGATGCGGAAGCCGTAGATGTCGGACAGCCGCGAGAAGGCCAGCTGCTTCTCCTGCATCTTGCGCCAGACGCTGAAGGGCTTCTTGGCGCGGCCGAAGACGTCGGCCTCGATCCCCTCGCGTTCCAGTTCGGCGCGGATGTCGGTGGTGATCTGGCCGATCACATCGCCGGAATCGCGCTGCATCGCGACGAAGCGCCGGATGATCGAGCTGCGGGCCTCGGGGTTGATGACCTTGAAGGCCAGGTCCTCGAGTTCCTCGCGCATCCACTGCATGCCCATGCGACCGGCCAGCGGCGCATAGATGTCCATCGTCTCGCGGGCCTTCTTGACCTGCTTCTCGGGGCGCATGGAACGGATGGTGCGCATGTTGTGCAGGCGGTCGGCCAGCTTGACCAAAATCACGCGCAGATCGCGCGACATGGCCATGAACAGCTTGCGGAAATTCTCGGCCTGCTTGGACTGCGCGCTGGAGAGTTCGAGATTGGTCAGCTTCGTCACGCCGTCCACTAGCTCGGCGATCTCGGGGCTGAACATCGCCGTGACCTCTTCCTTGGTCGAACGGGTGTCCTCGATCGTGTCGTGCAGAAGGGCGGTGATGATGGTCGCATCGTCCAGCCGCATCTCGGTCAGGATGGCGGCGACGGCGATGGGATGCGTGAAATAGGGTTCGCCGGAATGGCGGAACTGCCCCTCGTGCATGCGCATGCCGTATTCGTAGGCGTCGCGCAGCAGGTCTGCATTGCAGCGGGGGTTGTAGTTGCGAACGAGCGCAAGAAGGTCTTCGACGTCGATCATGATGTCCTGCCGAAGACCCCTTCTTCAATCATCGACGGCTCAGCCGCGCTGGTTGGCTTCCAGCATCATGCGCAGCATCCGCTCTTCCGATTCCTCGTCGGCGGGCTTGGGCTTGTCCACCTCGGCACCCAGAAGCAGCGCCATCGCGTCCTCTTCGGGCTCGTCGACCTCGATCTGGGTCTGGGTGGATTCGATCATCCGCTCGCGCAGATCGTCGACCGGCTGGGTTTCCTCGGCGATCTCGCGCAGCGAGACGACGGGGTTCTTGTCGTTGTCGCGGTCGACCGTGGGCTGGCTTCCGGCAGCGATCTCGCGTGCGCGGTGGGAGGCCAGCATCACCAGATCAAACCGGTTGGGAACCTTGTCGACGCAGTCTTCGACCGTAACGCGGGCCATGAATCACCTGTAGGGTTGCGAATCGGATATCCGGGGCGAAACCGGACCTTTGGTCGGGAATGGCCGAAATGTCAAGCCGGACCGGCCATTTCCGACGGGTCCATCGGGGTCATCCCGTCCAGCGCCGAAGGCGGCAGCGCGTCCAGCATGGCCTGCACCGTCAGCCCGGTCAGCGGGTGCCGCCAGTCGGGCGCGATCTCGGCCAGGGGGGCCAGGACGAAGCCGCGATCCTGCATGCGCGGATGGGGCAGCAGCAGCCGGTCGGGCGCGACCCGCGTCTGGCTGTCGAAGGGCAGGTCGATCCAGTGCCGCAGCGTCGTCCTGTCCGGAACGATCCGGTCGTCCAGCGCGATCAGGTCCAGGTCCAGCACCCGCGACGACCAGCGCCCCGTGCTGCGGTCGCGCCCGAAATCGGCCTCGATCCGGTGGAACGCCGCAAGCACGTCCTCGGGGGGAAGGGGGGTGGTGAAAGTCGCGGCAGCATTCACGTAATCGGGCCCGGACCCGAGCGGAATCGCGGGGCTGCGCCAGAAACGGCTGGATGCGGATATTGAAATGCCCGGTTCACTGTGCAGAATGTCCAGCGTCCGGCGCAGGCCGGCCCAGAGTTCCTGTCCGGACAGGGGCAGGTTGGCGCCGAGCGCGACAATACCAAAAGACAGGTTAACCACGCATTCTCCTTTGTCCTAGAAGCATTTCGTATGCCCAAAAAGACTTTGTCAGGACCCTCACCCTGATGTCGTCCGGGATGGAGAGGGCAAGTTTCAACGAAGGCAACACCCGATGTTCTACAAGGATGACAGATTGGCGATCTTCATAGATGGCGCCAATCTCTATGCGGCGGCGAAAGCCCTCGGTTTCGATATCGACTACAAGCTGCTGCGGCAGGAATTCGACCGACGCGGCAAGCTGACCCGCGCCTACTACTATACCGCGCTGCTGGAAGGCGAGGAGTATTCGCCCATCCGCCCGCTGGTGGACTGGCTGCATTACAACGGCTTTTGCGTCGTGACGAAGCCCGCGCGCGAATATACCGACGCGATGGGGCGGCGGAAGGTGAAGGGCAACATGGATATCGAGCTGACGGTCGATGCCATGCAGCTTGCGCCGCGCCTGGATCACGTGGTGCTGTTCTCGGGCGATGGCGATTTCCGGCCCCTGATCGAGGCGCTGCAGCGGCAGGGTGTCCGCGTGTCCGTCGTCTCGACCATCCGCAGCCAGCCCCCGATGATCGCCGACGACCTGCGCCGCCAGGCCGACAACTTCATCGAGCTTGATGCCCTGCGCGACATCATCGGCCGCCCGCCGCGCGACGGCCAGTCCGGCAACGACTGATGGCTGCCACCCCCGCGCAAGGGCGCTGGTCCGCATTGGCGCTGATCTGCGCGGGGGTCATCGGGGCGATGGCCTGCTGGTTTTCGACCACGGCCATCGGCCCGGAACTGGCCCGCGTCTGGGCGCTGTCCCCGGCCGAGGCCGCCTGGCTGACCAACGCCGTCCAGCTGGGCTTCGTGCTGGGCGCGCTGCTGTCATCCGCGCTGAACCTGCCCGACATCATCCCCATGACGCGGCTGATCACCGGATCGGCCATCCTTGCGGCGCTGGCCAATGGCGCGGTGCTGCTGCAGCCCGATTTCGCGGGGCTGATGCTGGCGCGGCTGGCGACGGGCGTCGCGCTTGCGGGCGTCTATCCGCCCGCGCTGAAGCTGATGGCGACGTGGTTCGTCGCGGGGCGCGGTCTTGCGATGGGGCTTCTGGTGGGCGCGCTGACGCTTGGATCGGCGCTGCCGCACCTGCTGCGCGCGATCGGCGGCGGGCCCGACTGGCGGATGGTGGTGGCGGGGGCCAGCCTCGGGGCGCTGATCTCGGCCGCGATCTTCGGCCTTGCCGTCCGCGAGGGGCCGCACGGCTTCGCGCGCACCCGCTTCGACCCGCGCCAGACGCTGGCCGTGCTGCGCGACAGGCCACTGCGCTTGGCCAATCTGGGCTATTTCGGCCATATGTGGGAGCTTTATGCCATGTGGGCCTGGCTTCTGGCATGGCTGGGGGCCGCGGCGGATGCAGGGCCGCTGCCGGCCAACATCTCGGGGGTGACCTTCGCGGTGATCGCATCGGGGGTCGTGGGCTGCGCGCTTGGCGGGTGGCTGTCGGACCGGATCGGGCGGTGCCTGACCACGGCGGGCATGATGGCCGTATCCGGCGGCTGTGCGGCGCTGATCGGGCTGGCCTGGGGCGGACCCGCATGGTTGTTGCTGCTGATCGCCATCGTCTGGGGCGTCACCATCATCGGCGACAGCGCGCAATTCTCGGCGGCGGCGTCCGAACTGGCGGATGCGCGGCTGGTGGGCACGGCGCTGACGCTGCAACTGGCCTTCGGCTTTGCCCTGACGGTCGTCGCGATCTGGCTGGTGCCGGTCGTGGCGGGTCTGATCGGGGGATGGCGCTGGACCTTCCTGATCCTGCTGCCCGGCCCGGCCATCGGCGCCTGGGCGATGCTGCGCCTGCGGGCCCTGCCGCAGGCCGAGCGGCTGGCCGGGGGGCGCCGCTGAAGGGGGATGTTGGTGCGGACGGCGGGGCTCGAACCCGCATTTCCGTTCGGAAGGCAGATTTTCGTACCACTTCGGCTTTCGCCGCCGGGGGCATGGCCCGCCGTTCGTGGTCTGGACTATCCCTTCGCCATGGTCCCGCAGGGACTGTAGGCGCCGCCCGTCTAGTCTCTACACCTTCCCCCGCTGGCGGGGGCTTGGCTCGGGATCGGCACGGGGCCTTGCGCAATCGCGCGTGACCGACCCCAAGCGTTCCCCGAATTTGAGCGGTTCTGCACCACGCGTTTCCGCGCGGGCACTCCTATCGTCAAAGTCTGCTGCGTCTACCGATTTCGCCACGTCCGCATCCGCGTCATGCATAGGCGAGCGTCGCCGCCCGGGCAAGACACGACATTTATCAACGGAACCCGTGCCGCCCGCCCCGGTTGTCGCCCCATGCGCCAGCAAGAGGAGGACGGCATGTCCGAGACCAGCCAGAATACCGGGAACGGCGGCGAGACGCACCAGCAGGGCGGCGAGCGGCTGACCACCAACCAGGGCGTGGCGATCAGCGATAACCAGAACAGCCTGAAGGCGGGGGATCGCGGACCGACGCTGCTGGAGGATTTCATCCTTCGCGAAAAGATTTTCCATTTCGACCATGAGCGCATCCCGGAACGGATCGTCCATGCCCGCGGGTCGGGGGCGCATGGCTATTTCGAATGCACCGATCCCATCCCCGAGCTGACCACCGCGAAGTTCCTGTCGAAGAAGGGCCGCACACCGGTCTTCACGCGCTTCTCCACCGTCGCGGGCGGGGCGGGCAGCATGGACACGCCGCGCGACGTGCGCGGCTTTGCCGTCAAGTTCTATACCGAAGAGGGGAATTTCGACCTCGTCGGCAACAACATCCCCGTCTTCTTCATCCAGGACGCGATCAAGTTTCCCGACCTGATCCATGCCGTGAAGATGGAGGCCGATCGCGGTTACCCGCAGGCCGCCAGCGCGCATGACACCTTCTGGGATTTCGTGTCGCTGATGCCCGAATCGCTGCACATGATCATGTGGGCCATGTCGGACCGGACCCTTCCGCGCAGCCTGCGCATGATCGAGGGGTTCGGTGTGCACACCTTCCGGCTGGTCAATGCCGAGGGCAAGTCCACCTTCGTCAAATGGCACTGGAAGCCCAAGCTGGGCCTGCAGAGCCAGGTCTGGAACGAGGCCGTCAAGACCGCCGGCGCCAACAGCGACTATCACCGCCAGGACCTGTTCGAGGCCATCCAGGCGGGCGATTTCCCGGAATGGGAGCTGGGCATCCAGACCTTCGACGCCGAATGGGCCGAAAAGCAGCCCTATGACGTGCTGGACGCGACCAAGCTGATCCCCGAGGAGGAGATCCCCGTCCGCATCGTCGGGCGCATGGTGCTGGACCGCAATCCGGACAACTTCTTCGCCGAGACGGAACAGGTGGCCTTCTGCCCGTCCCATGTGGTGCCCGGGATCGACTTCACCGACGATCCGCTGCTGCAGGGGCGTCTGTTCAGCTATCTCGACACGCAGAAGTCGCGTCTGGGCACGGCGAATTTCCACCAGCTGCCGATCAACGCGCCGAAATGCCCGTTCCACAACTTCCAGCGCGACGGCCAGATGCAGATGCATGTCCCCAAGGGGCGCGCGAATTATGAACCGAACAGCCTGTCCGAGGCAGGCGAGGACGGCGGCCCGCGCGAGACCGAGGCGGGCTTCAAGACCTATCGCAGCATGTCCGATTTGGACAACACGCCCGATCAGAAGCTGCGCCGCCGGGCCGAACTGTTCGGCGACCATTACAGTCAGGCGACGATGTTCTATCGCAGCCAGACCGAGGCCGAGCAGCGCCACATCGCCGACGCCATCGTGTTCGAGCTGTCGAAGGTCGGCATCGGCCATGTCATCACGCGCATCCTGGCGCATCTGCGGGTGATCGACGAAAGTCTGGCATCTGCCGTGGCCGAGGGGCTGGCCGAGGACCTGCCCGATCCGGCGACCCCCTTCCGTCAGCCGGTGGAGATGCCCACCTCGGACGCGCTGTCGATCGCGAAGAAGCATCCGAACACGCTGAAGGGTCGCAAGGTCGGCATCCTGATCGGTGAGAACGGGGACCAGTCCAAGGCCGACGCGATCCGCAAGGCGGTCGAGGCCGATGGCGGCATGGCCGTCCTGATCGCCAAGAAGCGCGGCATGGCCGAAGCACAACTGGCGGGCACCCCTTCGGTTCTCGTCGATGCCATCGCGCTGGCCCTGACCGAAGAGGACGCGACGAAGCTGGCGAAATACAAGTCCGCCATCGACTTCGTGTCCGACGCCTTCGCGCATCTGAAGGCCATCGCGGCGGATGATTGCTGTCAGGCGCTGCTGGATGCGGCAGGCGTGATGCGCGACGACGGCGTAACCTCGACCGACCCGGATGCTTTCGTGAAGGCCGCGCGGCAGCGCTTTCCGGATCGCGAAGCCAAGCTGTGGTAAGAAGAAAGGGGGCCGCGATGGCCCCCTTTGCTTATCCGTAGCTGCGGGTCGGGCGGTCGAAGACCTTGCGCCCCATCAGGCTGCCGACCAGATCGACCATCAGCTTGGCCGTGCGGCCGCGTTCGTCCAGGAACGGGTTCAGCTCGACCAGATCCAACGAGGTGACCAGCGCGGATTCGTGCAGCAGCTCCATCACCAGATGCGCCTCGCGGAAGGTGGCGCCGCCGGGAACGGTGGTGCCGACGGCGGGGGCGATGGTCGGGTCCAGGAAATCGACATCCAGGCTGACATGCAGCAGACCGTCCGCCGCCCGCACCCGGTCCAGGAATTCGCGCAGGGGCGCGACGATGCCCTGTTCGTCCAGCACGCGCATGTCGTTCACGGTGATGTCGGTTTCCTGCATCGCGGCATGTTCCGCCGGATCGACGCTGCGGATGCCGAACATGCAGATATTCTCGCCCGGGATGGGGTTCGGGAAGGGCGGGAAGGGGGCAAAGCCGTCGCGGCCATTGGCATAGGCCATCGGCGTGCCGTGCAGGTTGCCCGAGGTGGTCGTGCCGACGGTGTGGAAATCGCTGTGCGCGTCCAGCCAGATCACGAATTGCGGGCGGCCCGCATTCGCCGCATGGGCCGCGACGCCCGCCACCGTGCCAAGCGCCAGCGAGTGATCGCCGCCCATGATGATCGGCATGCCGTGGGGCAGCGCGTCCTGCGTGGCGGCGGACAGGGCGCGGGTCCATGCGATGGTCTCGGGCAGGTGATGGACTGCGGCGTTGTCGCAGGTCTCGTTGCCGAGGGGGGCGGGGGTCACGTCGCCGCGATCCTCGACCGTGTGGCCCAGGGCGCTCAGCGTGCCGGCCAGCCCCGCGGTGCGATAGGCGGCAGGCCCCATCAGGCAGCCGGGGCGGCGCTGCCCCTCGTCCACGGGGGCTCCGATCAGGATGCAGTGGGTCATCGCGGTCTCCGGTCCAGGGTCTGTCAAAGACCTAGCGGTTGACGCGGGCTGCGTCCACACCATGCGACGATTGCCTGGGGGCGGCGGCCAGAGGGATATGAGAGAGAGGGCCGCGTGCCTGGGTAGGATCGCGATACAGCGACCCCGCCCGGCGCGCAAGCGGTCTCAGGCGCGGACGCCCTTGAAGCGTTCGGCCCATTCCTCGCGGCTCTCGTCGCTGATCTTGGCGAAGAGGACCTCGGGGACGGTGAAGGCGTGGCCGGCGGGCAGGGCGGTCAGTGCCGCGCCCGCATCCTGCGGCCAGTCGCGCAGGTCGGTCTGCATGGCCGACAGCATGGAATCGGCGGCGAAGGGGATGAAGGGCTGCGACAGGACCGCGTACATGCGGATCAGGTTCAGGCCCAGGCGCACCTGCATCGCGGCCTTTTCCGGGTCGGTCTTGAAGGTCGACCACGGCGCTGCCGCCTGCAGGTATTCGTTGCCCAGCACCCAGATCGCGCGCAGCTCGGACGCCGACTTGCGCACATCCGTGCGGGCCATCGCAGCGTCATAGGCGGCGATGCGGGTGTTCAGATCCGCGATCAGCTGCTGTTCGACCTCGCCCCATTCGCCGCCCTCGGGGATCACCTCGCCGAACTTGGAGCGGCAGAACTTGGTGATGCGGCTGACGAAGTTGCCCAGCACATCGGCCAGGTCCTTGTTCACCGATTGCTGGAAGTTCTCCCAGGTGAACTCGCTGTCGCCGGATTCGGGGGCGTGGGACAAGAGCCACCAGCGCCAATAGTCGGCGGGCAGGATTTCCAGCGCGTGGTCCATGAAGACGCCGCGCCCCTGGCTGGTCGAGAACTGCCCGCCATCATAGGTCAGGTAGTTGAAGGACTTGATGTAATCGACCATCTTCCACGGCTCGCCGGAGCCGATCATCGTGGCCGGGAAGGACAGCGTGTGGAAGGGAACGTTGTCCTTGCCCATGAACTGGGTATAGGTCACGTCGTCTGCGCCCTCGTCGGTGCGCCACCAGCTGCGCCAGTCGGCATCGCCGCGCCCGTTCGCATCGGCCCATTCGGCGGTCGCCGCGATATATTCGATGGGTGCGTCGAACCAGACATAGAAGACCTTGCCCTCCATCCCCGGCCAATCCTCGGTTCCGCGCTTGACGGGCACGCCCCAGGACAGGTCGCGCGTGATGCCGCGATCCTGCAGGCCGTCGCCGTCGTTCAGCCATTTCTTCGCGATCGAGGTGGTCAGGATCGGCCAGTCGGTCTTGCTGTCGATCCAGGCGGCGATTTCCCCCTTCAGCGCGGATTGGCGCAGATAGAGGTGCTTGGTCTCGCGCACCTCGAGATCCGTGCTGCCGGAAATGGCGCTGCGCGGGTCGATCAGGTCGGTCGGGTCCAGCTGCTTGGTGCAGTTCTCGCACTGGTCGCCGCGGGCCTTGTCATAGCCGCAATTGGGGCAGGTCCCCTCGATATAGCGGTCGGGCAGGAAGCGGCCATCGGCATTGGAATAGACC
This sequence comes from Paracoccus sp. PARArs4, assembly GCF_947311865.1. NCBI lineage: Bacteria > Pseudomonadati > Pseudomonadota > Alphaproteobacteria > Rhodobacterales > Paracoccaceae > Paracoccus > Paracoccus sp. PARArs4. The sequence continues at coordinate 20,872 of NZ_CAMZMW010000004.1, read as the reverse complement.
TGCTTCTCGCTGACTTCGCGGATGAAGCCGTTCTCGGCCAGCTTGCCCGCCAGGTGCTGGGTCAGGACATGGTTGCGCGGGCTGGAGGAGCGCCCGTAATGGTCGAAGGACAGCCCGAAGCCACGCGCCAGCTCGGCCTGTTCGCCATGCATCCGCGCGCAGTAATCGGCCACGGGTTCGCCCGTCTTGGCAGCGGCCAGTTCGGCGGGCGTGCCATGTTCGTCGGTCGCGCAGATGAACATCACCTCGTGCCCCCGCGCCCGCAGGTAGCGGGCATAGAGGTCGGCCGGCAGCTGCGAACCGACAAGGTTCCCCAGATGCTTGATGCCGTTGATATAGGGCAGGGCAGATGTGATCAGATGGCGGGCCATGTCGGGTGCGTCCTTTTGGGTCGGCGTATCTCTAGCGGTTGCGCGTGATGAAGGAAAGTGCGCGGGCATCCTTGCGTTTCCTGCAAATACGGGGCATTCGGCACGGCTTCATGTGACAGCCAGGTGACACTCATGCCCCGATCCAGCCGTGGCGGGATGCCCCGTCCGTTGACCATATTCGCCATCAGTTGCGCAACCACCGTCCTGGTCCTTCTGGGCGGGCTGGTCGTGACCGCCGACACCTATGCGCTGTTCGCCGAAGGCGGCCCGATCGAGGGGATGTCGGCGATCTTCCTGCTGACGGCGGCCCTGTGGGTCAGCACCGACATCATCCGCCAGCGGCGCTGGCAATCCTGGCACCTTGCGGTCCTGCTGTGGGGCGCAGGCATGAGAGAGCTGGACATGGACAAGGCCTATACCCAGTCGGGGGTCCTGTCGCTGCGGCTGTATTCGGGCGATGCGCCGATCGTGCAGAAGCTGCTGGGCGGTGCGGTTCTGGCGCTGCTGATCTGGGCGGGGCTGCGGATGCTGGCGCGGAACCTGCCGGGATTTCTGCGCCGCCTGCGCCGGTTCCGTGCGCAGGAATGGCTGCTGGTGCTGGGGGTCGGGCTGATCCTGTTCGCCAAGACCATCGACGGGCTGGGCCGCAAGCTGGCGCCCTGGGGCATCGACATCTCGCAGGCCACCAGCGATTTCGCGGGCCGCAGCGAAGAGGCGATGGAGCTGGTCGCCACGATCCTGATCCTGCAGGTGGTCGCGCTGTTCCATGCGCGGCGCCGCAGCGGCCCCCGGTCGTCGGGCTAGGGTCGCCACCAAGGAACCTACGCGAAACGAAAAAGGCCGCCCCGGACGGGCGGCCTTGTCATTGCGGCGGACCTGCGGCTCAGCGGCGGCGGTCGCGACGCGAGCTCATGGGCTGGAAGGCCACGCTGACATGCGTCTCGCAATAGGGTTTTCCGGCAGCCGAGGGCAGGCCGCAGAACCAGAACTTGTCGGTGGCCGGATCGCCGATCGGCCATTTGCAGGTCCGCTCGGTCAGCTCCATCAGCGTCAGCTTGCGCGCGCGCTTCTCGACCTCGCGGGCCGAGGCCAGCGTCTCGGGGCTGATCTCGTTGGCCGAGGGCTGCGGGGGCAGCGGCTGGCCCGCCGTCATCACCGGACGACGCGGCACCGGCGTGAAGGCCGCGGGCTGGGGCGCGGGCTCGGGTTCGGAGGCGGGTTCCGGCTCGGGCTGCGGGGCGGGTTTCGCGGCCGCCTGCTTCTTCTCGGGCTGGGGGGCGGGTTCGGGCGCGGGGGCCGCCGCCGCGGGGGCCTCGTCCTCGTTCCGGTTCGACAGGCCGAGGCGGTGGACCTTGCCGATCACCGCGTTGCGCGTCACGCCGCCCAGCTCTTTTGCGATGGCACTGGCCGACTGGCCCTCGGCCCACATGCGCTTGAGCGTCTCGACTCTTTCATCCGTCCAGGACATGTCAGCCTTTCCGGGCGGGTCGGGGCCCGCCGCCCATCTTGAAACCTGCGATTGGTCCCGTCAGAAACGGGATGCCGAGATTTAGCCGCCGATGCGCAGAAATTCAAGGACCGCAGAATGACCCCCAGGATGAATCCCGACAGCCCCGCGATGGGCGTCCGCCGCTTCGGCCGCATCAACTGGCTGGGGATGCGAACCCTTGCCGCCCGGGAGGTGCGCCGCTTCATGGCCGTCTGGCAGCAGACGATCTTCGCGCCGCTGATGACGGCGGGCCTGTTCGTGCTGGTCTTCGCGCTGGCACTGGGGCAGGGGCGGGGGCAGGTGATGGGCCTGCCCTACCTGGTGTTCCTGGGGCCGGGCATCCTGATGATGACGGTGATCCAGAACTCCTTCGCGAACACGTCCAGCTCGATCACCTCGGCCAAGGTGCAGGGCAACATCGTGGACACGCTGATGCCGCCCCTGTCCGCGGGAGAGCTGCTGGCCGGGTACCTGGCGGGGTCGGTCGTGCGCGCCGCGCTGGTGGCCACGGTGATCGGCACGGGCATGGTGATCGTGACGGGGCAGGGCATCGCGCATCCCGCGCTGGCGGGGCTGTTCGTGCTGCTGGCCGCGCTGCTTCTGGGGAGCCTGGGCATCCTTGCGGGCATCATGGCGCAGAAATTCGACCAGATGGCCGCGATCACGAACTTCATCATCACGCCGCTGTCCTTCCTGTCGGGGACGTTCTACTCGGTCCAGTCCCTGCCCGAGCCGTTCCGCACGCTGTCGCACTGGAACCCGATCTTCTACCTGATCGACGGGGCGCGCTTCGGGGTGACGGGGATCAGCGACGCGCCCGTCATGCGCGGTGCCGCGATCTGCATCCTGGCGGTCGCCTGCGTGCTGGCGCTGGCGTGGCACTGGCTGCGCATCGGTTACCGAATGAAGCCGTAAGGGGCATTTGAGGCTTGCGCGCGGGGCCGTCTGCGCGCATCTTCCCCGCCATGAGCATGCGACGCGCCCGTATCATCCGACGCTGATGCGACCTTACGGTCGGCATCCCCTTTCGCCTGTTCTGTCCACATTCCCGATATCTCGAAGGTTCAGTCCCATGATCCCGCATGTCCTGCCGACCTATAACCGTGCCCCCCTGTCGTTCGAACGGGGCGAGGGCGCCTGGGCCATCGCGTCGGACGGCCGCCGATACCTGGACCTGGGCGCGGGTATCGCGGTCAACGTGCTGGGCCATGCGAACCCCGACCTTGTCGCCGCGCTGACCGAACAGGCGGGCCGGATCTGGCATGTGTCGAACCTGTACCAGATCCCGCAGCAGGAACGGCTGGCGGGGATGCTCGTCGATGCCACCTTTGCCGATACGGTGTTCTTCACCAATTCCGGCACCGAGGCCGCCGAGCTTGCGATCAAGATGGTCCGCAAGTTCTGGGACCACGCGGGCGATCCCGACCGGATCGAGATCATCACCTTCGAGGGCGCCTTCCACGGGCGTTCCACCGGTGCCATCGCCGCATCCGGGGCCGAGAAGATGGTCAAGGGCTTCGGGCCCCTGATGCCCGGCTTCCGGACGCTGCCCTGGGGCGATATCGACGCGCTGGAGGCCGCGGTGACGGACCGCACCGCCGCCGTGATGCTGGAGCCCCTGCAGGGCGAGGGCGGCATCCGCCCGATCGCGGACGAGGATCTGCGCCGCATCCGCGAGATCTGCGACCGGACCGGCGCGCTGCTGGTCCTGGACGAGGTTCAGTGCGGCGTGGGTCGGACGGGCCGGCTGTTCGCGCATGAATATGCGGGCGTCACCCCCGACGTGATGATGGTCGCCAAGGGCATCGGCGGGGGCTTCCCCCTGGGCGCGGTGCTGGCGACCGAGGCCGCTGCGGCGGGGATGGTCGCGGGCACGCATGGTTCGACCTATGGCGGGAACCCGCTGGCCTGCGCCGTCGGCTGCCGCGTCATGGAGATCGTGGCCGATCCCGATTTCCTGGCCGAGGTGAACCGCAAGGGTGCGCTGTTCCGCCAGAAGCTGGAGGGGCTGGTCGCCTCGTATCCCGACATCTTCGAGGGGGTGCGCGGGCAGGGCCTGATGCTGGGCCTGAAATGCAAGGCCGCGCCTGCCGACCTGGTCCGTGCGGGCTATGACGAGGGGATCCTGACGGTTCCGGCTGCCGACAGCACGCTGCGCCTGCTGCCGCCGCTGAACATCGGCGACGAGGACATCGCCGAGGCCGTCCAGCGGCTGGATCGTGCCGCGGCCCGCCTGGCAGGCTGAACCGGCCCGCGAAGGGGCTGCGGCCCCATTTTTCCCGCCAGCGCCCTTGACCCCGCGGGGTCGGCGGGGCTTGCTGGCGGAAACCCGTTGAAAGACAGACCCATGACGCATTTCCTCGATATCCATAAGACCGAAGCCGATCAGCTGCGGGGCATCATCGACAATGCCCGCGCCATGAAGATCGCCCGCAACGACCGACCCAAGGGCATGCCCGACGACGATCAGCCGCTGGCCGGCCGCATGGTCGCGCTGATCTTCGAGAAGCCCTCGACCCGGACGCGCGTCAGCTTCGACGTGGGCGTGCGCCAGATGGGCGGGCAGACGATGGTGCTGTCGGGGTCCGAGATGCAGCTGGGCCATGGCGAGACGATCGCGGACACGGCCCGCGTGCTGTCGCGCTATGTCGATCTGATCATGATCCGCACCTTCGAGGAGGCGACCCTGCTGGAGATGGCGGAACACGCGACGGTGCCGGTCATCAACGGGCTGACGAACCGCACCCATCCCTGCCAGATCATGGCCGACATCATGACCTTCGAGGAGCATCGCGGCCCCATCGCGGGGCGCAAGGTGGTCTGGTCGGGCGACGGCAACAACGTCTTCGCCAGCTTTGCCCATGCGGCGGGGCAGTTCGGGTTCGACCTGACCTTCACCGGTCCGAAGACCCTGGACCCGGAACCCGAGTGGATCGAATATGCGGCCGCGATGGGCCGCCCGATCACGATCGAGCGCGACCCCTACAAGGCGGTCGAGGGTGCGGACCTGGTGGTCACCGACACCTGGGTCAGCATGCATGATCCCCAGTCCGCCAAGGAGCGCCGGCACAACCAGCTGCGCGGGTACCAGGTGAATTCGGACCTGATGTCGCGCGCCAAGCCGGATTCGCTGTTCATGCACTGCCTGCCCGCGCATCGCGACGACGAGGCCACGAGCGAGGTGATGGACGGGCCGCATTCCGTGATCTTCGACGAGGCCGAGAACCGTCTGCATGCGCAGAAGGCCATCATGCGGCATTGCCTGGGCCTGTGATCCAGATGGCGGCGGACCTGCGGTCCGCCGAAGACATGCGAAAGGGCCGCGTCGATGACGCGGCCCTTTCCGTTTCGCGGCGTTGCGATCAGCCGATGGCGGCTGCGCGCACGTCCTCGTCGATGCCGTCGAGATACTGGGCGAAGTTGTCGCTGAACATCTGGACCAGCCTGGTCGCCTGGCGGTCATAGGCCGCGCCGTCGTCCCAAGTGCGGCGCGGGTCCAGCAGCACGTCCGACACGCCCTCGACACTGACCGGAACGTCGAAGCCGAAATTCGGGTCGCGACGGAACTGCGCATCGTTCAGGCTGCCGTCCAGCGCCGCCGACAGCAGCGCGCGGGTGGCGCGGATCGGCATGCGAGAGCCGGTTCCGAAGGCGCCGCCGGTCCAGCCGGTATTGACCAGCCAGCAATTCGCGCCGTCCTGCGCGATCTTGTCCGCCAGCAGCTTGCCGTAGACCTCGGGGCGGCGGGGCATGAAGGGCGCGCCGAAGCAGGTCGAGAAGGTCGGGATCGGCTCGGTCACGCCGACCTCGGTGCCGGGGGTCTTGGCGGTGAAGCCCGACAGGAAGTGGTACATGGCCTGCGCGGGCGTCAGCCGCGCGATCGGCGGCAGGACGCCGTATGCGTCGCAGGTCAGCATGATCACGTTCTTCGGGCTGCCGCCGAGGCTGGTCGTCGATGCGTTCGAGATCGCGTCCAGCGGGTAGGCACAGCGCATGTTGTCGGTGATCGAGTTGTCCTCGAAATCCAGCTCCAGCGTGTCCTCGTCGAAGACCATGTTCTCGATCACGGTGCCGAAGCGCGAGGTGGTGGCGAAGATCTCGGGTTCGGCCTGCGCGGACAGGTTGATCGTCTTGGCGTAGCAGCCGCCCTCGAAGTTGAAGATGCCGTTGTCGGACCAGCCATGTTCGTCATCGCCGATCAGCACCCGCGAGGGGTCAGCCGAAAGCGTCGTCTTGCCGGTGCCCGACAGGCCGAAGAAGATCGCGCTGTCGTCGGGGTTGCCCGGCGCGTGGTTGGCGCTGCAATGCATCGGCATGATGCCCTTTTCGGGCAGCAGGTAGTTCAGCAGCGTGAAGACCGACTTCTTGTTCTCGCCGGCATAGGCGGTGCCGCCGATAAGGATCAGCTTCGCATCGAGGTTCAGCGCGATGACCGTCTCGCTGCGGCAGCCGTGGCGTTCGGGGTCGGCGGTGAAGTCGGGGCAGTTGATGATCGTGAATTCGGGGGTGAACTCTGCCAGTTCCTCGGCCGCGGGGCGGCGCAGCAGGTGGCGGATGAACAGCCCGTGCCAGGCCAGTCCGGTCACGACGCGCACGTCGAGGCGGTGTTCCGGATCGGCCCCGCCGAACAGGTCCTGCACGAAGTAGTCGCGGCCCTTCATGTGCGCCAGCATGTCGGCATGCAGGCGGTCGAAGGCGTCGGGGGCCATGGGGGCGTTGTTCTCCCACCAGATCGTGTCCTCGACCGAAGGGGTGCGGACAACGAACTTGTCCTTGGGCGAGCGGCCCGTATGCGCGCCGGTCGTCACGAGGAAGGTGCCGCCCTGGCCGATGCGGCCTTCGCCGCGGGTCACGGCTTCGTTCATCAGCGCGGGTTCGAGCAGGTTGTAATAGACCCGGCCCAGCCCCTCGATGCCTTGATCTTCAAGACGGCAGTTGGGGTTAACGCGTGTGCTCATGTTCCTCTGGCTCCGGTATGAGGGTTCGGGTCTGTGGCAGGGGGTGATCCCCTTCAATCGGCTATAGCAGCGGTTGAATCGGGCGAAACCGGGCAGCGCTAACCGTTAGCGGCAACAGTAAATGTTATCGCCAACAAGGCAGATTCGTCCCCGATCTGGCGGTCCAACCTGCGGATCGTGCAATCTGTGGGCAGCGAAATCGGGCAGGGGTGATTCGGGTGCAGCTTCACGCGACGACGGTGGCCATCGAGGGTCGGGGGCTGGTGATCCTCGGGCCGTCCGGCGCGGGCAAGAGCACCCTGGCGCTGGAGCTGATGGCCACGGGGGCGGTGCTGGTCGCGGATGACCGGACCGACATTGCGCGGCAGGGGGATGCGCTGATCGCCAGCGTCCCGCAGGCCCTGGCCGGGCGGATCGAGGCCCGCGGCATCGGCATCCTTGGCGCACGCGAATACGGCCCCGTCCCGGTGGCATGGGTCTGCGACCTTGGGGCCGCTGCGTCGGCACGACTGCCACAACCGGGTTCGGTCGAATGGCTGGGGGTGACGGTTTCGCTTGTATCGGGGCCGTGGCGGCCACATCTTCACGCTGCATTGCGGCAGTTGATGTTGGGGGGCAGGGTTCACTGATGCCTCCGCCAAGGGGGTTCCCGTGACCGAGCAGCAGGGCGATACCGACATTCAGAGGCTGGTGCTGGTCACCGGCCCGTCCGGGGCGGGCAGGTCCACCGCGATCAACGTCCTCGAGGATCTGGGCTTCGAGGCCATCGACAACCTGCCGCTGTCGCTGATCCCGCGTCTTCTGGACGGCCCCGCGCGGCCCGAGCCTCTGGCCCTGGGGCTGGACGTGCGCAATCGCGATTTCTCGGCCTCGAACGTGATCGAGCTGATCGACCGGCTGACCCGCCGACCCGATTTCGCGATCGAGGTGCTCTATCTCGACTCGGCGCCCGAGGTGCTGGTGCGCCGTTACAACGAGACCCGCAGGCGCCACCCCCTCAGCCCGGACAGCTCGCCCAATGCGGGTGTCGAGGCCGAGATCGATCTGCTGGGGCCGATCCGCAGCCGCGCGGATGTGCTGGTCGATACCTCGGAACTGTCACCGCACGACCTCAAGGCCGAGCTGACGCGCTGGTTCGGGGGCGCAAGCGCCGCGCGGCTCAGCGTGTCGCTGCATTCCTTCAGCTACAAGCGGGGCGTCCCGCGCGGGCTGGACCTGATGTTCGACTGTCGCTTTCTGGCCAACCCCCACTGGGAGCCCGAGCTGCGCCCGATGGATGGCCGCCAGCAGGCCGTCCAGGATCACGTCGCCGCCGATCCGCGATTCGCCGAGTTCTTCGCCCGCACTCGCGAATTGGTGGAATTCCTGCTGCCCGCGCACATGGAAGAGGGGAAATCCCATCTTTCCGTGGGTTTCGGATGCACCGGGGGGAAACATCGTTCGGTCACAATGGTGGAAAAGATGGCGCTTGCGCTTGCGGATGGTGGCTGGCCGGTGTCAATAAGACACAGAGAGCTTGAGCGTCGTATGGCGACGCTGCACGGCGGATCGGATGCCCAGCCCAACGGCGCGGCAGATCCGGACAAGGTGCAGGCGCAGTGACGATGCATGAACCTGGTGAGGCGCGTTGATCGGAATTGTCATCGTGGCACATGGCGGATTGGCCCGGGAATATCTTTCCGCGGTCGAACATGTCGTGGGGCCTCAGAAAGGCATCGCTGCCGTCGCGATCGAGGATGATCACGACCGCGCGGCCAAGACGGCCGAGATCAAGGCCGCGGCCGATGCGGTGGATCTGGGCGACGGGGTGGTGCTGGTCACCGACCTGTTCGGCGGATCGCCGTCGAACCTGTCGCTGCCGGCCTGCGCGGTCCAGGACCGCACCATCCTCTATGGTGCGAACCTGCCGATGCTGGTGAAGCTGGCCAAGTCGCGCCACCTGCGCGTGGGCGATGCGGTGGCCTTCGCCAAGGAAGCCGGGCGCAAGTACATCAACAGCTACAACGTCCCCCCCGAGGCGGCGATCGGAAGCGCGAGGCGTCACCTGGGATGAGCGGAACCGTCACCAAGGACCTGGAGATCATCAACGTGAAGGGCCTGCATGCGCGGGCCAGCGCGAAATTCGTGGACGTGGTCGAAAGCTTCGATGCGCAGGCCACCGTCGAGAAGGACGGCATGTCGGTATCGGGCGACAGCATCATGGGCCTGCTGATGCTGACCGCGCCGCGCGGCAGCCAGATCCGCGTGACCACCACCGGCGCGCAGGCGCAGGAACTGTCGGACGCCTTGTCGCGCCTGGTCGCGGATTATTTCGGCGAAGGCATGTAAGGGCCGCGCCTTGGCCGACCGCAAGACCTATCACCACGGCAATCTGCGACAGGCGCTGGTCGATGCGACCGCCGCGCTGGTCGAGGCGCAGGGCCCGCAGGCCTTCACCCTGACCGAGGCTGCGCGTCGCGCGGGCGTCTCGGCTGCCGCCCCCTATCGCCATTTCAAGAACCGCGAGGACCTGCTGGAAGAGGTCGCCCGCCAGGGGTTCGAGGAATTCGCCCTGCGGCTGGAACGCGCCTTCGACGGCGGTGCCCCGCAGCCCCTGACCGCCTTCCTGCGCATGGGGCAGGCCTATCTCGATTTCGCCTCGGACCGGCCCGGCTTCTACATGGCCATGTTCGAAAGCGGGATCTCGATCGCGGGCAATGCCGAACTGGCATCCGCATCCGAACGCGCGCAGGGCGTTCTGGTCGCGGCGGCCGACGCCTTGGCGCAGCGCCTGCCCGAGGGCAACCGCCCGCCCGCCCGCATGGTCGCCAACCACATCTGGGCCATGAGCCACGGCGTGGTCGAGCTGTTCTCTCGCGGGAAACCCGGAAGCCGCAGCCCGGTGGCGCCCTCCGAGATGCTGGAAAGCGGGGCGATCATCTATCTCCGCGGGCTTGGCCTGATCCCTTCGTGAAAAATCGGCAGCCGGGATCTTGATCCCCGGCTTCGGCCTCCCATCTATGTAAATGTGATTAACATTAACATCGGAGGACGACATGGAAACCGCCACCTTGGCACATCACGCAGCCCCGAGGTCGCAATCGCGGCTGGCCGAGGCCCTGGCCCGCGGGCGGGACTGGCTGGATGCAAGGGGACGCCTTGCATGGATCGCGGCGATGGTCCTTGGCTTCATCGCCTTCTGGCCCGCGGGCCTTGCCCTTCTGACCTACATGATCTGGAGCAATCGCATGTTCGGATGCAGCAAACACTCGACCCGCAGCCCCCGCCACGTCGCATCGCCGACCGGCAACAGCGCCTTCGACGCCTATCGCGAACAGACGCTGAAGCGCCTCGAGGACGAGCATGCCGAATTCATGGGCTTCCTCGAAAGGCTGCGCGAGGCCAAGGACAAGGCCGAGTTCGATCAGTTCATGGAAAGCCGCCGTCCCAAGCAGGACGCGTAAGCGACGGGGGCGGGGCCGCATCGGCCCCGCGCCGCCATCAGCGGGTGGGGACCGGCGTCTCGCCCCGGTAATCGTAGAAGCCGCGACCGGTCTTGCGGCCCAGCCAACCGGCCTCGACATATTTGGTCAGCAGCGGGCAGGGGCGGTATTTCGTGTCCGCCAGCCCGTCATGCAGGACGTTCATGATCGCAAGACAGGTATCCAGGCCGATGAAGTCGGCCAGTTCCAGCGGACCCATCGGGTGGTTCGTGCCCAGCTTCATCGCCTTGTCGATGCTGTCCACCGAACCGACCCCCTCGTAGAGCGTATAGACCGCCTCGTTGATCATCGGCATCAGGATGCGGTTGACGATGAAGGCGGGGAAATCCTCGGCGCTGGCAGCGGTCTTGCCAAGCGATTCAACGACGGCCAGCAGCGACTTGTAGGTCGGCTCGTCGGTGGCGATGCCGCGGATCAGCTCGACCAGCTGCATGATCGGCACGGGGTTCATGAAGTGGAAGCCCATGAACTTCTCGGGGCGGTCGGTGCGGCTGGCCAGGCGCGTGATCGAGATCGACGAGGTGTTCGAGGTCAGGATCGTCTCGGGCTTCAGATGCGGGACCAGATCCTCGAAGATGGCCTGCTTGACGCTCTCGCGTTCGGTGGCGGCCTCGATCACCAGGTCCGTCTGGCCCAGATCGGCCAGCTTCATCGTCGTGCGGATCCGCGACATCGCCGCCGCACGTGCCTCGGCCGAGATCTTTTCCCTCGAGACCTGGCGTTCAAGGTTCTTGTCGATCTGCGACAGGGCCGAGTTCAGGGCCTCCTGGCTGATGTCGTTCAGCAGGACCTCGTAACCCGACAGGGCGAAGACATGGGCGATCCCGTTGCCCATCTGGCCTGCGCCGATCACGCCTACGGTCTGGATGTTCATTCGTGCCACCTTTCGCCTTGCGCCCGCGACGATAGGGCGGGCTTCATGTTGCCGCAACGCAAAACCGCCCCCGGTCGGGGGCGGTTTCACCGTTCGTCCGAAAAGCGGTCAGAGCTTGTCGGTCAGTTCCGGAACGACTGCGAACAGATCGCCCACCAGGCCGTAATCGGCCACCTGGAAGATCGGCGCTTCCTCGTCCTTGTTGATCGCGACGATGACCTTGCTGTCCTTCATCCCCGCAAGGTGCTGGATCGCACCCGAGATGCCGACGGCGACATACAGCTCGGGGGCGACGACCTTGCCAGTCTGACCCACCTGCCAGTCGTTCGGGGCATAGCCCGAATCGACCGCCGCGCGCGATGCGCCGACGGCGGCGCCCAGCTTGTCGGCCAGCTTCTCGATGATCTCGAACTGCTCCTTCGAGCCGACGCCGCGACCGCCCGAGACGACGCGCCCGGCCGAGGTCAGCTCGGGGCGGTCGCTTTCGGCGACCTCGTCGGCGACCCAGGACGACAGGGCCGGATCGTCGGCCAGTGCCGCATCCTCGACCGATGCGCCCGCGCCTTCGCCGGCGGCGTCGAAGCTGGCGGTGCGGATGGTCAGCACCTTCTTGGGATCGGCGGATTTCACCGTCTGGATCGCGTTGCCGGCATAGACCGGACGCTCGAACGTGTCGGCGTCGATCACGGCGGACACGTCCGAGATGACCATGACATCCAGCAGCGCCGCGACGCGGGGCATGATGTTCTTGGCATCGGTCGTGGCGGGGGCCGCGATATGGTCGTAATCGCCCGCAAGCGCCACCAGCAGCGCGGCGGCCGGTTCGGCCAGGCGGTGACCATAGCGCGCATCCTCGGCGACCAGCACCTTGGCGACGCCGTCGATCTTGGCAGCCTCGGCGCCCGCATCGCGCGCGCTTGCGCCTGCACACAGCACGGTCACGTCGCCAAGCGACTTGACGGCGGCGACGGCCTTGCCGGTCGCGTCGCGGTTCAGTTCACCATTGGTGACTTCGGCCAGCAGCAGAACAGCCATCACACCACCCCCGCTTCTTTCAGTTTCGACACCAGCTCGTCGACCGAGCCGACCTTGATCCCCGCCTTGCGGCCCTCGGGTTCGCGCGTGTTCACGACCGCCAGGCGCGGCGTGACATCGACGCCCAGATCGGCGGCGGTCTTTTCGTCCAGCGGCTTCTTCTTGGCCTTCATGATGTTGGGCAGCGACGCATAGCGCGGCTCGTTCAGGCGCAGGTCGGCGGTGACGATCGCGGGCAGCTTGACCTCGATGGTCTGCAGGCCGCCATCGACCTCGCGCGTGACCTTCGCGGCCTCGTCCTCGATCTCCAGCTTGCTGGCGAAGGTCGCCTGACCCCAGCCCAGCAGCGCGGCCAGCATCTGGCCGGTGGCGTTCATGTCGTTGTCGATGGCCTGCTTGCCGGCGATGACCAGCCCGGGCTGCTCATCGTCGATGACGGCCTTCAGGATCTTGGCGACGGCCAGCGGCTCGATATCCTGGTGCACATCGTCTGCAGCCACGACCAGCACGGCGCGGTCGGCGCCCATGGCCAGTGCGGTCCGCAGGGTTTCCTGGGCCTGCTTCACCCCGATGCTGACGGCCACGATCTCGGTCGCGACGCCCTTTTCCTTCAGACGGATCGCTTCCTCCACCGCGATCTCGTCGAAGGGGTTCATCGACATCTTGACGTTGGCAAGATCCACTCCGGACCCGTCGGCCTTGACCCGAGCCTTCACGTTGTAGTCGATCACGCGCTTGACTGGCACGAGAACCTTCATCGGCCTCTCTCCCTTTGTTTCGGCGTCTTGTGGCACAAGTGTTAGACGTCACTTTCCCCCGATGACAGGGCAAAAACGTCACAGGACGCAGCGTTTGCGGTATCGGTTCAGCGGCTTGCGCCGGGAACCCACAGGATGTCCGCGGCCCCGTCGTCATTGGCGATGCGCCCCGCGACGAACAGCCAGTCCGACAGCCGGTTGAGGTAGCGCAGCGCCTCGGGGTTGGCATCGCCGCCCGCCGCAAGCTCGGTCGCGCGGCGTTCGGCGCGACGCGCGACGGTGCGACACAGGTGCAGATGAGACGCCAGCGCCGACCCGCCGGGCAGGATGAAGCTGCGCAGCGGTTGCAGGCGGGCGTTCATCGCGTCGATCTCGGATTCGAGGCGTTCGGTCTGGGTGGCGACGATGCGCAGCACGGGATATCCGGCCTGGTCGTCGGCATCCATGTTCGGGCGCGACAGGTCCGCGCCAAGGTCGAACAGGTCGTTCTGGATCACCGCGATCATCGCCGCCAGATCGCCCGTCGCATGCAGGCGAGCCAGCCCGAGCGTGGCGTTCAGTTCGTCGACGGTGCCATAGGCCTCGACCCGCGGATCGGATTTCGGAACGCGGCTGCCATCGGACAGCGCGGTGTCGCCCTTGTCGCCGGTGCGGGTATAGATGCGGTTCAGCACGACCATCAGCGCGACCCCAGCCAGACAAGGACCAGCAGCGCCGCGATGACACCCGCCTGCGCATAGATGCGCCAGCGCATCATCCGGTTGGCGTTGCGCCGGTTCCAGTCGCCGCCCCGGGCGAAGCCGCCGATGCCGGTCATCAGGATCGCGAAGACGATGCCGATACCCACGAGCGATATGATGATCAGGTTCCTGTCGTCCATGTCCCTGCCTTTCGGTCCGAGAGCCTAAGCGCGCCGCGCGAACCAGTCCAGTGCGCGCGTCGGCAGAACGCGTCGCGCCACCCCCGAGATGCGCGTGGGCGTCGTGACATATTGGCGCGGGGCGGGGCGATCGGCCGTCAGCGCGGTCAGGATGCGCTTCGACACCTCGCGCGGGGGCAGTTCGAACCGGTCGGGCCCCGAGGGTTCGTAGAGCCGCTTGAGCAGGCTGTCGCGATACTGGTCGGCGCGGGCGCTGGACTGCCAGTCCACCCAACGTTCGAAATGCGGGATCGCGTTCTCGCGGATGCGGCTGGTGATGGGGCCGGGCTCGATCAGGACGACATGGATGCCCGTGCCCTCCATCTCCAGGCGCAGGACGTCGGTCAGACCTTCCAGCGCGAACTTGGTCGCGACATAGGGACCGCGCCAGGGGATGCCGACCAGCCCGAGGACCGAACTGATATTGACGATCCGCCCCGCCCTGCGTTCGCGGAAATGCGGGATCAGGCGGCGGGTCAGGTCATGGCTGCCAAAGAGGTTGGTCTCGAATATCGCGCGCAGGGCGCCGCGCGGCATGTCCTCGACCGCGCCGGGCAGGGCGAAGGCCGCGTTGTTGACCAGCCCGTCCAGCGAACCGCCCGCCAGCACCTGATCGACACAGGCGGCAACGCTGTCTTCGTCGTCCAGATCCAACCGCAGGCATTCGATGCCCTCGGCGCGGCGGGCCGCGATATCGGCGTCCTTGCGGCAGGTCGCGACGACATCGATGCCCTGCTCGGTCAGGAAACGCGCCGCATCCAGCCCGATCCCGGACGAGGCTCCGGTCAGCAGGACCCGCATCAGGGGGCGTCCGGCGACAGGAACTGGTTTGCCATGAAGCCGCGATCCCCGGCCGCGGTGCGGATCTCGACCCAAGTGCCGCCGGTCGGGCCCATCGCCTCGACCTGGGTGCCCTCGGTCAGGGCGGCCACGACCGGGTTCCCGGTGCCGGGGCCCGACCGCATGTTGACGCGCGATCCGGTGACATAGAGGCGCTGCCCGTCGCCAAGCGGCTGGGCGGGGGCGGCCTCGGGGGTGCGGCCCGCATATTCGGGCGAGGGTTGCAGCGCGGGGCCGGGGAACTCTTCGACCTGCTCGGGGGTCTGGCTCTCGGCCTCGACGATGGCGGCGCTGCTGTTGGCCTCGGGCGATGTGGGGGTCAGCGCCTCGGCGCCCTCGGATGCATCGCGCGCGACTGTGGCGGTCAGATCCTCGGCGCCGGCATCCTGCGCGGCGCTGCGTTCCTGGGCATCCTGCGCCCGTCGATCGGCGCGCAGATCGCCGTCGCCATATCCCGACAGGACGGCCCAGATGGCCAGCAGGGTGGCAAGCACCAGCATACCCAGCTTCAGCATTCCCGACAGCCTCCCTCGTGGTGCGCGATCACGGTCGCTCGATTCTTATCCGATCCCGCCGCCCAACACCACGGCAGCGCGGCGGTTCCGCCGTTTTTCGATCTGGACCGGCGGCACGGCGCGTCCTATCCAGAAGGCATGTCTGACGATCTGCTTCCCGATCCCGCGCAAGGCGCGCTGTCCGAACCCCTCAGCCGAGCGATCGGCGAAAGGTATCTGACCTATGCGCTGTCCACGATCATGCATCGCGCGCTGCCGGATGCCCGCGACGGGCTGAAGCCGGTGCATCGCCGCATCCTCTATGCGATGCGGGAATTGCGGCTGTCGCCCACGGGCGCGTTCCGCAAGTCGGCCAAGATCACCGGCGACGTGATGGGCAATTATCACCCCCATGGCGATGCCGCGATCTATGACGCGATGGCCCGCCTGGCCCAGGATTTCGCCATGCGCTATCCGCTGGTGGACGGGCAGGGGAACTTCGGCAATATCGACGGCGACAACCCCGCCGCCGCGCGTTACACCGAGGCCCGCCTTGCCGGCACCTCCGAGGCGCTGATGGACGGTCTGACCGAGGATTCGGTCGATTTCCGCCCCAATTACGACGGCACCCTGACCGAGCCCGCGGTGCTGCCCGCGGCCTTCCCGAACCTGCTGGCGAACGGCGCGTCGGGCATCGCGGTGGGCATGGCCACGAATATCCCGCCCCACAACCTGCACGAGGTGATCGACGCCTGCCTGCATCTGATCAAGTCGCCCGACGCGCGTGACGACACGCTGGCGACGCTGCTCAAGGGGCCGGACTTCCCCACCGGCGGCGTCGTCGTCGAAAGCGCCGAGAGCATGGCCGAGACCTATCGCACGGGGCGCGGCGCCTTCCGCCTGCGCGCGCGCTGGTCGGTCGAGGATCTGGGCCGGGGGCAGTGGCAGATCGTCGTCACCGAGATCCCCTACCAGGTGCAGAAATCCAAGCTGATCGAGCGGCTGGCCGAACTGATCCAGACCCGCAAGATCCCGATCCTCGCCGATGTGCGCGACGAATCGGCCGAGGATATCCGCATCCTGCTGGAGCCCAAGACCCGCAGCGTCGATCCCGAACAGCTGATGGCCGCGCTGTTCAAGACGAGCGACCTGGAAATCCGCTTCAACCTGAACATGAACGTGCTGATCGACGGCCGCGTGCCCAAGGTCTGCAGCCTCAAGGAGGTGCTGCGCGCGTTCCTCGACCACCGCCGCGAGGTGCTGCTGCGCCGCGCGAACTTCCGGCTGGACAAGATCGCCGCGCGGCTCGAGGTGCTGGAAGGCTACCTGGTCGCCTATCTCAACATCGACCGCGTGATCGAGATCATCCGCCACGAGGACGAACCCAAGGCCGTGATGATGGCCGAGTTCGGCCTGTCCGAGGTCCAGGTCGAGGCGATCCTGAACATGCGCCTGCGCGCCCTGCGCAAGCTGGAAGAGATCGAGCTGCGCGCCGAACGCGACGCCCTGCTGAAGGAACGCGACGGCCTGCAGGCCATGCTGGCCGACGAGGATGCGCAATGGGCGCAGATCGCCACCCAGCTGAAGGAAGTGCGCAACCTCTTCGGGAAATCCACCCCCGAGGGCCAGCGCCGGACCGAGATCGCGGAGGCCGCCGAGACCCCCGTCATCGACATCGAGGCCATGATCGAGCGCGAGCCGCTGACCGTGATCCTGTCGAAGATGGGCTGGATCCGCGCGATGAAGGGCCACCAGCCGCTGGATGCCGAGGTCAAGTTCAAGGATGGCGACGGCCCGGGCTTCGCGCTGCATGCCGAAACCACCGACAAGCTGATGATCTTCGCCTCGAACGGGCGGTTCTACACGCTGCCTGCCAGCAACCTGCCGGGCGGGCGCGGCATGGGCGAACCGCTGCGCCTGATGGTCGATCTGCCGAACGAGGCCGAGGTCATCGCGATCTTCCCCTGGCGCGAGGGGGTGAAGTACCTCGTGGCCTCGAAGGCTGCGGACGGGTTCATCGTCAATTCGTCGGACATCCTGGCGCAGACGAAATCGGGCAAGCAGGTGCTGAACGGCGACGCGCTGCTCTGCCGTCCCGTGGCGGGCGATCACGTCGCCGTCGTCGCGGGCACGCGCCGTATGCTGGTCTTCCCGCTGACGGAGCTGCCCGAGATGGCGCGCGGCAAGGGCGTGCGGCTGATGAAGCTGAAGCCCGGCGGCCTGTTCAAGGACGAGGTGCTGACCGACGCGATCACCCTGAACCTTGCCGACGGGCTGTCATGGCCGATGGGCGGGGGCAAGACGCGGACCGAGAGCGACCTGTCGGAATGGGTCGGCAAGCGGGCGGGCGTGGGCCGCATGGCGCCACGCGGCTTCCCGCGCGACAACAAGTTCGCATGAGGTAAAAGGGCGGGGTCATCCCCGCCCTTCGTCGTTTCCGCAGGTGGCGTCCCTTACAGCCCGCCGCCGCCGACCGATCCGAAATATTCGCCGGTGATATAGCTCGCCTCGTCCGATGCCAGAAGCACGTAGATCGGCGCGATCTCGACCGGCTGCCCCGGACGGCCAAGCGGCTGGTTGGCGCCATGCTGCGCCGCCTTGTCCGTCGGCTGCCCGCCGCTGATCTGAAGCGCGGTCCAGTAGGGGCCGGGGCAGACCGCGTTCACGCGGATGCCGCGCGGGGCCAGCTGCTTGGCCAGCGACTGCGCGAAGGCCACGTTCGCGGCCTTGGACTGGGCATAGTCGAACAGATGCGCCGCGGGCGAGAATGCCTGCGTGGACGAGGTGATGATGATCGAGCCGCCTTCGCCCATATGCGGCACCGCTGCGCGGGTGATCCAGAAGGGCGCGTAGATGTTCGTCTTCATCGTCGCGTCGAAATCCTCGGTCGTCAGCTCTTCGAGGGTCTCGCAATATTGCTGGCGACCGGCATTGTTGACCAGGACATCCAGCCCGCCCAGTTCCTCGACCGCGCGCGATACGAGGGTCTTGCAGAAATCCTCGCTACGGATGTCGCCCGGAATGGCCACGGCCTTGCGGCCCTCGGCCTCGATCACGGCGATGATGGCGTCGGCATCCTCCTGTTCCTCGGGAAGATAGTTGATGGCGACATCCGCGCCCTCGCGGGCAAAGGCGATGGCCGCCGCCGCACCGATGCCGCTGTCGCCACCGGTGACCAGGCAGCGCTTGCCCGCCATGCGCCCGGACCCGCGATAGCTTTGTTCGCCATGATCGGGCAGGGGGTCCATGCGGGTCGCAAGGCCCGGCATCTGCTGCTTCTGCGCGGGGAAATCGGGTTCGGGAAGGCGGGGGTCCTGCAACGCTCCGGCGCGGAACGGGGGGCGGAAGGGCTTGCCTGACATGGCTCTCTCCGATGTTGCGGTGATGTCAGGTGCCAACGATGGGCGATGCCGGGGGTTCCGGCATCATTTGTCTGTCCGGCGCACCCATTTCCAGCCGGTGATCATCGGACGGACCAGATCCTCGTGCTTCCACAGGCGATAGAAGGCGATGATGGCCACGTGCAGCAGCACAAGGACCAGCACCAGCGTCGCCCCGAGATCGTGCCAACCCACCGCCGCATGAGAGATGTCGGACCCCGCAAGATCGGCCAGTGGACCGATGTTCACGAAATCCTCGGGGTCGATCACGAGGCCGCTGCCCACTTGCCACAGCAGCACGCCCAGCATGGCGACGACCGACAGGGCGCCCATGGGGTTGTGCCCCGGCCACAGGCTGGGACGCGGTTCGTGCAGGTGCCGAAGATAGGAGATGACCGCCCGCGGCCCGCGCAGGAAGTTGCGGAACCGCGCATGTTTGGGCCCGACGAAGCCCCAGACCACGCGGAAGCCCAGCAGCGCCAGGATGGCATAGCCCAGCCAGAAATGGATCGTCATGACGCCGGGGCCGAACTTGCCCAGCAACCAGTTGGCGATGACCAGCGTGGCCAGCAGCCAGTGGAATGCCCGAAGGGCCGGGTCCCAGACGCGGACCCGGCGTGCCTGTTCGGCGGCCATCAGTCCGCGCGATAGCTTTGGTGACAGTCGCGGCAGGTGCCTCCCACCGCCTGAAGCGCCGGCCCGAGGTTCTCCTGACCGCCCGCGACGGCCTGGTCCATGCCTTCGGTCGCGCTGGCAAGCGCCGCGTATTTCTGCGCGAAATCGTCCTTGTCGCCCCATATCGCGGGCAGGGCGTCGGTGCCGTCGATATCGTCGGCGGAACTGCCATCCACGAACAGCTTGGGCAGATCGTAACCCGTCAGCGCCATCAGGTTCTGCGCCGCTGCGACGGCGGCGGCCTCGTCGTATTTGGTATTGCCGCGCGCCATGTCCGACAGGGTGCCCATCTCGGTCGAGATCATGGTGAAGAAGCCCTGTCGCGCCTTGACGGCATCGTCGGCGGACTGGGCGGCCACCGGCAGGGCGGCAAGGCAGAAGGCGGCAGTCAGGAAGGCTCTGGTCATGGCGTGCTCCTTGGAACCTGTCGGTTTGTCGGCTTGCCATGTCAGCTTTGCAGGAAGGGCGGTGCGGCGCAACAGCGCAGCCCCGCCCTCACGCTTTCGCGATCAGCCTGCGCTGTAAAGCGGCATGACGCCCGCCTCGCGGTGGATGTCGTTCACCGTGCCGCGGTCCAGACCCATCGCGACGGCAAGGTCGTTCAGGTAACGGGCCTCGGCCTCGTTGTCGAAATCGATGGCCAGAAGCGACATCAGATAGACCTGCGCCTCGAGGCCCTGCGGCACGTCGTGGGCAAGGTCCTGTGCATCGACGGGGCGCGACATCTGCTCGCGGATGAAGTTGCGTTCGTCATCGTCCAGATCGTCGCCCAGATGGCCCAGCAGGCGCTGCTTCTCGGCATCGTCGACATGGCCGTCGGATTTCGCGGCCTGGATCATCGCGCGCAGCATCAGTGCCGCGACGGCGTTCTGTTCCGGCGTCGGCGCCACCTCGGGCTCGGCGTCATGAGAGATCGCGTCGTCGAACAGCGACCCGAAGGTCGCGTCGTTCTTCGGCTGCGAATCCTTCTGCGCCAGCTGGCCCGCAGTCGCCGATCCGCCGACCAGGCCGCCCAGAACGGCGCCCAGCCCGCCCGCGGCCGCACCGCCGCGACCGCCCAGGTTGTCCAGCAGCCCGCCCAGGCTGCCCTGACCGCCGCTGCGGTTGCCCAGCATCTGCGTCAGGCTGCCGCCGCCCGATCCGCCCGACAGAAGGCCGCCCAGAAGACCGCCGCCCTGAGTGCCGCCATGCGTGCCGCCACCCTGCTGGCGGTTCTTCATCACCGCGCCGATTCCCTTGGCAAGCATCACGCCCGCGGCGACGCGGGCCAGGCTTTTCATCATGCTCATGCGAATTCCCCTGTCTTCCGTGAAAGGGCCCCGCGCGCGATCCGCGCAAGGCGTTGGTTCGGCAACGAAAGGCGCGGGCCACGGGTTCCAGCGTGCCCTGCCTGCAATGCCTGCCGAAACTAGCACGTCTGCGTGACGCTGTGCCCTTGATTTTTCCCCTGCCGCCTTATACATCGCGGCGCACGTCAAATCCGGGGCCCTTCAGCCATGCCCCGCGGTATCCAGGAGGCCCACATGGCAAAGGCAAAGTTTGAACGGACGAAACCGCACGTCAACATCGGGACCATCGGTCACGTTGACCACGGCAA